>CABVSA010000106.1 GCA_902500805.1 uncultured Nitrospira sp. | reverse complement strand
GTCGGCGATGTGAGGCTACACTTCATGGCGTCCACTCTTGACAACCGAGGTCAGATGCTGGTGGGGTGTAGTTGCAGATATTCCTTAAAGTGGAGCACCGTTCCATCGGCAAACGTCGCTGATCCTTTTATGATCCCTGCTACAGGCGGGCGATCCTCATACCCGAGAGAGTGAGAGACGATGTGGGGCGTTTCAAGAATGGCCGAGCGAATTTGTGATGCGTAGTCGGCTATCGACATACTTCGAGCTGCTCGAGATGCGTGAGTGTCTCTTGCAACGTCCGACGGAGCTCCAGCTCACCTTCCAAATCCAACAAGTCTTGCTCGTTCTCTTCTCCTCTTGCAACGACACCCCCCAGTACTTGATCAACCGTAACCCCGAGCGCTCTGACCAGAGACGAGATTCGCCCCTCTGAGATTGCAAGACTGTCGCGTGTGAGTTTTTTTCCATCTCCAGCGCCTCTTTTACCAAAGGAAGGCTTTGCTCAGGAGACGGGGTCTTGATCTGAATCGTATTCATACCCCTCACTGCAAAGAGAAGACTACTATTCCAGCACTCACACACAGACGCTAGCAGAGGCAACCAGGGCTGTCAATCTTGTCCAGTAGTATTGCGCGGCAGACAATCTGCACATAGCATAGGGCATACGATCACCTGCGCTATCACGTCCCTACCTTTCCGCCCTCGCACCGACTCATCTACTTCGACGCACCGATCAGACGAAGCGTCGACTTGAGGACCGAGGAGGTCTTCGGCTCGACAAAGAATGACTGGAACGTCCGATGCACCATCTCCGTGTGCCGTTGATGGTCGGCCTGGAAGGACGCAACAGCCTTCTTCCGATCCTCGATCCCATACCCCATCCGAATGGCGCACCGTTCTAGCTCGTCTTCTTCAGCGGGAAGGGAATGCGTCTGGAGGTCATGCACCATCTGCAATTTGTGTTCGACATCCCGGAGGAACAGATAGGCGGCGACCAACGCATCACGCTCTTTGATCGACAGCAATTTCTTGCCCACTAACCGGTCCAGTGACCCAAGCGTGCTCCGGTCCAGCAGGGCCGGCACCTTGCGTCCGGCCAAGACCTGAATGGTCTGCACGAAAAATTCGATCTCCCGAATACCCCCGGTTCCCAGTTTTACATTCCGTTGGCCGTGACCACGGTCGGTCATTTTGGCGTCGATCATGTCCTTCACTGCACGTACGTCTTGCACGATTGCCAAGGCCTGATCCTGGTCCAGTTTTCCTCTCACCCCCAGGACAAACGGCTTGACCATCTTGAGGAAGGCCTGCCCAACCGCCTGCGATCCGGCAACCGGCGCGGCCTTCAGCAGAGCCAGCCGTTCCCAGACCTGTCCACGGACGGCATAATACCGCTGATATTCATCGAGTGATCGAGCAAGCTGCCCGATGGACCCCTCCGCGCGTAGCCGCAAATCGACTCGAAAGATGTGACCCTCTCTGGTGGGTTCAGACAAGACACGCGTTAATTCCCTGGCAAGAATCTCAAAGTATTCTTCATTGGAAATACCGACGCCAGGAGGGGCAGGAGCCCGCCCACCTTTCAAGGCTCTGGTTTCACCGCCATGCGCCTCATAGAGGTAGATCAGATCGACATCGGAACTGTAGTTCAGCTCATGTCCGCCGAGCTTGCCCATCCCAATGACGGTGAACCCGGTCTCCACCCATTGCTTTGTCTTAGCCTGATGCATCGGCACGCCATATTGCTGGCGAAGATCTGCATCAATGATTTCGTAGGCCGTATGGATCAGTACACAGGCCAGGTCTGACAATGAGGCCGTCGTCTCCGGCACGGTGGCAAGCTTGAGGAGATCCCGAACGCCGATGCGCAACATCTCCCGCCTGCGAAAACGACGGAGCGCATCCAGTTTTGTTTCCTTCGCCGTCAGGTGCCCGATGCTCTCTCGAAGCGCCCGCTCAAACTCTTTCCCTGTCGGCGCGCGCGAGAGCACCTCTTCTTCGGCCAGCCAATAGACCAACATGGGATCTCGAATGAGCGTAAAGGCCAAGGCGTCGCTGTTGCCGAAAATCACGCACAGCAGATCGAGCATGCGTGGCCACGTTCGCAGGTAGTCGAGGAATGACGCACGCGAGACGCTCCCGAACAGCCGCTCCCAATGATTGAGGGCCTGGTCCGGATCAGCTGTCCGTGAGATGGATTCCAGCATCATCGGGAGGATCTC
This sequence comes from uncultured Nitrospira sp., assembly GCA_902500805.1. Taxonomy (GTDB): domain Bacteria; phylum Nitrospirota; class Nitrospiria; order Nitrospirales; family Nitrospiraceae; genus Nitrospira_D. The sequence continues at coordinate 9,516 of CABVSA010000106.1, read as the reverse complement.
GGCCAGCCGATTGCGCTGCAATGGATCACCAGCCATCGCATCGAGATTACGGTCCGCCAGGTCAAAATCCCGCAAGCCATAGGCGGATAAGATCGCTTGTACCTGATCGGCATTCCGTTTGGCCGCGAGCAAGATCGGCGTTGGATCCGGTCCTCCAGATCCACTCCCTCGAACTGATACTCGTGGCATGTCGCTCTTCTCAGATTGCCGTTTCACGCTTCACGCCTCACACTTCACGACCTCCGCGCATAGCGCGGCATTATACTGACAGGTTTCTCTACGCACAATGAAACCGTTCGGGTATACTGACGGTCATGCCAGATCGCGTCACACTACTCAACACCGTCCGTCCGCTGTGCTCTGATGTGCCATCCGATCTTCTGCAGGATTTCTTCGCCCGTCTGGATCAGGAATACTTCCAACGGTTCACTCCTCCAACAATTGCCGAACACGTCCGACTGACGGCCCGGCTGACGCCGGAACACCTCTGCGAGGTGGCGTTCGCTGAACAGCCGGACCAACGCTGTGTCATCACGATCGTCGCGTACGACTACTTCTCGGAATTCGCGATGATTTGCGGATTGCTGTCAGCTTTTGGGTTGAACATTGAGGAAGGCGATATTTACACATTTGCGGAGAAAACCGCTCCATTATCCTCTCGGACCAGCCGAAACGAGTACGGCCCGCGCCTCCGGCCTACGGCCACTCCAGGGTTGGCTCAAAAAAAGATCGTCGATGTGTTCCGCGTACAGCCGGTCCCAGGGGTGGAGTTAGGAAGGAAACAACAACATCAGCTGGCTGATACGCTCTCCTCAGTGATCACCCTACTGGACAAAGGACAGTTTGAGGAGGCGCGCTTCGCTGTGAACCGCCGTCTCGTGGAACAGCTCGGCAAACGCCGTGGTTCGTTCAGCGGCCTGCTCCATCCCGTGCAGATCACCTTCGACAACGGCCAATCACCCGTTGATACGGTCATGGACATCCGGTCGGACGATACACCGGCCTTCTTGTACGCCTTTGCCAATGCCCTCGCGATGCGGAATGTGTACATCTCAAAAGCACAGTTCGACGTCGAAAACGGGAAGATTCATGATCGCTTTTATGTCCGCAACCGGCACGGCCAAAAACTCACCGATGCCACCGATCAGCAGCAGTTACGCCTCACGGCCGTCCTCATCAAGCAATTTACCCATGCCCTCACCTGGGCTCCGGATCCGACCAAGGCGTTGGAAGCCTTCGACCAATTCCTTGACCTGACGGTTCAGCAAACGAAAGGAAAGGCTCAGCAGGAAGCTTTGGCCTTTCTCAGCGACAAAAAGACCTTTCCCCTACTCGCCAGACTGCTCGGCGCCAGCGACTTTCTGTGGGAAGATTTTCTCCGTCGCCAACACAGTAATCTTTTACCCCTTCTGCAAGACTACCGGGATGCTCCCCTGATCACCCCGAGAGTCACCCTTCGCAAGGAACTTGATCGCCTGGTCAACCGGGCCAAATCCGATGAAGATCGGAAAGCCGCACTGAACAGTTTCAAAGATCGCGAGATGTTTCGTATCGACATGAAACACATTGTCGAGCCGGACACAGCCCTGCCGGATTTCTCCGCCGCCCTGACACAACTGGCCGAAGCCATTCTCGATCGAAGCTTGAAGGACTGCCAAACCAAACTGAACAAACTGTATGGCCCGCCACGCTTAGCCAATAAGAAGCCCTGCCCGTTCACCGTCCTCGGCTTGGGAAAATTCGGAGGGAGAGAGCTGGGCTATGCCTCTGACATCGAGGTTTTGTTTGTCTACGGCGATGCCGGACGGACCGGCGGGAAACACCCCATCGACAACAGCGAATACTTTGAGCGGCTGGGGTACGAGCTCCTGCAATGGATCGAAGCGAAACAAGAAGGCATCTTCCATGTGGATGTCCGCCTTCGGCCTCATGGAGGAAAAGGCTCGCTGACGAACCCCTTCGATGAAATCGCCAAATACTATAGCGACCAGGGGCTTGCCGCACCGTTTGAACGCCAGTCGCTGATCAAACTGCGCCATGTCGCCGGTGATCCGGAGCTCGGGAAGCGAGTTGAAACCCACCGCGACCACTATGTCTACGGCAGCAAACCCTTGGATCCGAATATTGTTCTCGATGCGCGCCGTCAACAGCTGAAGCAGCTCGTGGAACGCAGCACGGTGAACTTGAAGCACAGCCAAGGCGGTATTGTTGACATCGAGTACGCCGTCCAATATCTCCAGATCAAGCACGGATCTCGCCTCCCCATCTTACGGACCCCCAACACTATGCAGGCCTTAGCGGCACTTGTGGATTGTGGCATCGTGACCAGACAGGATGGCGAGGCGCTGCGTAAGGCCTATTTCTTCATCCGGATGCTCATCGACGGCCTTCGCATGGTCCGTGGTAACGCCAAGGATCGTGTCCTTCCGCCAGTCGATTCGGACGAGTTCATCTTCCTGGCGCGCCGCGTCGGATACACGACCGACGACTGGCAAGCCGGCGCCCGCCACCTGCAGACCGATATCGCCCAGCACATGGCACTCACTAAAGAGTTCTTCGAGCGGACATTCGGGCGGCTATAACCGGCAAAGCCCTCCTCCCATGAGTTATCAGGAACTCGCCCATAACTCATGATTGGCACTCACCGTACATCCCCATAGAAAATCAGTCCTCTTCGGCTGTACTCGACCTTGTGGAGCCATGGACACAGGTTTAAGCCCATTTCGATCGCGACAAACACATGAGCCGAATATCGACAACAATCGGCTCACCATTAATTAGTTTCATGAGCCGATTGTTTGATATAATCGGCTCATGTCGTATAACTGGCAACAAGCAGATTGGCCTCAATTCCGGTATGACCTGTCAGGCCTAGAAGAGATCTTCCTCACCTTTGCAGAGAAAACTGGAGAGGTCGCAGGCCTGGTGAAAGGTTTGTCGCCGGGCGCACAAATCGAAGCTGCGGTCGAACTGATGGCGACCGAAGCCCTCAAGACATCAGCCATTGAAGGAGAACTCCTGAGTCGACGAGATGTGCTCTCTTCCATCCGTAAAAACCTCGGCATCGAGAAGGAGGCCCAGGCCGGTGATAAAAGAGCGATCGGCATCGCAACCCTGATGACCGATGTCCGCCAGAGCTTTGCGGCGCCGCTTTCCCAGGAACAGTTGTTTGAATGGCATCGGATGATCATGGCGGGACACCGGCGTATCCAACCAGGCCAGTGGAGAACCCACGCAGAACCAATGGAGGTCATCTCTGGGCCGATTGGGCATGAGACCGTTCACTTTGAAGCACCACCGTCCTCAATTGTTCCCCGCGAGATGGCGCGCTTCATCAGCTGGTTTAACGACACCAGCCCTGACGGATCAACACCGATCAAGAAGGCCGTTGTCCGGTCTGCCGTCGCCCATCTGTATTTTGAGTCGATCCACCCCTTTGAAGACGGCAATGGTCGTGTCGGGCGTGCCTTGTCCGAGAAGGCCCTGTCACAGGGTCTCGGACGGCCTGCATTGCTCAGCTTGTCTCGAGCGATTGAGGCCAAAAGAAATGACTATTACGACGCCTTGCAGCAAGCACAGCAGGCCAACGAGATCACCCCCTGGATCACCTGGTTTGTAGCAGTTGCTCTTGAAGCCCAAACTCAAGCCGAAGAACACATCAACTTTACGCTGCAAAAAACTATGCTGTTTGACCGCTTCAAAGACCAACTCAACGAGCGTCAGATGCAGATTCTTCGCCGGATGCTGGAAGAGGGTCCCAAGGGGTTCGAGGGAGGCATGAGTGCAAAAAAATATATGTCCATGACAGGCACATCGAAGGCCACTGCCACACGTGACTTACAGGACTTAGCAGAGAAGGGTATTTTGGTGCCAACCGGCGGCGGCCGTAGTACGCATTACCGGATTGACCTCTACCACGACGAGTTACCTGGATAGCTCAAAGATTTCTCCCTGCTGTTTGACGGCGCAATTCATCACGTACTCCTAAGAGGACTAGAATGTCTCTGATTTCGGCCATCGTCATACCGGCGGTTACACACCAGAAAACATCCTTACCGCAACTGAGCAGGATTGATTGATCCGTTGTATTTTCTAATATGATTTTGCACATTGCATCATGTTGCTTGTCCATCGAGTGACCGTCATAGCCAGCAAGGCCCTACTGCATAAACAAGCACCTCAAGGCTCCTGAGCAAAGACAGCCAAATCCTGAAAGCATCCTACGGGACTTTCCTCGATTGAGTTTGGTTTGCTTGATGAACCATGCGACACATTCCATTGTGACAAGGAATTGATGAGGAGCTGCACTCTATTACCAGCTTTTCTAGTTGGACTCATTGACACATTCTCTTTGGCGCAGTAGCCTATTCTCATGTCACACAACAAACCGCACAAGGTGAACGGAAAGGAAACCCCACGATGACGTATCGATGGAGCGCGCTATGCCTGTGTCTAGTTCTTATGGCCGCAGGCTGCGGCGGCAACAAGGCTGAAATCAAGGAAGACCGCCTGACAGTCGGGAAGGTGCAGGGCGAAATCAAAGTCGGCATGTCCGCCGCCCAGGTGGCCGAACTCCTGGGAAGCCCCAATATCGTGACCACTGACGACAAACGCCGCGAGGTCTGGATCTATGACAAAGTGTCGACCGATCGCGTGTATACGTCCAGCTCCTCTTTTGCAGGCATCATTATTCTTGGCGCCGCATCCCGCGACAGTTCCAGCTCACAGCGCCAACGGACGCTCACAATCATCATTAAGTATGACGAAGAGAAGAAAGTCCGAGATTTTGCGTACAACTCCACCCAGTTCTAGCATGCAGTGCGGGTCTGGACTTTGGCGAACACTTGTGGCGGTAGCATGCCTTGCCATGTCGAACCTGCTCATCGGGTGCTTGGCACAGACACAACCAGCTGAACTGTTTCAGCTGGCACCAGAGAGCGCCGCCCATCGGGCCATGGAAACCCGCCTCTTCGAAACCAAGGATGGGACGGAGTTACTATCCGCCGCAGCCGCTGTCCTACAGGATCTTGGGTTTCAGGTCGAAGAAAGCGTGCGTGAGGTTGGGTTTTTGCGAGCAACCAAAGAACGAAGCGCTCGGGAGTACGGCCAGGACCTCACCCGCTTTTTCGTCTTTCTCCTGAGCGCGCCGCTGATACTCGTGCAACAACCTCCGATCGTTATGCCCATTGATCTCCATCAAAAGATCGCCGCCACGCTGGTCACCAGACCGGTCAATCCAGAGACCACGCGCCAGGAAGTCAGGGTCGTGTTCTACCGAGTCGTGTGGCAAGGAGGGGGATCGTCTGGACAACAAGGTATTCCACCCGGGGAGCAACGAATGGAAATGCTGCGCGATGCGGTGATGTACCAGACCTTCTTTGCAAAATTGTCCAAAGCCGTGTTTCTGGAACCATTCGCACTCTGAGCACGAGGTAATGATGAAGTTGGAGAACGTGAGAGGAATCCTTGCAGTCGTCGGCCTTGTGCTCATCGAAGGCTGCGCTGCCCCGCAACCCAGTCCTGACCTACTGGCGCCGACTGAGGCGCAGATGAAGATTCGGAGCTTGCAAACTCGATCCTTCGATCTCAAGGATCGTCAACTGGCCATGCGTGGCGTCATTGCAGCGCTGCAAGACCTCGGTTTCATCATCGAGCGAGCCAATGAATCCTTGGGGCTGGTGACGGCGGCACGGTTCGCCGAGCCGAACTTCTACGATGTCGTCGGTGTGACTGTCACGGTGCGCTCGGAAGCCGAGAGCCGCATGATGATTCGCGCAAACGCCATCTATAACAACAAGCCTATCGAAGATCCCAAGGTCTACCAAAACTTCTTCGCCACACTGGAACGCGCTCTCTTTGTCACCCAGAACTGATGAACCTGGTCTCTCACCAAAGGATACCTGCCCAATTCACCAGGCTTCCCGTAAAAGCTGGGTGGCTGAACTGCTGGCTCGTCGTTGGTCTCTGCCTGCTGTTGCAGGGATGCCCAACACCTTACGAGCTACGGCATGTCAACCAATGGGACTCGCGTGAGCAAATCTGGCTTTCCGAAGAAAGCCAAGTCAAGATTCGCACGGCTCAATCTCGTGTGTTCGACACCTCGGATCGGCGCAAGATGCTGGCGACGATCGTGTCCACCCTGCAGGACTTGGATTTCAAAGTGGAAGTACTCGATGAAGAGCTGGGCCTCGTCTCCGGGAAGAAGTATGTCGAGAATGAGCAGATCTATGGCCTCGATTTGAGCTACCTGCTGTATCAACCAGACACATTACTGGTTCTCAACCGTCACGACCGAACATGGGGTCCGTTTACTCACCGAAGTAATCTTGTCCGCTTGACCGTCACCGTCCGCAAACGCAACGAGGCGCAACTGGTGGTACGAGCCAGCGCCCAGTTTTACCTCTGTGCCGTCGAAGACCCCGCGCCTTACCAGCAGTTCTTTCGCACACTGGAGCAAGCAGTCTTCCTGGAAGGCCACGCCGTAGAATAGCTCGTGTAGGGTCTCAAAGCCCCGTTCGTTCAACGACACTCCGCCAACGTACTAGGCTGCCATCGTGTAGGGCTGCACATTTGCCAGAGTCTCTTGCAGCTGCGCTCGGGCTTCTGTGAGGAGTGCTGGAAGGTTGGCCGGCACAAATCTTGTGGCAGTAATGGCCTGGGGGCTGAAGGCTACTGACGCAGGGCGTCGACTGGAATCGAGTTCATCATAATCAACCACAGCACCAGCTATGTGCACGATGGATGCCTGTAGGATAAATTCACCGGCATCCTTTGGGCTCAGTTGGCAACGGACCGCTTGCTCGATCTGTACAGGCAAGCCCCAGGATCGGATGAGTTCAGCTCCGACTTCTGCAAAGTCACAGCCAATATTAGACTGCTCCACCTCAGCCAATGACGCTTCCAGATACCCTGCTTCAATCAGCGCAGACTGAGCCCGCTGTGGAACGGTCTGGCACAAGATATAGTGGCCGATATCGCGCAAGAGGCCTGCCAGATACGACTGCTCCTGGTCATAGACACCACAAGACTTCGCGACTGTTCGAGCCAGTAGCGCACAGAAGAGACTTTTTCTCCAGAACTTGGACTGATCCATCAGATCAACCGGTATTCCCGCGAAAGTTTGACCGACGGTCGTCGTCGCGACGAAATCGTTGATGACTTGCTTCCCAAGGAGTTGGACTGCGCCGGTCACGGTGTCGACCTGCCTCGACGGTCCATAGGGTGAGTTGTTGGCCATGCGCAGCAGCCTGGCTGCGATGGCCGGATCGAGCTGAAGAGCCTTGACTCGATCTCCCATAGTTGCGTTGGGATCGTCCACCACATCCCGCACACGACAATACACTTCGGATAATGTCGACACCGTGGTGCACACTTGGACCAATTCACTCGCCAATGGCATGGTGGAGCCCCTCCTTCTTGCCTGTCGATGCGGACCGGCTCTCCATCTTCTCTATCGGTTAGGAATGGGAAAAACTATCGTGGAGGCAGGTGACAAGCCTGATGACGTTCCGCCATCACACTGAATTCTAGTCCTGAGGGGCTGAATCGACCATCAGATTGCAATTCTTTGCATGCGACAATCCCCACGGAACCGATATGGAGAGAACACACGAAGATCGCCAACTGAAGCACTGCTGGAGACGATCACCCCTATGGTTGGCCAACCAGCCGACCACTCCTTCAGACTACATATCTTCTTACAGAATCCCGCTCATCGCCCCTTCTTAGTACCGACTTCTCAAGCTGGATAGGATTCTCACCGATACAGTCTCTGGCTTCTATCGAGGAACCCCCTATGCCTTCGGCGACGGAATCAACCCTTATTGACTCGATCCGCCCTCGACTACGTCCAAAACTGAAGCCTCTGTTCGATGAGTCCGGACAGTGCCTGCCGATCCTTCAATCCACTTGTCAGCAAATCCTGAATGATGCGGACCCACAGTCCACTCCCGACAATCTGACGCAAGTGATCAGCCGAGACCATGGGCTCACCTGCAAAGTCTTGCAAGTCGCCAACAGCATCGCGTACAGCCCACGGCAGACGATCAGCGCCATCCCTCATGCCGTGAGCTGGCTTGGACTCGATACCGTTCGCGCTCTCGTCGCCGCCGCACATCTGGTCGAGCAGCTGCACCATTGGCCGACACGCCAGCAAGAACTCCGAACCTTGATCGCCAAGTCCCTTGTCGCCGCCACTTACGCGAATGAGCTTGGAACGGCGATCAACTACCCGCAGCCGAGTCAATTATTTACCGCAGCGCTCCTGTACTCGATCGGAGATTTGGCCATTGCCTACCAGGATCCGGATCTTTTTGAAGCACTCCAGGCAGCCTTCCGGAAAGCAAAGCACCCGGCCGACCGTGTCAGTCAGGAGACCAGGCTTATCGGTGTTTCCCGGTTGACCTTGGCCCAAGCTTTGGCTCGACTGTGGAAGCTACCCGACTATCTCGTCGACCTCTTTGGCACGGTCGAAGAGTTGCCGATGGGACGTTGGCAGAGCACACCACAGACATACCGAGGTCTGGTGGTTGGCTCAATCCGGCTTGTGGAGGCGATGACGCATTCTACATCCTCCACGGCCATTGAGGACGCGAAACGGACACTTCAGCTCGGAAGCGGACTATCTTCACGACGGTTTTCTGAATTGATGAACCAAGCCATGGACCGAGGCCGCCAGCTCACCCGTTCGATGGGACTGGCGATCGATCCACTTCACAACTCTCTGATGCCGTTGAACGGGCACCACGCCACGGAGGCACCTGCACGACAATCCTCAACTACCAGCATACCCGGTAAAGACCATGGACCCGCTCCGTTGAAAGTTTCTCTCAGCCAGGAGGAGCCCCCAGCCCCCATTCGGAATAACCCATTTGAAACACTTCAGGTCTTCCAGAACTCGCTACAAGGCGCGATCGATCTGAATAGCCTCCTTGGAATCTTTATCCAATCGCTCCAGCGGGACGCGGGATTGGGCCGTGTCGGGCTGACACTGCTCAATCCAAACGATAGTGATCTTCTGATCGGAAAGTTGGCGCTGGGCGTCACTCCTCTGGCACCCTATCTCTCCTCTCTTTCGGGTTCACTCAGCCGAGAACATTCCTTCTTCCTCTCGATGCTTAAACGGGTTGAGCCACTCCTGGTTCCAAATCTTTCAGACCAGCCGGCTGGGTCCATGAAACAGGAATTTGTTGATGTTTGGCACCCTACATCGGCAATCCTCGCCCCATTACGAGTGGGGGTGAGACCCATCGGCCTTGTCTACTGTGATCGAGGACCAGGCCGCCCGCCAATACAACCTCAGGACTATCAGGCTTTTCAGTTATTTTTTGCTCAGACGACCTTGGGAATGAATCGTTTAGCCGGCATACTCTAGCCTGGAAGCAAAGCAGAGGAAGCGGACAGACAGCTTCCTGCTCAGGCGGATCAAACCATGGTACAGACACATCGATACCACCGGACTGCTAGAGCATTTTCGGGTTATGTCTTTACATAGCCAGAGGACGCGAAGTAGCGCGT
>CABVSA010000105.1 GCA_902500805.1 uncultured Nitrospira sp. | reverse complement strand
TGGACCAACTTGAGGAGCTGCTCCAACGGACCGGCCTCGATCTTGCCATTAGGAGTTAATTTGTCGACCAGGTTTGGGAGGAGGTCAGACAATTGTGAGCTTACGTCTTGGGGAGATAACCCGGCTTTACCGGCTAGTTGATTGAGCAGATCGCTCCCTAATCCTTGCTCGATCTGTTGCGGCGACGCCGGCAGATTCTGCCCCGTACTCACCCACGAATTGACAATCTCGCCCAATCCGTTCTTCTGAAAGGCTTGAACCAGTCCAGCGAGTCCGCCGAGGTTGCTGTTGCTTCCCAGTAAACTGGTGACGGCTTGCAGCAGCGGGTTCTGTCCACTCTGTCCGCCAAGAAGACCGCCGACAACTTGTCCCATTTGATCCATCAATCCCATAATCCGTACCTCCATGAGTCAATCGTGATGTGTGTGTGAATTCCATATCCATGGTTATGCCACGTACGTGATGTACCATAGGTGCCATGCAGAGTCCAAGTGGGAATCAGCTGGTGAGCGCGAGGGATTCGATTATCACACAGAGGTCTTGTAGGTTTCTGAATTCATGATGTTTTATCACGATGGAAACCGAATAGTTAGAGTGCTGTCATGGGTGACCTAGCCTTGTGTTGAGCGGGGGCCTTGCATGGACAAAACTTCTGGTATGATGATTCAACGGAGGTCGAGGATGGCAAATCACAGAATGAGTCTCATCAGCCTCTTTGCAATTGGGCTCGCCAGTATCAACGCGTTGGCGCTTCCGGTATCGGCTGAAATGTACGTTGCCGGCACGGCGGGAGTAAACTTTGCTGATCGAATCAACAGTATTGCCGGAACAGGCAGCCAGGCCGGGGTGTCTGGCCCACTCGTTGACTTTGATCTCCAAAACTCAATTACGTATGGTGCCAAAGTTGGATATTTCCCTGGTCATAGTTGGATAGGAATAGAGGGTGAAGTTCTCCATACGACCCCACACATCAAGCAGCTGGACTCAGATCCAGGGATTCACATGCGGGTCACCACGGTTGGTGCCAATGTCATTGCACGATACCCAGGACGAACGGTTCAGCCGTACATTGGCGCCGGCATAGGAGCGGCAATCGCTCACATCGGCGAGACGCCCACCGTACGAAGTGACTCTGACGTGGCTGCAGCCTGGAATGTCCTGGCTGGTCTTCGCGCATTCATCACACCAAAGATTGCGGTCTTCGGGGAGTATAAGTATATGGGAGCAACAGTGAAATTCGACCAAGCATTCGGTGATCTCGGTGGCTTCAGCGGCAACTACCGAGCACAACATATCCTTGGTGGTCTGTCGTATCATTTCTAGAAGAGGAGAATGTGTATGGCACGAATGACGATGCTCGCTCCTCTGGTTGGTGGAGCGCTCATGTTTTCCGCTTGTGCGGAATCGATCCATCAAGTCCAACGTGATACAGAGTTGCTGGGAGTTCCACTGGGACTGGAACAGGAAATCGATGCCAGCGTCCGGTTTGCAGAGTTAAAGAGAGCTCCCAGCGAATATGTCGGGCGAACGGTGATGGTCGGTGGGACCGTCATTCGCGCGAAACGGACCGAGGCTGAAACGGAAGTGGAGGTTTTGCAACTCCCGACAGAGAAAGATGGTCCCCTTTCAGATGATCGTCTTCGGTCTGAGGGACGGTTCCTTGCGGTTCGAGCAGCCTTTCTTGATCCGGCCAGCCTCCCACAAGGCACGCCTATTACCGTGATTGGTATCGTGAAAGGGGAGATCACCAGAGCACTTGATGAAAGCGACTATACCTATCCTGTTCTTGAGGTGAAACACATCATAGATTGGAACAGTATCGCGTCCCAGAGACGAAGGGATCGGAGTCCATACTACGGGGCCTACTATCCACCATACGGGTATAGCGGATTCTACCCCTATGGCGGTGCGTACGGTGGATATTGGGGAGGAGGACCATTTGGTGGCTATTATGGCAGCCGGGGGTTCTATGGGCCCTCCCGAGGTTTTTCACCGGGACTGTCATCGCCTCCGCCACCCCCTCGAGCTGTCCACCCAAGGTTGAGGGGTAGGTAGCGACAGATGCCGGGGGAGAAGGCTGATCTAATGAGCGAGGAAGGTCCTCCTACCCGACCACACTACTCTCGTCGTGAAACCCTTGTCTGGGCGGGGGCGACCAGCGTCATCTGGATGATGACAGGAGTGCGAACCTCAACTCAAGCCGTTTCCGATACGTTCCATCCCCGTTGTCGTGTCAGACCTGAACAGACCGAAGGTCCCTATTTCATCGATGAGCGGTTACATCGTATAGATATTCGCTCCGATCCGACAAGTGGGAAGGTCGCAGTTGGTACGCCGTTAGCCCTCACCTTTCAAGTGTCTGGCAGTCATGCGGGCGACTGTCAGCCCCTATCTGACGCTCAAGTGGACATCTGGCATTGCGATGCGAAGGGAGTCTATTCCGATGTCCGAGATCCTGGCTTTGACACAACCGGACAACAGTTTCTACGCGGATATCAGATGACCGATACACAGGGGATCGCACGATTCCAAACGATCTACCCTGGCTGGTATCCGATCAGGACCGTTCATATTCATTTCAAGATTCGCTCTGCGCCGATGATTCGAAGAAGCTACGAGTTTACCTCACAGGTATACTTTCCTGATGCACTGACAGATTACGTGCACAAGGCACTCCCCTACTCGTTGAATGGTCGCCGCCGCGTACGCAATCACCATGATTTCATCTTTCGTGAGGGAGGTGAGCACCTGATGCTGGAGCCTTCGGAAACGAACAGCGGCTATACCGCAACCTTTCCAATCACGCTGGTCACGTCCTGACCGCCATCCCGCGAAGTTCTACGTATTGACGCATTCGTGCGGATCCCGATAGGCTCCATGTATTCATGCACGCTCTGCCTTAGGAGGACATACACATGAGACGACTCCGTGATGCCGGTCTGTTCACGTGCGCCCTGCTGGTTCCCCTCGCTGTGATTGCCGCGCCGCCTCCGGAAGTAAAAGTGGATTACTCTGCTGACAGTACGATGGAGACTGAAGGCGGTATGACGATGAAGTCACGCATCTACCACACGGTCGAGAAGGATCGAATGGAGATGGGCGGTTCGGACGGCATGGTCTCAATCATCCGGAAGGATAAGAAGGTTGTGTGGCAGTTGATGGGCAATATGTATATGGAAATGCCGATGGACGCCTCCAATGCATCGGGAATGGACGCCTTCGATATCGTGGAGCAGGCCGAAGTTGGTCAGGAGACTCTCAATGGTCTGAAGACCACCAAATCCAAGATCGTTGCAATGAAGAAGGACGGCTCCGGGAAATTCGGCGGCTTTTTCTGGACCACAAAGGAGGGGATCACCGTCAAGATGGATATGCTCTCGAAAGAGGGCGATAAGAAGATGCGCATGACGAGCGAATTGACCAATGTGAAGCTGGAAAAGCAGGACCCTACCCTCTTCGAGATTCCAGCCGGCTACACCAAGAACGACATGGGTGCCATGATGGGCGGCATGCCCAATATGGAAGAGGTGAAGAAGAATGCACGACAGCAGAGACAATCTCGTGAAAACCAAGCCAAGGAAAGCCTGGGTGAGCAAATGCCTGACGTCAATAGGATGATGAAGGGGCTGTTTGGGAAGTAAGGGAGGGTGTCACTGATGCGTCTGACACAACTAGCCGTCGTTCACGTGATGGTCATCGTGCTGATGGCTCCAGCCGTTCACGCCGACGACCTCTGCTTGGGAGATGACGAAAAGAAGGCGGCCCTGTCGCACTCAGCCGCTCTGCAAAAAGCCGAACAAGCCGGCCAGCCCGCAGCCCTCTTTGTGGCGTATATGCAGATCATGGCTGATGACTGTATGGATCGGTATGACAAGAATGCAGTGGTCAGAGCCAAGACGAACATCCCAAAGCTTGGACGGGATTTAGCTCAAGCCGCCGAAGCAAAAGGTGCACTGTACTCTGGCGACCCGGTACGAGCCACTGGCCAAACCACGGCCTTCAGGTACTATGAAGCCCTCAGGGACCATCAGGAGGCCAATCGTGTTCTGCTCAAAGCTGTTCAGGCCAAACCGGATGACCTGCGCCTGTTCGAGGTGGCCTGGAATATCGATAATGGGCGATATGGGCCGGTCGATCCAGCTACCGGATCACGACAACCCTATAGTTCCCCACCAGCATTCCGGCAAGAACTTGTGAAGGTGGCCTCGATGAATGCCGATCGGCTGATGAAGGCCGAGGAGAGAGACGCGCAAGGGCTGACCGGGAACATCGGTGAACTTGGGAAAGCCAGCACACAGTCCATCGAAAAACTCCGGAGTGCGGCTATGTGGATGAAATACCTTCCATCTGGAGACAAACCTGTCAGGGACCGCGCTGAGCAACGTGGTGACACTATCATAAAGCGCCCCGACCCGACTTTTACGCAGGGGCAGGCCATGATCTATTACGAATTCGCCGGCTCACCTAAGGCAAAAGACATGGCTGCGCAAATTAAGCAGAAAAGTGAAGCGTCTCAGCGGGCCATGGAGAAGGCCGGCGAGAGCATGAAGGATATGTTTAACCAGAAGAATGAAGCCGAACAAAAGCAGTTCGAGAAGAAGAAAGCCGACCTGGAAAAGGAACTAGGGTTTTAGCCAGCTCTCTCTATTTGCTAGCTCACCTTTCCATCGATCTGCCGGATAGGCTCCGCTATGTTGTTAGTCGTTGACGCGTAGGAGACAATCGGAACTTCCGATTTCACTGGAGTGGACGCGGGCAGCGGCGGAGTCACTTCTGCCTTAGAGAACACAATAGCAGTCTTCGCCTCTTCAAGATGTTTCATCTCCTCGTTGGTTCTCCCTGCCTGTGCGGCAATCAGTTGCTCGACGGCCGTGGCAAGTGAGAGCAGCCCCTTAGCGGCGAGTGAGGTTGGTGCCGTTTCAATCACGGGTAAGAATTTTCGGATGGCTTGAGGCACGGCTGGGTCCTCAGGCACTTCTCCCACGAGCATCAAATCCCCTCCGACGTACTCACGGAGAATCTTTCGAAGGTATAGGACATTGACCCGGGAGCTATCGGATCCTCGGTTAATGATCAACCCGGGCCGGAATGATTGCAATACGGCAGCGGCTGCCTCACGTCCGTCCACATCGGTGGCACCTGCAACATCCATGACTTCTTCGATACTGCTGAAGTCTCGGTTGGAGAGGATCTCCGACATCGGGTTGCGTGCAAGAAAGCTGGATAAGACACGACGGATTGCTGCTAACTTAATGAATCGGTAGAGGTCTAATACAGAGGTCGGTTCGGGAGTTGCGACAGCCAAATGGATATCGCCCATTAAAAAAAAGTCGAGCGCATGATAGTTCGTCCCGGCCCCAATGTCGATCACCACGACATCCGCCGTGAGTTCCTGGAACTGCTTCATCAGCCGCTTCTTACGTGCATACACCATATTGGCGGTTGCCAAGGTCTCGCCGGTTCCAGCAATCAGGCGAAGATTCGGATCCAGCGTGATGGGAATGGCGACCTCCTCCAGTCGATTCACCCGTTTGTTCAAGAAATCCGTTAAGGTGACCGGTGGATGCAATTCTCCGAACATGATATGCGCGTCGGCTCCGCCTACGTCGAGGTCGGCCAGAATGACCTGTCGCCCGCTTTTCGCAAGAGCCAACGCAAGGTTGGCTGACACCACGCTCTTCCCGACGCCGCCTTTGCCGGATGCGACTGAAATCAGAGTTGCCATGTGGTCTGCCGTTTCGTGAGTGAGAATACGGATCGGGATCTGTCCGACTGGAACTACGTACGATGTTGTCATTGTACCGGCTACTGAACAAAAGAAAAGGAAAATACGGGAATCCGTCAAGGTTATGCGTATCTCGCAGGAGCTCAGAAGCCAAGAATTGTCTCACGGCTCAGTCCTGTATGGCGTGGGAACAGCGGGACTGTGGTAATCTACTCACCTGGGTTAGCTGAGTCGAAGCGACGGTTCCTCACATGTGATCATGCGACTAGCCAAGATCATCTGTACCATCGGACCTGCGAGTTCCTCACCGGCGCTTATCGATCGGTTGATCGCCGCCGGAATGAACGCGGCCCGGTTGAATTTCTCGCATGGGACTCAAGAAACCCATGCGACTGCTATCGCGACCATCCGTCAGGCAGCTGCCAGACAGGGCGTGGCAGTGGCGATCATCCAGGATCTGCAAGGGCCGAGGATTCGAGTAGGTCTTGTCCCGAAGGCAGGCATTCACCTCACAGCCGGTCAATCAATCCGTCTCCGTGCCTGGCGCTCTGAACGGGACGCACAATCCGCGTCCCCCTCCCCTTCTACGGAAATCCCTATCTCCTATCCGGATCTCACGCGGGACCTTCGTGCCGGGTCTCGGATTCTGATTAATGACGGACTGATTGAGCTCGTGGCCGACCGGATCACGGATGACACGGTAGACTGTTCCGTCCTCATCGGAGGCACGATTACCTCGCACAAAGGGATTAATCTTCCCGGCACGACGGTCAGTGCCCCAACGTTGACTGAAAAAGACAGGAAGGACATTCAGTTTGGTGTCGACCAGGGGGTGGATTATATTGCGCTCTCCTTCGTGCGAGGAGCACAGGATATCGAGACGGCGCGAGCTGTACTGGAACAGTACGAACGTCGCATTCCGCTCATTGCGAAGATCGAACGAGCCGAGGCTGTTGCGGCCCTGGAGGATATTTTGGCCTGTGCGGACGGCGTGATGATCGCACGCGGTGATCTGGGCGTGGAAATGGGGCCGGAAGCGGTGCCGATTCTGCAAAAGCGCATTATCATCGAGGCCAATCGTCGGCGTCGGTTGGTGATTACCGCCACGCAGATGTTGGAGTCGATGACGAAGGCGACAAGGCCGACGAGAGCCGAAGCCTCCGATGTCGCCAATGCCGTCTTTGACGGCAGCGATGCCGTCATGCTCTCGGCTGAAACCGCCGTGGGGGCTTATCCGGTTGAAACGGTACAGGTCATGGATCGGCTGATTCGCGCCGCGGAAGACACGACCGAACCTGGAGTGACCATCAAGGCAGATCCTGCTCCCAGCGACCGCTCATTGGCAGAGGCGATCTCAGCTGCGGCTGTCTCTGCAGCCGGCTCAGTCCTGGCAAAAGCCATCGTGGCCTTCACGGAGAGCGGCACGACCGCACGATTGATCTCTAAACATCGACCAACCTCCCCTCTCCTAGCCTTCACTTCGTCCGAAACAATTCGGCGGCAGATGGCACTGTATTGGGGTGTGCGTCCCTTCCTCATGTCTCAAGGAGGAGCACCAGAAGCCTGGATTGCAGAAGCGGAGCAACGGCTCACGACAGCGCATCTCTGTATGCCTGGAGATATCATCGCCGTTGTGTCCGGAACGATGGCGGGACAAGTCGGCGGCACGAACATGCTGAAGCTCCACGAGATCGGCCCCCTCACATCTGCCGGTGAAGAGCCTTCCACCACACCCAAGTCGTCATAACCAGCCTGCATCAATTTCTCCAGCCCCCGCAAAGTGCCCCCTATCAAAAAGGCTGCCAGCCTGAGTGATGAACCCGTCCACTGTAGGAATGTCTGTCACTCGGCATTCCCCCCTCGACAGAACTTAGGGCCATGAGCCTGTCCATCGACGTTGCTCAGGACCGTGAGCCTGCCGAACGGCCGAACGGTGAAGTATCGAACGCACCTCGCTCACAACTCGGATGCTTCAGGAGATGCCCTGCCCCAGGTCGTCATGATGGAGATGTGTATGAGCTGAAGGCAAATCACGTACATATTTGATGCCTACGAGACGAATCAGTACCATCGCTGAGCCCTCCGTCCCAACAAAGCTTTCAGAACTCTTTGGAAACTAAAGAATGCTAAGCGGGTTCTCGTCAGGCACCTCTTTTGCCTTTCCCCTTCTCGCCACACACACGCCATCTGCACCGAGGTATTGAGGCGCAGAACAGGATGAAACACAAACCTACCAATGAGGCATGGTTCATGACATACGCTCATCTACCCACACGACGGTTCTGGCAGGTGCTTGCAGTCACAGTCCTCATGGGATTCGGGCAGGCTGCTGAAGGCCTCGCCTTCACCGTTGGTCCGACGGCACTGACGTTTAACGCTGTTCAAGATGGAACAAGCCCGTCCAATCAGACGTTGTCTGTCTTCCGAAAACGGACAAACCAGATAACGGTTACAACTTCCGACAATGCCTCTTGGCTAACCGTTTCGCCGGCCACCACCTCCATGACTACCAAGGCGACCCTTGCGGTGGCGGTCGATACAACGGGGCTCGCAGCCGGCACCTACAATGCAACCATCACGGTGAAGGTGGGAAAAGCAACGAAGATAGTCCCTGTGACCATGACCCTGTCATCCCCACCCTCGGCCACGACTGCCACTCTCGCATGGAACGCCGTCACTGACCCATCCTTGAGTGGCTATAATGTGAAGGTAGGCACGGCCTCAGGGCTCTATGGCAGAACGATCACTGTAGGCAACGTCACCTCGTATACCGTTGACGGTTTGACGAATGGGACCACCTACTATTTCACCGTGACCGCCTATAACAGTGCGGGTGAGAGCCAGCCGTCAAATGAGGTCAGTAAGAGTATTTATTGAGAGGCAGGATAATCCATGGAGAGCACACGCTTGTTTGTAGAAATAGGTTAGGTCAAACCTAGAAACGTAGATTGCCCCCTCCATCCCCATGTACGCTCTTGTTCTTACACGACACGTGATGTCGGAGGCCTGTACCCAACATCTCCCTCCCGGCCTGGCAAGAAATCCTTGATCCGATCCCACGGATCGTCACGCACCGCATACCGCCGTTGGCCCGGCTATAAGCCCCCCATGGCTTATGAACAGTACATCCCTTGCAGACGCCCTTGTGAATCCGGACAATTATCACGCCGCTAACTGATAACACGCCCTAGGATCAGGACTCATGACGTTTCAGGATTCCTGCGCGAACTCTTTTGGCTTTGCTCCTTTCTTCTGACTGCCAACACGATCGTTAGCCATACAGCCCTATCCAGAAATAGGGCTTGATAGATCTACCGTGAAGATCCGTACATCCCTAACCGAAAGAGTTATTCCGTTTCCCCGTTTCCGGCGCTACCATCCCGCCGCGCTTGAGTACGTAGTGGGAATGTAAAGGGCAGTCTGATCGAGCCGGTAGGTCTTGGAAGGAGCGAGTGAATCCATTTAGATACTCCCTGAATCGAAAAGGATTCACCCGGCAGGCTTCCATTTCTTCGGCAGCAGCACAATGCTTGCGCATTTACGTAGTTCTTGCGAACTCATCGTTGGTCCGTTCCTTGCTGAAGGGAACTCGCATGAGGTCGCACAGCTTGTGACTGATCGGACTTGTTCGGCGTACGGCACGATTCCAGCGACGCGATTGACGCCAGGTGACTTTCACTGTGAGGGAAATTCGATGCGCAGCTCACTGTGGTTGGACGTTGGTGGGTGGGTGGTTGCTCCTGTTGTTCACGGTCACGCTGACCACCCGGTGAGCTTCGGGGACGCACAATGCGGGAATGGGCAAGGCAATAAGTCAATGGTCGGATCCGACACAAAGTTCTTATTTATTCCGTGGTCAAATAATAGGAGATATACGTCCTATGCGCATCAACGGAATTCATGTCTGGCATAACACAACGCACAGGAGATAAATCTATGAGACGACTAATTGCGGTACTACTTATATGTGCGGGAATCCAGGGTTGCTCACTCGTCACCAGACCACTAGACATGCCGGTGATCGAGGAAAAGCTAAATCGCGCGATCTTTGCTAACGCTTCCGTGGGAACTCTCTCGTTGACACCAGAACGAAGAGTAGTGCTTGTCAATTTTAGCAACAACAGATTCTGCGCTGAGGCTCCTACGGAAATAGGCATCGATATCGCAGCACTCAACAAACTAAGGGCTGATGCGAGTCAGGGAGATAAGACTAAAGTCGGAATTGATCTTCTTCATACAGCGACAAATCAGAATGCCGTTCTCAACAAGAGAACACAAGGAGTACAGTTGTTTCTGGCGAATTCGTATTTTACCTGTCAGATGTATATGAATGGAGGGATCGATGCAGCACAATTGCTGAAAATGCAGTTTGAAACTCTACAAATAACAGTGCCACTCATCGAGGCCGAACTCAAATATCTATATAAAGATGAACCAAAAGTAGCAGGGCCAGAGGCGAAGCTTCCACAAGGAGAAGCAATAAAGAAAACACCCAATGAACTAACCAACTCTATCCTAGAAGAGAAGAGCGCAAAACCAGAGGAATCTCCTAAGCCGACACCCGGCAATTGAATGCTAGCCCAACAAGTGCTCCAGTAAAATGGTCGTCAAGCGGAGCGCATCTGAGCATGAATGTTGGGCGTGAGGACGATCTATGCCTAGCTTATTAAGCATCATATGGAGAACGATCGTCAGATACTGCGTGGGGCGCACGATGGCCCTTTGCTTGGCTTCTTGGGACTTGATTCATTCACCTAGGACTGTGCCTCGTAAGATACCAATATGAGCGTCGGGCGCTACGTTTCCAAAATTCGTTTGGCGTTGATCCTACTGGCATTCGTCGTGATGGTCACGGCCTGTGGCTTAATTCCCTATCGAACGGCGCGCAATGCACCTATCTGTACCGAGACGGTTGGGGCAGGCGCAGCGTCACCGTTAGCCAGAAATTGCAAATTGATGGGTACCGCAGCGGACATTACGCGATACCCTGTGTCACGAGCGCGTGAAGAGTTTGCACCTGGTGACAAGGACGTCCCCCCAGTTTTTGTGGGCCTGGCTTTGTCCGGTGGTGGAAGCAGGGCGGCGAACTTTGCGATGGCTACGATGGAGCAACTTGAGGCCCTCGGCCTCATGCGACACGTTACAGCGATTTCATCCACCTCAGGCGGAGGTGTTGCTGGTGCGTACTATGCGCTGCGTGGGCCCGATTTAGATTGGCACGAAGCCCAAGAAGCGATGGGCACCAACTTTCGGAGCAAATGGGTTATAAGCTCGCTACTTCCCCACCACTTGGCGAGGACGCTGTTCACGCACGAAGACCGCTCGGACCTGATGGCGGACATCTTCGATGATCAGCTGTTCAAGGGTGCAACCTACAACGACCTGGGACCTCTCCGCCCGGGACGGCCTATTTTTTTGGCAACCGCAACTGATGCGATGCGCGGTAGTCGATTCTTGTTTTCGCACGAAACGTTTCGTAGTCAACTTCGTTCCCGCCTAGACACATATCCAATCTCGCAAGCCGTGATTGCATCGGCTGCATTTCCTGGAGCGTTCAACACCGTAACTCTGAGGCGGTATCCGCTGCCAGCAGTTCCGAAGCCAAGTGGAATGGAACAGACACCTGTGCCTATAGGTTACGAACATCTCCTTGACGGCGGTCCAGCGGACAACTTGGGTATTGAGGCGCTACTCCAACTAGCTGCTTCTCACCACAGAAATCGTTCTAGCTGGAGCGGGACTCCTTGGAGGAAGACGGGTTGTTTTCTCTTCGTGGTAGATGCGTATTCGGAGGGAATATCTGGTCGCAAGTCGTGGGATCCGAATCCTCGAGGGGTTATCGACTACACAGTGGATCTTAATTTTCTTGATGCCGTCGATGCCCTCCTTATCAGACGTCGCCAGGACCTGCTTGGGTACGTCGGGCTTGGTCAGGGCACGACATCGGCCGGTGGCACATACATTGGTGACGTTATCGGTCCGATGCGCGGCAAGGGACTATACTCTGTATCATTCCGACCGGCCAGTCAGCTTGTGCAGTTTGATGTGCCGACGTCAATGTCGAAGGCGGGGCATCCCTGGTCCCTCATTCGGCCTGTATTGCGTGAGCAGCTCAGTCTGAAGGAGATTTCGGCTCGTCTGCGCGATGGGACTCTCGGAGCGCCGCCGGTGCCGGATGGCCATTTCCGGTGCACAGCTTGGCATCTAAACCTAAACGGGCTCATGTCAGTGAAGCCATACGTCGGAGAAACGGGAAACGAACCTCAGAGGCTTCGCAATGATGAGTCAGGGTGGGCCAGTCCACTGATTGAGCATCGCGCTAAGTTGAACTGGGTCGTCACCCAGACAGACACAGACTTCAAGCTCGCAGGGCCGCCAAACTGTTCTGCGAAACTGCTACAGGATGCGCTATATGAAGTTCCCCCCATTGTTTGCACAGGTTTTCATCTGAAAGAAGCGTATGAAT
>CABVSA010000104.1 GCA_902500805.1 uncultured Nitrospira sp. | reverse complement strand
ATTTCAGATAATTGGCATAGTAGACGACCCCGCCGCAGTCGGTGTCCTCGTAGTAAATCTTGATTTCCAATACTTCACCATATTTAGACAGCAATCTATCCAGATTTAGAGTGGTTCCCGAGATTGTTTCTCACCCTCTGTAACGCAGTGACGTTGAGAAGACGCGGAATTGTAGCAAACTTCCCTAAGAAGCGATATTCCCCCGTAGGATAGACTGCCGGCAGTTTCGATAAGGCAGTTCTCGCTTCCAAACCTAAATACTCATCTCCTCGCTTCTCACTGAAGATGCTTAGACTGCAAGATCGTTTGCCTAACATCCACCGATATTTTACCCTCCAAGTAAGGCTCTTGGATCAATGCTGTTCCGGAGACTCCAGCATGAATGTTCAATTGCTATTTCATACACTCATGGTGGTCATCGGGCTAGCCACATCAGAAATATACGCTTCTCAGACAGGCGATACCCCGCAGCAATTGAAATCCGACTGTGAGCGAGGCTCTACGTTACCCTGTGTCATACTCGGAATGAGGTATTATTTGGGTGAGGGGGTGAAGAAAGACTACCTGGAAGCTGAAACCCTGTTTCGGAAAGCCTGCGACGGCGGGGATGTGTTCGGGTGCGCCCCTCTCGGAGAAATGTATTGGAATGGTACCGGTATCAACATAAGCTCCGATGAGGCGGTGAAGTCGTCCAGGAAAGCGTGTGATGGGAGGTGGGCAGACGGCTGTTTCAATCTCGGAGTGATGTATTACAGTGGACGTGGGGTCGAACAAGACGCCGTTCAAGCTGCGGCTTTCTACAGCAAAGCCTGCTACGGCGGGCGAGCGGAAGGTTGCTTCAACCTTGGCGTGATGTATCAGGAGGGGCAGGGAATCAGGCAAGACGCTGTTCAAGCTGTGGACTCATACAAGAAGGCCTGTACCTTAGGACAGGCAACAGGTTGCACAAATCTGGGCGTGATGTATGCGGAGAGTACTGGGGTCAAACAAGACGCTGTTCAAGCTGTTTCATTCTACAGGCAAGGCTGCAGCGCTGGGGATTTTCGAAGTTGCTCTAATCTTGGAGGCATGTATGCGCAGGGTGCTGGCGTCAAACAGAACAACGGTCAAGCCATAAAATTCTACAGGAAAGCTTGTGAAGGCGGAAATCCGATCGGTTGCTTCAATCTCGGCAATAGGTATAGAGATGGGCTCGGCATCAAACAAGACAACCATAAAGCCTTACAACTCTTTCGGCAAGCCTGTGACGATAAAGTGGCACGAAGTTGCGTCAATCTCGGCGTGATGTATGAGCGAGGGGCGGGTGTCAAACAGAACAACCGCGAGGCACTCGAATATTACAAGACGGGATGTGACCTCGGAGAACTAAAGGGATGTGACTATCACGAAAGCCTGAAAGCAGGCAGGCAAGGAGATCGTTAGTGCTTGGGAGTTCTTACGAGGTCATTATTTTCGCGCTTTTTGATCACGGATCTATCAACCACTGGCGATCGGCTCTTAGAAATTCAGAACGGGAAACTTCGGCAACGATGATTCGTTGATTCCAACCAGCTTGAGCACCACCTCATACAACTGCTGGACCCGCTCGGATTTGATCGGCTCAAACCCATGTCCCAGCACGGCGTGATTCGCTGCATCCAGTAACGGCTTCATCTTGGGCCATTCTCTCAAGAACGCTTGGCCTAGCTGATCGCCCAAGCCGGCTAAGACACGAAACTGCGCCTGGAGCGGCAGTTTGTACTTACCATCGATATCTTCGAGATAACAGGTCTGACAAACTTCCTGAAGAGCAGCCGGCAACTGCGCGGGTTGCGCATCCCAACTCTTGATCTTGTGTGATTTATACAGACGGACTTGAGCAACTGCCTCCAGCGCCCGGACGAGCGCCGTCATGGCTACCTCGGGATCGTGGCGAGCATGCAGTCGCCTCCCAGTGCACGCCAACATGTCCAGGACCAGCGACTCCTTGACCTCTGCCGGGTCGAGCACGAGTTTTTCAAGAAAACCGGCATTGGCCTTAATCGGAGAGATGACGGCCTTTAGTCCTGGCGGCCCACCCCAGAGTGACGCCATCTCCAGAGCTTTCGCCGACGTCTTCAACTTTTCCCATGCTTGCCGATAATGAAACCGCTCCCACAAGTCATAGCCTTCAGCCAAATCCGCAAACGCCCGATACAGCGGTTTCTGCCCACCGCTGACCCGCAACTCCACATCGTGGAAGAGTTTCGCCGCGCCATGAAACAGTCCCCGATTGAACAACTCACACCCTTCACGACGCACCACCGCCGCCTGTTCATCCCATGGATTACCTTGCATCCAGATAAAGGACTTCCCGCTCAGTTCAACGCGGTCATCCTCTTGTCCCTCTTGAGCTGGGCTCAAGGCCACCACGCGAGAAGTCCAGGGCACGGCCACCAAGGTGAGCGCACCCGCCATCGCGGGCTTCGCTCCACTCAGATCCACAACCAGTTCACCAGGTTGAATGGCCCATGTCCGAAACAGTTCCGGAAGTGAAGAGGCGAGCGTTTTGAAAGTCGACGAAAACTCCGTCACATCTTCCAGCACGATCCAATCCCACCGCTTCGGCATCTGATCGATATTCGGCTGGACCGCCGACTCAACCAACGCCTTGCTGCCTTCCGGCAGGACAAAACATAAGGCTTCGGGCTTGAGCCGGTTGATCGAATAGACAGCCGCCGCCGCATCATCGACTAAGGCGACCACAAGTGCTTTGATGGGTTGATCTTGCGCCATGGCGCGACGACTATACCACTGGCTCTATGCCCATTCAATTCGATTGACAGGTGCACAACGATAATCAGCGCAAATGTCTTTCACGATTGGCATGCCCAGTCCTCCGAAGATTGAAACAGGAAGCCGTCAATTGGGCCAAGGCGCAGCAGCTTCGAGGGTATCTGGCCGCTCTCAAAGAAGTGCTGATTGCCAAGCACGGAGAGAGCCAGACGGGAAGCCCAGCAGATCACTGGCTTTCGTGGGCCCATCAACATGCCGATCGCCTTGATCCACTGATCCGCGAACCATCCCAATAATGACGCCTATTTTGAGTCTCCCGGCCGTTGAGCTGTGGTGATTTCCTGCTTGGAAAGGGGTATTCTTCGCAACACAAATTTCTTCATTCAGAAGCTTGATCCATGGCCATCAAAAAATCCGAACTCTATTCCTCTCTCTGGTCTAGTTGCGATCTGTTGCGTGGCGGTATGGATGCCTCGCAGTACAAGGACTATGTCCTCGTTCTCCTATTCATCAAATACATCAGTGACAAGTATTCCGACGTGCCGTATGCCCCGATCACGATTCCCAAGGGCGCGGGCTTCAAGGACATGGTGGCGCTCAAGGGCAAGCCGGACATCGGTGATCAGATCAATAAGAAGATCATCGGGCCGCTGGCGAACGCCAACAAGCTCTCCGATATGCCGGACTTTAACGATGCGAATAAGCTCGGCAGCGGCGACGAGATGGTCAAGCGGCTGACCGACCTCATCGCCATTTTTGAAGACAAGCGACTCGACTTCTCGAAGAACCGCGCCGAAGGCGACGACATTCTGGGCGATGCCTACGAATACCTCATGCGGCATTTCGCCACGGAGAGCGGCAAGAGCAAGGGGCAGTTCTATACGCCGGCCGAAGTCAGCCGCATCATCGCGCAGATCCTGGGCATCCGGGAGGCCAAGACCAGTCCGGACACCACCGTCTATGACCCGACTTGTGGCTCCGGCTCTTTGCTGCTGAAAGTCGCGGATGAAGCGCGCACGTCGGTGACCATCTACGGCCAGGAGAAAGACGCCACCACCGCAGGCCTCGCGCGGATGAACATGATCCTCCACAACAACCCCACGGCGCTGATCGCGCAGGGCAACACACTGGCCGATCCCAAGTTCAAGGACGGCGAGCCCCTCAAGACTTTTGACTATGTCGTGGCCAATCCACCCTTCAGCGACAAGCGGTGGAGTACCGGCCTTGATCCGAAGAACGATCTCTATGAACGCTTCCAGCCATTCGGCGAACCACCCAATAAGCAAGGCGACTACGCCTATCTGCTTCACATCGTCCGCTCGCTCAAGAGCACCGGCAAGGGCGCTTGTATTCTGCCGCACGGCGTGCTGTTCCGGGGCAACGTCGAGGCCGACATTCGCCGCAATCTGATTCGCAAGGGCTACATCAAGGGCATCATCGGTCTGCCTGCTAATCTGTTCTATGGCACCGGCATTCCAGCCTGCATCGTGGTCCTGGACAAGCAGGACGCCCACACCCGCAAGGGCATCTTCATGATCGACGCCAGCGCCGGTTTCATGAAGGACGGTCCCAAGAACCGCCTGCGTGCTCAGGACATCCATCAGATCGTCGATGTCTTTACCAAACACCTGGAAGTGCCGAAATACTCCCGCCTTGTGAGTGTGGACGAAATCGAAAAGAACGAGTTCAACCTCAACCTGCCGCGCTACATTGACAGCCAGCAGGTGGAAGACCGGCAAGATATTGAAGGTCATCTGAAAGGCGGCATCCCGCAAGCGGATGTGGAAGCGCTTCAGCGATACTGGGATGTGTGTCCCAAGCTCCGGCAGACTCTCTTCAAGGCCAACCGGCTCGGCTACCTCGACCTGGCTGTGGAGAAGTCGGCGATCAAGTCCACGATTTACGAGCATCCTGAATTTGCCGCCTTCATCGGCAAGATGAACGCCCACTTCGCGACGTGGAAAGACAAGACCGCCAAGTTGCTTCATGCGCTGAAATCTGGCTTCCATCCGAAGGAACTCATCGCGACCCTGTCTGAAGACCTGCTGACCCACTACGTCGGTCAGCCACTCATCAATAAGTACGATGTCTATCAGCACCTCATGGACTACTGGGCCGAGACCATGCAGGACGATTGCTACCTGATTGCCGCAGACGGCTGGAAGGCCGAGACGTACCGCATCATCGAAACGAAAAAGACCAAGGACGGCAAACCTGGCAAGCAGGTGGATAAAGGCTGGACCTGCGACCTCGTGCCCAAATCGCTCATCGTCGCCCGATACTTTGCGAAAGAGCAGGAGGCTATCGACCGGCTTACGGCTGAATTAGAAGGAGTCACCGCCCGTCTCGCTGAATTGGAAGAAGAGCAGGGCGGAGAAGAAGGGGCATTCTCGGAACTCGATAAGGTGAACAAGGCTTCAGTCGCGCAGCGACTGAAGGAATTGAAAGTGGAAAGTGGAGAATTGATAGCGGAAGAGATGAAGGTCTTGGATGAATGGATGGAATTCAACAACCGGGAAAGCGACCTCAAGAAAAAACTCAAGGAAGCCGAGGCAGCGCTCGACGACAAGGCCTACGCCAAGTATCCGACCCTCAGCGAGGCCGAGATCAAAACCCTCGTGGTGGACGACAAATGGCTCGCCGCGTTGGATAAAGATGTCCATGGCGAGATGGACCGCGTGAGTCAGCAACTC
Source organism: uncultured Nitrospira sp. (assembly GCA_902500805.1). Classification (GTDB taxonomy): domain Bacteria; phylum Nitrospirota; class Nitrospiria; order Nitrospirales; family Nitrospiraceae; genus Nitrospira_D. The sequence continues at coordinate 7,020 of CABVSA010000104.1, read as the reverse complement.
ACCCAGCGAGTGAAGGAATTGGCCGAGCGGTACGAGGCCCCAATGCCACAGATGGTTAACCGCGTGGCCGATCTCGAAGCCAAGGTGAACCGCCACCTGAACAAGATGGGGTTCTCATGGAAATGAAGCCACTTCGACGGGACTCAGTGCCGGCCGGCTACAAGCAGACTGAGGTGGGAGTAATCCCGAAGGATTGGGATGTGAAGCCTCTTCACTCGCTTGCGGACAGAATTATGGTGGGAATCGCGAGTGCTGCCACGCACGCGTACCGGGACCGGGGCGTTGTCATGTTCCGAAACCAGAACATCAAGCCGGGTTACCTTGATGACTCGGATCTGCTTTACATCACTGAAGACTATGAAAGAACATTCAAAAATAAGCGTCTCAAGGCAGGCGATCTCCTTACTGCGAGGACAGGGTACCCTGGAACAACAAGCATCGTTCCTACGCAGTATGAAGGTGCGCAGAGCTTCACTACGCTCATCACTCGACCTCGGCGTGAAGTCGTTGATTCAGGATATCTGTGTGTCTTCATCAATTCCGAAGCGGGCCAAACTTATTTCGAGCAGAACCAAATCGGCGGAGGGCAAAAGAACGTCAACGCTGGTTCCCTTAAGAACCTTTTAATCGCATTTCCACCCACCAAAGCCGAGCAAGGAGCCATCGCCGAGGCCTTGAGCGATGCAGATGCCCTCATCGAATCCCTGGAGCAACTTCTCACCAAGAAGCGCCAGCTCAAACAAGGCGCCATGCAGGAACTCCTCACCGGCAAGAACCGCCTGCCGGGGTTTAGTGGGGAGTGGGAAGTGAAAGCTCTGTGCGATGTGTGTGTCAAGATTCAGGACGGCACGCATTTCTCGCCAACGATACGAGGTGGAAAGTACTTTTATATAACCTCAAAAAACATCGGGTTTGGAACATTCGATGCCAAAGACGCACCACGAATAGATGAGGATCAGCATCGTGCCATTTATCGAAGGTGCGACCCGAAGCCTGGCGACCTTCTGTTAACAAAAGATGGGGCGAGTACCGGGAACGCGGCTCTGAACACATTGGACGAGGAGTTTAGTCTATTATCGAGCGTTGCCCTGCTTCGGTTTGATCCAGAAGTGCACGATGCCCCTTACTTTCTGCAGCAAATTCTTTCGCATGCTGGGCAAACGCACATTAAGGATCAGATGTCGGGGAATGCGATCACCCGGCTGACTCTAGCAAAGATCAATCGTCTTAGATTCCCAGTTTGTGAAATCCTAGAACAACGTGCCATCGCTTCCATCCTCTCCGACATGGACGCCGAGATCGCCGCGCTGGAGGCCAAGCTCGCCAAGGCCCGCCAGCTCAAACAGGGCATGATGCAGGAGTTATTAACCGGACGTATCCGGTTAATAAATTGAGAATGGATAATGAATAATTGAGAATGAAAGAGAATGTCGTCAAAGCGAAATCGTTCGCTTTCGCGCTTCGAGTGGTGACGTTGACGAAACACTTGCAAGGCCAGAAAAAGGAGTATGTCTTATCAAAGCAAGTATTACGCAGCGGCACAGCCATTGGCGCGTTGGTGCGCGAGGCGGAACATGCGGAAAGTAAAGCCGACTTCACCCACAAAATGAATATTGCGCTCAAGGAAGCCAACGAAACCCTTTACTGGCTGGAGTTGCTCCATCAGTCCGAATACATCGACGAGCAGAGCTTTGAGTCCATCCGAATGGATAGTGAAGAACTCGTCAAACTTCTGGTCTCGATTGTGAAAACAACCAAGGCGTCAATTCGTGCGCAATAACTCTCCACTTTCAACTATCCACTATGATGAAAGAGAATCAGCACATCGAATGGAAGGAGTCCTGGCGGGACGAATACCTGAAGTGGATCTCGGGTTTCGCCAATGCCGAGGGCGGGGTGCTCGTCATCGGCAAGAACGACCTCGGCAAGGTTTCGGGCGTTGCTGATGCGAAGAAATTGTTGGTTGATCTGCCCAACAAGGTACGCGACATCCTTGGCATCATGGTGGATGTGAACCTGCGTGGGAAGGCCCCGCGAGAATATCTTGAGATCGTGGTGCCGCCCTATCCGAACGCGATCAGTTACCGGGGCGAATATTTTTATCGCAGCGGCAGCACCAATCAGATGCTCAAGGGCGCGGGGCTGGAGCGATTGCTGCTGCGCAAACACGGCCGCACCTGGGACGGGGTGCCGCTTCCCGGCGTTGCACTGAAAGACCTCGATAGGAAGGCGCTCGCGTTCTTCCGCGCGCAGGCGGCGCGAAGCGGGCGCCTGTCCGCAACGATTATCAAGGAGCCGGATGGTGTGCTGCTGGACAAGCTGCACCTGCGAGAAGGCACGTATTTGACGCGCGCCGCCGTCATGCTGTTTCACCCTTTGCCCGAGCGGTTTTTCGGTGGCGCCTACGTGAAGATCGGGTTCTTCGAGAGCAATACCGATCTGCGCTATCAGGACGTCATCAGCGGTGACCTATTTTCCCAGGTGAATCATGCGATCGACCTGATTCGGCTCAAATACATGAAGGCGCTGATTTCCTACGAGGGATTACAGCGCATCGAGACCTATCCGGTACCCGAGGCCGCGCTGCGCGAGGCGATACTCAATGCCGTGGTTCACAAGGATTACGCCAGCGCGATCCCGGTCCAAGTCAGCGTGTACGCCGATAAATTGATGATCTGGAATCCGGGCCAATTACCCGCTTCCTGGACGCTTGCGCGCCTGCTCGGCAAGCATTCGTCGGAGCCTTTCAATCCGAATGTTGCCAATGCGTTCTTCCGCGCCGGGATGATCGAGGCCTGGGGCCGTGGCATCGAGCGAATCTTGGAGGCCTGCAGCATTGCCCGCACGCCGGCGCCGGAGTTCCGCGCGGAGGCCGCCGGACTGTGGGCCGTGTTTCCCTATGCCGAAGGGGCTCAGCGGACTACCCAAGAAACTACCCAAGAAACTACCCAAGAAACGACGAGGGACAAGATTCTGGCAGCGCTACACGGCGACCCCACATTAACTCGCAATGCGCTCGCCGAACGCTTCGGCCTGAGCGCGGACGGCGTGAAATACCACTTGGGAAAATTGAGAGCCGAGGGGCGCATCAGGCATGTGGGTCCAACCAAAGCTGGAAGATGGGAGGTACTGAAGTGAGTGCCTTCGGCCAACCCGAACGTGCCACGCAGAACCGGGTGATCGCGCTGTTCCGGGAGGAATTGGGCTACCGTTACCTGGGCGACTGGACCGACCAAAACCGGTTGGATGAAAGGTTGGATGAAACCCGTGCTGCTATTGTTCAGTCCCATGCTGTTTTCACGAAAACATGCTCATTTTCCTGAAAAATATTTCCCACTATAGACATGCAATCAATTGAAAAAATGCACTTTCCATGGTGTATGGCCGTGGTGAGGGGTTGGGCATTCACCAAAGGTGATTTCATGGCTGAGTTCGGCGAGGTCGACATCCATCAATTGCTTTTTAAGCCATCCCGGAGTTCGACGACATGATGACCACTCTGACGACGCTTCAGAACGAGATCAACAGGTGAACGCATGAGCGCTGTCGGCCAACCAGAACGCGCCACGCAGAATCGCGTCATCGCGCTGTTCCGTGACGAGCTGGGCTACCGCTATCTGGGTGATTGGACCGACCGGGAAGGGAACAGCTACATTGAAGAAGGCCTGCTGACCGACTATTTGACCAAGTCGGGTTACACCTCGGCGCAGATCAGCCGGGCGCTGTATCTGCTGAAGACCGAGGCGGACAATCACAGCCGCAACCTCTACGGAAACAACCAGGCCGTTTACAAGCTTCTCCGCTACGGGGTGCCGGTCAAGATCGAGGCAGGCAGGGTCACGGAAACTGTTCATCTCATCAACTGGCGCGAACCGGGCAAGAACGACTTCGCGATTGCCGAGGAAGTGACGCTCAAGAGCAACCACGAGCGGCGGCCCGATCTGGTGCTGTATGTGAATGGCATTGCGATCGGTGTGATCGAACTCAAGAACAGCCGCGTGTCCATCGGCGACGGTATCCGCCAAAGCCTTTCCAATCAGCTGCCTGAGTTCAACGCCTGGTTTTTCAGCACCGTGCAATTCCTCTTCGCCGGAAACGACTCTGAAGGTCTGCAATACGGGACCATCGCCACGCAGGAGAAGTACTTCCTCAAGTGGAAAGAGGACGAGCAGGACAACCGCCGATTCAAACTGGACAAGTATCTCCTGAAGCTGTGCGCGAAGGATCGGCTGATCGAGCTGATGCACGACTTTGTCCTGTTCGACAGTGGCGTGAAGAAACTGCCACGCACGCACCAGTATTTCGGCATCAAGGCAGCGCAGGACTCTGTGCGCCAGCGCAAGGGCGGCATTATCTGGCACACTCAGGGCAGCGGCAAGAGCATCGTCATGGTGCTGCTGGCCAAGTGGATTCTGGAGAACAACCCCCATGCCCGCGTGGCCATCGTCACCGACCGCGACGAACTGGACAAGCAGATCGAACGGGTCTTTACCGATGTCGGCGAGCCGATCACACGCACCAGCAGCGGCCGCGACTTGATGAGCCGACTCGGCCAAGCGACACCCCGTCTCATGTGCTCGCTCGTCCACAAGTTTGGCCGCAAGGATGTGGACGACTTCGACGCCTTCATCAAGGAGCTGGAAAGTCAGCCCAGCCGGACCGTGGGCGAGGTATTCGTGTTCGTGGACGAGTGCCACCGCACGCAGAGCGGCAAGCTACACCGGGTAATGAAAGCTCTGATGCCGAATGCCGTCTTCATCGGCTTCACCGGGACGCCGCTGCTTAAAAAGGACGCACAGACCAGCCTTGAAGTATTCGGCGGCTACATCCACACCTACAAGTTCAGCGAGGGGGTGGAGGATGGGGTGGTACTCGATTTGGTCTACGAGGCACGGGACATCGACCAGCACCTGGGTTCTCAGGAGAAGATCGATGCCTGGTTCGAGGCCAAGACCAAGGGGCTGAACGACTGGCAGAAAGATGAGCTGAAGAAACAATGGGGGACGATGCAGCAGGTGCTCAGCTCCAAGTCCAGGATGGATCGGGTGGTGAGTGATGTCGTCTTCGATTTCGGTGTGAAGCCGCGCTTATCCAGTGAACGGGGGAACGCTATCCTCGTGGCCTCAAGCATCTATGAGGCCTGCAAGTATTTCACGCTCTTTCAGAAGACGCCCTTCAGGGGCAGGTGTGCGGTGGTGACCTCCTATAATCCGCAGGCTCAGGATGTGACCAAGGAGGAAGTCGGCGCGAACACGGAAACCGATAAGCAGTTCATCTACAACACGTACACCGAGCTGCTAAAGGGAATCGACGCGAAGCCGGGCATGACCAAAACGGAAACCTATGAGGAATGGGCGAAGGCGCTCTTCATCAAGGAACCGGCGAGTATGAAGCTGCTGGTTGTGGTGGATAAGCTGCTCACCGGCTTTGATGCGCCGCCTTGCACCTATCTCTACATCGATAAATCGATGCAGGACCATGGACTGTTCCAGGCCATCTGCCGGACCAATCGTCTTGACGGTGAGGACAAAGACTACGGCTACATCGTGGACTACAAAGACCTGTTCAAGAAGCTGGTCAATGACAAGGGCACCGGCGCGCTACAAGTCTATAGTTCCGAGCTAGATCACAGCGCCGGGGGAGCTGCCCCTGAGATTCTGCTGCAAGACCGGCTGAAGAAAGGCAAGGAACGGCTCGACCAGGCGTTGGAGACTCTCGCTCTGCTATGCGAGCCGGTGAACCCACCGAAGGGCGAGCTGGAGCATATCCATTATTTCTGTGGGAACACGGAGATTCCGGCCGACCTCCAAGAACGAGAACCGCAACGGGCCGCACTCTACAAGGCGACCGTCGCCCTCGTGCGCGCGTACGCCAATCTCGCCGATGAGCTGGAACCGGCGGGTTACAGCGCAGCCGACATTGGCCGCATCAAGCAGCAACTGGACCGGTATCTGAATATCCGCGAAATTGTTCGAAAGGCCAGTGGGGAGAGTCTCGATCTGAAGGCCTACGAAGCCGATATGCGCCATCTCATCGATACCTATATCGAGGCGGATGAGCCGAGAAAGATTTCACCCTTCGATGAGATGCCTTTGCTCGACCTGATCGTGAAGACCGGAATCGGAAATGCCATCGCCTCGCAGCTCGGCGGCCTGAGAGGCAACAAGGATGCGATTGCCGAGACCATTGAGAATAACGTGCGTCGCAAAATCATCAAGGAGCATCTGAACGATCCCGCCTACTACGAGACCATGTCGGCGTTGCTGGACGAGATCATTGCTGCGCGCAAGGCGAAGGCTATCGAGTATGAGCAATATCTGAAACGCATTGCCGACCTCGCCAAACAAGTGGAGGCCGGGCAGGCAGAGGATACGCCGGAGCCGCTCAAGAAGAGCCCGGCTCTGCGGGCTCTGTACAACAACCTGAAGAAGATGCGGGGGGCGTCTCCACAGGCAGATCGTGCTGCGGAAACGCAGGCCGAATACAGGGTTGCCGGTGATCCGACATTGAAACTGGCGTTGAAGATCGACGAGGCGGTGAAAAGGGTGCGCCACGATGGCTGGCGCGGAGTTCAGACACGCGAGCAAGTGATCAAGCAGGCGCTGTATGACCTGCTGCGGGATGAGGCTGAGGTGGAGCGCATCTTTCTCATCGTCAAAGCGCAGAGAGAATACTGATGATGGCGCACGTGCAGCTTGGCAACATCGCCGTGGATGTGGTGCTGAAGGACATTAAGAACGTTCATCTCAGCGTCTATCCTCCGAACGGGCGCGTGCGCATTGCTGCCCCGGCGCGCATGAGTCTCGCTACCATCCGTGTCTTTGCCGTTTCCAAGCTGGGCTGGATCAAGCGGCAGCAGAAGAAATTGCGGGAGCAGGAACGAGAAACTCCTCGGGAATATCTCAATCGAGAGAGCCATTACCTCTGGGGAAAACGCTACTTGCTCACGGTTCAGAAAAAAGATGGCACCCCATCGATCGAACTGCGGCATCGCCGGATTCTTCTGAGCGTTCGCCCAGG
>CABVSA010000103.1 GCA_902500805.1 uncultured Nitrospira sp. | reverse complement strand
CCGCTGGTCGAGCTGAACGGCAAGCCGATGATTCAGCATGTGTACGAGCAGGCGGCAGCCTGTCGCGCCGTGTCGGAGGTGATCGTCGCAACCGATGATGAGCGTATTAAACAGGCGGTCGAGCGGTTCGGGGGACGGGTCATCATGGTCGCCGGTGATTATCGGACGGGAACGGATCGTGTGGCTGCGGTGGCCCGCATGTTTGCAGGAGATTGCTTCGTGGACTTGCAAGGGGACGAGATCCCTTTGACGCCGGACCTCTTGACCGATCTCATCAAGCCGTTTTTGGAAAGCGGCGCGGGGATGGGAACGCTGAAGCGAGTGATCGATTCGACGGAGGATCTCCTCAATCCTGCCGTGGTGAAAGTCGTGACCGATACGAAAGGAGACGCGCTCTATTTTTCACGCGCTCCGATCCCGTTGGTTCGCGACAACCCACAGCCGCACGCCGTCGGAGGGCTTCACTATATTCATCTCGGACTGTACATCTATACGAAAGAGACGCTGCTTCGATTCGCCTCCCTCCCGACCAGTCGCATCGAGGACGCTGAAAAGCTTGAGCAACTTCGTGCGCTCGACCATGGTATTCGCATCCGTGTGTGGGAAACCAAACATGCCTCACTGAGGGTGGATCGTCCTGAGGACGTGTCTGATGTTGCGGAACGACTTCAGGAGTATCTTGCGGTCAAGCGCGAGCTGAAGAGCAGCGGGATGTTTTTTAAAGGATGAGGTGCACAGCTGGGGTGGGTCAGCCTGACGTCCAGGAGAGGGGGGAGCCATGAATAAATTCATTTTTGTGACCGGTGGAGTGGTCTCATCGCTTGGGAAGGGACTGGCATCGGCTTCTATTGGAAACCTCCTTGAAAGCCGCGGGTTAAAGATCACCTTTCTCAAGCTGGATCCTTATATCAATGTCGATCCAGGGACGATGAATCCCTACCAGCACGGCGAAGTCTTCGTCACAGACGACGGCGCTGAGACCGATCTGGACCTGGGCCATTATGAGCGATTTACTTCGCTCTCACTGACGAAAGAAAGTAATTACACGACAGGCCGGATCTATCATTCAGTCATTACGAAGGAGCGGCGGGGAGACTATCTTGGAGGGACGGTGCAGGTCGTGCCGCATGTGACGGATGAGATCAAACAGGCGATCACGCGGATCTCCAAGGGAGTGGACGTCGCCATTATCGAAATCGGCGGGACGGTCGGAGACATTGAAAGCCTCCCGTTTCTTGAAGCCATCCGACAGATGCCGTACGACGTTGGGCGCGACAATGTGCTGTATGTGCATCTGACGTTGGTGCCCTACATCGGCACCGCCGGTGAACTGAAGACCAAGCCGACGCAACATTCGGTCAACAAGCTTCGGGAAATCGGTATCCAGCCCAATATTCTCTTGTGCCGAACGGACCGGTATATTCCCCCGGAACTCAAGGGCAAAATTGCGATGTTTTGTAATGTGGACAAGGACGCCGTGATCACGGCGAAAGACGTCGAAACGATCTACGAAGTGCCGATCGTCTTCCGAAAGGAAGGGTTAGATGAATTGATCGTCCGTCAGTTGCATCTCGAGACCGGTCAGCCGAATCTTCGCGAGTGGGATGCGATGGTGCAGAAGATCAAACGGCCCAAGCACGAAATCTCCGTGGCGCTGGTCGGAAAGTATGTGGGGCTGAAGGAATGTTACAAGAGCCTGGGCGAAGCGTTGATTCACGGCGGAATCGACCATGAAACGAAGGTCAATATCAATTGGATTGAGTCCGAAGATATCGAACGGCAAGGGACAGAGCGTATTTTGCGAGAAGCTGATGGGATCTTGATCCCCGGTGGATTTGGGACAAGAGGAATTGAGGGGAAAATCACCACGATTCGATATGCACGGGAACGTCAGGTGCCGTTTCTCGGTCTGTGTTTAGGAATGCAATGTGCGGCGATCGAGTTTGCGCGAAATGTGGCAGGACTGACAGGGGCCAATAGTGCGGAGTTCGATGAGCAGTCGCCTCATCCGGTGATTCATCTCATGCCGGATCAGCAGGGTATCAGCGATAAAGGCGGGACGATGCGGCTCGGATCGTATCTCTGTAAGTTAGGAGAGGGGACGTTGGCCCAGAAGATGTACGGCGTGAACGAGGTTCGTGAACGCCATCGCCATCGCTATGAGTTCAACAATGCCTATCGCGAGCGGTTGGGTGCGAAGGGACTTGTCCTGAGCGGCCTCTCGCCGGATGGACGGCTGGTCGAAATCCTCGAATTGAAGGATCATCCCTGGTTTTTGGGAACGCAGTTTCATCCCGAATATAGTTCCCGTCCGCATCGGCCACATCCTCTCTTTAGCGGATTTGTGGGGGCGGCGTTGCGCAAAAAACTAGGCCACTAGCAGGATGTTGAAAAAGTCCGCCAGCTTTGTTCTCGCGTCGCTCAGCCCCTCAACGTACCCCAGAGGGTACGCCTCGGCCCTTCGCTCGCTGCGGCCGCGCTGGACAGCCTTTTTGACCATCCTGCAAACTGCTGAGATTCAGTTAGAGACGTGTATTTACTCTGTAGCTAAGGCCGAACGGAATAGTTTTTTTGCTATCTGTTGGATGTAACTATGGCACAGCTTGTTGACATTGGTTCGTTCAAAGTCGGTCAGGGGCAGCGGCCGTTTCTGATTGCCGGGCCTTGTGTGATCGAGAGCGAGCAGCTCGTCATGGAGACGGCGGGGCGAATTGCCGAGCTGACGAAGTCTTTGGGAATCCCCTACGTCTTCAAGTCGTCATTCGATAAGGCGAACCGAACATCGATCCATTCATTCCGAGGCCCTGGTTTAGAAAAAGGGTTGGCGGTGTTGAAGCAGGTAAGAGAGAAGCTGGGACTACCCGTGTTGACCGACGTGCATACGGAAGAACAGGCGACGGAAGCCGGGAAGGTCGTGGATGTCCTGCAGATCCCGGCGTTTCTCTGCCGGCAAACGGATTTGTTGGTCGCGGCGGCCAAGACCGGAAAGATCGTCAATGTGAAAAAAGGACAATTTCTTTCGCCGACCGAAATGGGAAATGCCGTCAAGAAAATTGAAGAGTGCGGGAGTCATCGGATCCTGCTGACCGAGCGAGGATCGTCATTCGGCTACAACAACCTCGTCGTGGATATGCGGTCCTTCCCTATCATGAGGAAGTTCGGGTATCCTGTCGTCTTCGACGCCACGCACAGCGTGCAATTGCCGGGTGGGGGCGGGACGAAGTCCAGCGGCCAGCGGGAGTTTGTCGAACCGTTGGCCTGTGCCGCAGCCGGGGCAGGGGTCGACGGATTCTTTATGGAAGTCCATCCGAATCCCGATGAAGCGCTCTCCGATGGACCTAATATGGTACCGTTGCATCAGTTGAAGGCGTTATTGGAACGGGTGGTGCGGATCTGGGATGCCGCACAACCGACAAGCTGAGTGATCGTACAGGGTGCAGAGCAATGACAATGGGTGCGAGACGAGGACTTGCTGCACGATGACGGGGAAGTTGGCCGGGCGCGAATCAAAATCCGCCAAGCAGGAAGAGAGCCTGTCCGAAGGGCGACGTGTGCTTGAGATCGAGGCTCGAGCGGTGGAGGCGTTGGTCAGTCGGCTCGATGAGCGGTTCGTCAAAGCCGTAGATGTGCTCGTTCGATGCAAGGGGAAGGTCGTAGTCTCGGGCATGGGGAAATCAGGGTTGATCGGGCAAAAGATTGCCGCCACCTTGGCAAGCACGGGAACCTCCTCGTTCTTTTTGCATCCGGCTGAGGGGGTCCATGGCGATCTCGGCATGTTGGCTCGTCGGGATGTCTTGGTGGCGATCTCCAATAGCGGCGAAACCCAAGAGTTGTTGCAGCTGCTCCCATTTGTGAAACGCTTAGGGATTCCGGTCATCTCCATGACAGGGCGGATGAGCTCGACATTGTCCAAAAACTCTGATGTCGCGCTGGATGTGTCGGTTGCAGAAGAGGCTTGTCCGATGGGGTTGGCCCCGACCGCCAGTACGACGGCCACGCTCGCACTGGGTGATGCACTCGCCGTGGCGTTGCTGCAGAAACGGGAGTTCAAAGCAGAAGACTTTGCCCGGTTCCATCCGGGAGGCAGCTTAGGGCGGCGGTTGCTGGTCAAGGTGAAGGATCTCATGCATGCTGATCCGGAAATCCCAATCGTTCAAGGTACCGTCGGAGGGATGGCGGCCATGCTGGAGATGACGGCCAAAAAGCTTGGGATGACGACGGTCGTCGATCAAGACGGGGCGTTGCTCGGCGTCATTACCGACGGCGATGTGCGACGGTTTATTCAGCGCGGAACGGACTTGATGAATGCGACGGCGAAGGAGTTAGCCACACCCAATCCCAAATCGATTGGACCAGATGAATTGGCGGCAAAGGCCGTGGAGATGATGGAGCGGTTTTCCATTACGACGTTGGTCGTGACCGAAGACGGCCGCACCATTCAAGGTGTCGTTCATTTGCATGACTTACTCAAGAACGGGATCGTCTAACAAAGGCCTGAAGTACTGGCAGTAACCATGATGAGTAGTTTGCTGGCCGGTTTCGAGTTGCGGGTTTCTCGTTGCGTGTTGAGTCGTAAGGATTCAGGGATCTTTGTAACCCGAAACCCGAAACCCGAAACTTGCAATCGAAGTAGACATCGACGAAAGTAACCACATGAATCGAGTTCTGGAAATATGGCGTGACATCGGGCAGGACTCGCTCAATCTGCCGAATTTCCTGACACTCGTTCGGATTCTTTTGATTCCGGTCTTTATTATTCTCTTTGTGAATCCCACACCGGATCAATCGCTGGCGGCGGCGATCGTTTTCACCATTGCCTCGGTGACGGACATGTTGGACGGCTACATCGCTCGGCGAACGGGCCAGGTGACCAAGCTCGGCAAGTTACTTGACCCCATCGCAGACAAGCTATTGGTCTTGTCAGCGCTCATCCTACTCATGAATGTGGACCGGGTAAGTGCGTTGGTTGTGTTATTGATCATCGCCCGAGAAGTGGCCGTCACGGGAATCCGTGCCATTGCGGCTGGAGAGGGAATGATCATTTCGGCGGAGACCACCGGCAAGTACAAGATGGCGCTCCAAGTCATCGCGGTCATCCTGCTGATTCTGGAAGGGACAGGGCTTGCAGAACTTGGCAATATGCACTTAGCCGGCACCGTCACCTTGTACATGTCCTTGGTGCTGGGGTATGTCTCGGGTGGTCAGTATGTGTGGAGCTTCTGGAAGCAGGTTGTGGCTAAAGGGCTTTAATCAGGATGTTGAAACTAGCCCCCAGCTTTGTTCTCGCATCGTTCAGACCCTCAACATACCCCAGAGGGTATGCCTCGGCTCTTCACTCGCTGCGGCCTCGCTGGATGTCTAGTTTGAACATCCTGTAGTCCGTTGGACCAACCGCCATTCTCCACTCTTCTTGGTATGCTCTGTCACTCAGGTAGATCCGAGATGGGTTTGACACGTCCAGTTGGTCCTCAACCGAAGCTTCAACAGCAGGTTGTTATCTGTGCCAGTCTCTTCTTTCTGATCACAGCCTGCAGCGAGAATACGACGCCTCCCCAGCTCGAAGCGTTCGCCTATCCTACGACAGCGGAGCAGTGTCTTTCCGGTTCACGGTCCGGTGCTGCAGGGGCAACGGACGGAAAAGTCTCAGCTGCGGGCATTAAATATATGGTCCGCACGCCCTCAAACTACAACGCCACGTTTACTCATCCCTTGTTGATGGTCTATGCTCCGGCGGGAATGAGTCGCTGGGCATCGGAACGGCTCACGGGGCTTACGACTGAGGCGACTAGAACCGGATTTGTGGTGGTCTATGCGGATCACAAACAGTTGAATATTGAGACCGTTGAACAGCTTGGGAAGATTCCAGAACTGGTCGCCAAGGAATGGTGTATCGATGAGAAGCGAGTCTATGCAACAGGCCATTCGGACGGCGGTACAGCTTCATTAGCACTAGCTGTGCTCGACAAGACGAGACAGATTCCGGCAGCCATTGCGCCAAGCGCAGCGGGATGGAGAGGAAAAGATCTCGAAGAGTTTCAATGTCCTGCTCCCATTCCGGTCATGATCCTGCACGGGAAGAATGACGCCCTGTTTCCTGGATGGGGCGCGCAGACCTCAGCCTGGTGGGCGAAGTGTCATGGCTGTGATGTCACGAAGACCAAGACGGTTGATGGAGGTTGTCGCGTGTATCAAGGCTGTGCCTCAGGCGGTGCGACGGTCTATTGCGAAGGATCGGGAGGCCATCGGGACTGGCCCACTCTCAATCGTGTGATGCTGGAGTTTTTTGCACATCCGGAGAAGTTTTTGTGATGGTCGGAAGCGATCGAGAAGGCGAATAGCATGGAACAACTGGGACTTATCGCAGGACTTGTGATCGTCGGATATCTGTTGGGCGGGGTGCCGTTTGGCGTCGTTATTTCCAAGGCCATGGGTCTACCCGATCCGCGTACGGTCGGTAGCAAGAATGTCGGGTTTACCAACGTGCTGCGTGTCTCCGGCAAACCGGCCGGCATCCTGACGTTGATCGGCGATATGGGGAAGGGATGGGTCATGGGTTTCGCAGCCATGCATCTACTGCAAGATGAATGGGCGATTCTGCTTGTGGCACTTGCGCCGTTTCTCGGCCATGTGTATTCGCCCTTCATGGGATTCAAAGGCGGGAAGGGCGTGGCAACGGCACTCGGCTCGGTTCTGGGTGTGTCGCCGTTGGTTGGGCTCTTGCTGCTGTTAGCTTGGATTGCTGCCGTCGCGATCTGGCGCTATTCCTCCGGCGGCGCATTGACTGCCTTTGGACTCTTTCCCGTCATCGCTGCGCTGATCCACCCATCAATATCATTCATGCTCTTTTCCCTCACCGTGAGCGGGCTGATTGCGATCAAGCATAAGGGCAATATTGAACGGCTGCGGAATGGAACTGAAAGTAAAATAGGGCAGAAGAAGGTGGAGTAGGGAGCAGTCAGACTGGTCTTGTGCTCGCCGAGGCCCCACGATGAAGCAGTGATCCCTCGATGCGCGCAGTAAAGACCAATCTGACGACTCCCTATCCTTATGGAAAGGTAGAAGAGGGAAATTGCGGGGCCTGGCACGGCAAATAGCCCCACCCTGTCCACTCAATCTCTCGATATTAAGACAGCTTTGCGACTTGCCCGTAACCTATAGGAGCGCAGTATGGGACGAACGATGACAACCCGATTTGATGTCGCGGAACATCTTCGAACACCGGAGGACATGGCGGCCTACTTAGAGGTCTGTTTGGAGGAGGCGCAAGGTGATGCGACATTTATCGCCAAGGCTTTAGGCGATATCGCCAGGGCGAAAGGGATGGCGCAGGTTGCGCGTGAAGCCGGTCTTTCTCGTGAAAGCTTGTACAAGGCGCTCTCAGGTGAGCGAAGTCCTGGATTCGACACGATTCTGAGAGTGGTAGGAGCGCTGGGGATGACGCTCCATGCCAAAGTTCCCCAGAAGCCTGGCTCGCGCCGATCGATTACTCGTACCCGTGCACGCGCACCCAAGCGGCGCGCTGCGTGAACGACGCACGATACGAAGGCGTCAGGAATTGAGAGCGTTCTCAGCGCGGGTATGGTTGGAAAGGTAAAGGCTTTTGTTCGTGGCTCTGTGGTGCCACTTCTCCGGCGGTGCGCTGACGGCTTTCGGGCTCTTTCCCGTCATCGCCGCGCTGATCCATCCATCAATATCGTTCATGCTCTTTTCCCTCACTGTAAGCGGGCTGATTGCGATGAAGCACAAAGGGAATATTGAACGGTTGCGGAATGGGACGGAAAGTAGGATAGGGCAGAAGAAGAAGTAGGAGGCGGGTCCTATCGAGGCAAGAGCCATTCCTGTGCTCGTGGCAAGTGTTCGTTTGCCGTGCCGTCCTTAAAAATGTAGCGTTCCCATTGTTGCTTGAGTGGTAGGGTAAACCGCCATTCTGCTGTTAGGGGAAATTCCGTGAAGCAACTTCGAATATTTATTGCCTTCGCCAGTGACTGTGAAAGGGAACGACGAATCATTCGTAAGACTTGCCAGTCTGATAAGACGATAAAAGCACTCTGTCGAGAACTCGATGTCAGCCTGGATTGCGTTGATTTTAATGATGTCTCTTCCGACGCAGGTCGCCCACAATCCCTGATTAACGCGGCAGCAGATAGATGGAAGCCTGACTGGTTTATTTTCATCTTTTGGGGGCGACTGGGTCGCGATGCAGGCTTAGGAATGACAGGAATGGAGGAGGAATGGAACCGCGCTATCAGCCTCAATAAACAAACAGGAGGGCATCCAAGGGTTAGCTTGTATTTCAATGAAGCAGAAGGCAACCCATACGATGTGGACTCCGTTCAAGAGGAGGCGCTTAGGAAGTTCAAGGCCACAATCTTTAGCGAATATCACGCTCTTGCCACACGGTTTAAAGGGTGTCGCGCATTCACGGAGCAGTTTCGTTCTGATTTGTCAGTCAGGTTGACAGAGGTTACCAAAGGTGAAGGCGCTTTAGATCTGGAACAAGAGTTTAAAGAGTGCTCTCGGGGCCTGCTGTCTTGGCCGAGAACACTCAGAAATGGTGAAGAAATCACAAGGTCAGAGCTTCAGGCGATCCTCGAAAGAATTCGATCGGCGAATTCATCAACAACTCTGATGCTTGGGGAGCCGGGATCAGGGAAATCATCTCTACTGGCTGCGTTGGGGAACGTTTGTCGAAGTAATGGAATTTCTGTCTTAGGGATTAAGGCTGATCGTCTTGGAAGGGGCATAGATAGCGCCGAGGCTCTTCGAAAGCACTTACAACTTACTTTGCTCCCAAGAGATGCGGTCAGACGTCTAGCGTTACAAAAGCCTGTGGTCGTACTTATTGATCAGCTTGATGCAGTCTCGGAGTTAGTAGACAGGCATTCAGATCGCCTTAATGTCCTCTTGGATCTTATTCAAAGTCTCTCTGGGCATCGGGGTGTACACATCATAGCAAGTTCACGTGCCTTTGAATGCCACCATGACATAAGGCTGAACAGTATCGATGCCGATCGTATGCATCTGGCTTTACCCTCTTGGGATGAAATTAGTCCTATCCTCGGAAGGGCGGGTTACGATTCTGATGTGATAGGGGGAACGACACGAGATCTATTGCGATCCCCTTTGTGTCTGAAGGTCTTTCTCGATATTGGAAAAGCAGGCGTGGTGTTCCCGACTCTCCAGTCACTTTTAGGTGAATTGTGGGCGAAGAAAGTGCTAGCAGGTCAAGAGGCGGAAGAGAAAGTCAAACTACTTCAGCACATGGCGAAGCGGATCTCCAGCGAGGAGATCTTGTGGGTTCCCACAGCATTTGGCGATAGATGGCCAACGGCATGTCAAGAGCTTCTTCGAGAAGATATTCTGACCAATGGTCCTCACGGCCTCACGATAGGTTTCCGCCATCAAACATTCTACGACTTCACACTGGCTCGAGCATTTGCAGAAGGTTCTCTATCGCTTAGTCGACATGTGAAAGATAGACAAAAGGGCCTCTTTGTTCGTCCCGTTTTGCTCAACGGACTTCAGTACCTACGGGATACGGATCTCAGTGAATATCACTGTCAGCTTAAGGCCCTCTTCGGGAGTGGCGTTCGACTACATATTCGTTCCTTGCTCATTGATTTTCTTGGTGGTCAAAAGGAGCCTGACGAGGAGGAGTTTGTCCTTATCCTTTCTCGTCTCAGATCCGCGAAGGAGGGGCCACGTATCTTAGCTGCTATTGCAGGAAGTCCTGGCTGGTTTAGGCGCATGAGCACCGCTTCTGCATTTCGGGATTGGATGTGCAAACCCCATAATGAGGCGATCCACGTTCTTGATGCTCTATGTCAGGCTTCGCAGTTTGATTTGGAGGGTTTGCTTAATCTGCTTGAGCGGCATTGGCTTCCAAGGAAATGCCGTGACGACTTGAGTTTGCGGGTGTTTTCCTACATTTCCACTTGGACCAATCGCGCAGTGGACTTGGCATCGATCATACTAAGAAGAACGGCAGACAGGTCTGCTTCTCTCCTGGTGGATCAGGCTACTAAAGCTTCTCCAGCACATGCAACGATGCTTCTACGAGCTGCCTTGGACGGACGCCTGCTGCAGGCAGAAGCCATTGTGGATAAGATAAAGAAAAAACGTCGCCTTTCCCCAGAAGAGAAGCTAGTGCAGGGGGCTAATCTCAATGGGGAAAAGAATAGTCTAATCAATCTCATTGAAAAAGAAGAGGACTGGTATAGCGTAGAGGCGCTTGCAGAAGAGGCTCCAAAGAGCTTTCTTGATCAAATCTGGCCGTGGTTTATCAAAGTAGTTGCACTAGTCGCGCACGATGAGCATGAGTTTGTACTTGGATACCGCGATGACCCTGCGACATACAATCAGTTCGATGGTGAGCTGCCCCATGGGCCTATTGTCAAAGCCCTTCTCGTTGCTGTGACGCGGCTTGCACAACAAACCCCAGACCAGTTTGCTAATTTTGCCAGGGCTTACTGGAATTCTGACCTGCTAGTTGTTCATCGGCTGCTGTCACGAGGTCTTGTGCCCCTTGCAACAGATAGGCCCATGTTTGTTTTAGAGTACCTTTTAGGAGACCCACGGCGGCTAGAAGTAGGAGACCATTCCGACAGTCATAGGGAGTCCAAAGCGCTTATCACTCAATTGTCCTCCCGACTAAGCGGGGCAGAACTGAAACCCCTGGAAGAAGCGGTTGTCAATTTCAAGCAATATAAGAAGATCATGCCTGATTGGACGGTGAAGGACCGGCGTGATCGAAAGATGTGGACACGGGCACATCGACTTAAGCTTCTCCGTGCATTTCGCTCTGGCAGTGCTTCTGATTCATTGCGCGCACTGCGTGACCAAGAGGAGCGAGCGTTGCCAGGTGTCGATGATTTAGCAGTTCGTGGGGGTGCTGGTTACGTTGGTCCTCGTCTAACTGCTAATGAGCTCCAAAAGGCTTCTGATATTGATCTATTGAACCTACTTAAGGAGTTACCTGATAAGACAGGAAGCCAAAACCCTAAAATGAGATGGTCTCTAAACTTTGAGAGAGCTGGTGGTGCGTGGCAGTTGGCCAGAGAGTTCGGTGCGCTGGCAAAACAAGCGCCTGAACGTGTGCTCAGTTTGTTGGACCAGCTCAGTCCTGGAGATCAGGAAACATATGCGGGGGAGGCGTTGGAAGGACTTGCCGACACGAATGTTCCAACAGGAACACTCACTGCTTGTATTAATTCCCTGGAAAAAAGAGGTTTCTCATCCGGAAGATTCCTTGAAGGCGCGGCTAATGCACTAAAGCTGAGAGCGAGTAGGGAGAATGGATTGCCTGAGAGCATTCTAGAAACCCTCAAAGATTGGCTCACGTTTCATCCGGAGCCGGATGTGCGAGAGTACAAGGAAACAGAGCATGGCAGCAATGTTAAAGAAGGACGAGAAATACTGTACGGCACTAGTTGGACTTGGGGCATCCCTAATGGGAGACGGCCGATACTAGAGGCCATTGCTGAAGGCTATCTGCAGCAGAGCCCTCCAGACTACGAGGGGTGGGCTAATGTGATTGCATCACGGATCGGGGTAGAACAACATCCTGCGATCTGGGTGATGACTCTCATGAGGATGCCCCAACTTTTCAATTGGGATAGAGGACGTGCAACGGCCTTGTTTGACTCGGTGATCAAGAATTCTCCAAGTGTTCTGGACTACGCACCTGCACTTTGCTCAATTGCTCATGTCGTACGGCTGTGTGAGCCAAGGGCAACCGTGCAGAAATGGATGAATATGCTCAGATTGCGACGGACTGACTTTTCGCAGCAGGCATACGGAGAATTCCTCTTTCTATATCACTGTTGCTATAGCGATTCATGGTCGATGGACAGATGCAGGAAACTGCTCAGGTCGAAAAGGCCTAATCGTGCTCTGTTGGGGTTAGCCCACGGAGCGAGTCATTCGTGGAAGCATTCGAACTGCCGTAACCACGCAAATAGGGTGCTCTTGCAACTTGCTTCGTCAACCGATCCATTGATAGTTAAGGCAGTCGCCAATCTCTTCCGACTACTCAGAGACGAGATAGAGTTGGATCAGTCCATGCGACAGTTAATTTTGCGATTAGCAAAAAACCGGCAGGCTGTTCTCGAAGTAGCAGAGGATTTGCTCGACATTCTGACTCCGGTTACGCCGCAGGAACCGAAACTCCTTGTTCAACTCAGTAATGCGCTTTTGAGATTCGGAGGTGAAGAGGTTAAGCGATATGCTTGGTCGACAGTTCCTGAGAATATGACGAGCATTGCCCTAACGCTTCATCGACAGAAGAGGTTTCGTGCGGCCGGACTCAAGCTGTTTGAGTCATTGATCGAGATGAACCTAAGCCAGGCAAAATCAGCTCTTGATGTACTCGATCGAAACCCCGTTGTGCGCGCAACACCATATAGACCAACAAGATTGAGGAGACGACGCACTGTGGTTCGTAAGTAATGAACTAAAAGTGCAAGTTCAACCCAAAGGTCACCATGTGGCCGTTATCCTGGAATTGCTTGTCATGCAGCGAGGCATCTTTGGACTCGATGTTCTCGATCCAGATATGGCGATAGGTGCTGTCGAGTGAGAGGTGTTCGCTCAGAAAGAGCTGCAGGCCTGCTTCCACATGGGCGTCGAGCCGATGTTGTATCTTGTCGAAGCCCTGATGGCCTGAAGTTACCCCCGTTTGTTGGACAGGTCGTGAAGCCAAGATTGTGGTAGAAC
>CABVSA010000102.1 GCA_902500805.1 uncultured Nitrospira sp. | reverse complement strand
AAACCCGGACAGATCATGTGCTACATCAACCGGACAACTTAACTTGCTATCTACACGCAGCCGGCGAGCCCTGGAAAATCCCCTCCGCTTCTTTTCCTGGATTGCTTGGTCATATTTTCCTAGGGTGCTACACTCCTGCCAGACTCATATGTACCGCCGCAATATTCGCCATATCCTGATCCCGCTTGCCGTCGGCTTGGCCCTCCTGATCGGGTATAACCTCTTTCTGAAGCCGCTTCATTCGTCGCTGACGATGACTCCGACGGAAACCGTCGTATCCGTCCCTCCCCCGCCAGTGCCCCCACAGAGCAAACCGTCCGAGAGTGAATCACGACACATCCGCACGCTTGACCAGACTGTCATCCCACCCACTCCACATCAGGCACTCTTGGAAGGAATCCGTGATGAAGTCGAAAAACATAACCTCTCCCTGGCCGAAAACAAGCTGAACGCGCTCCCGGCCTCCGTCCTATCGGATGGACAATCCAAACCCTTCGTCGCCATCCTGTGGAACAATCTCGGGTTGCAGCAGGAGCGTCTTCAAGGTACAGGGGCATCACTCGGTGCGTTTAAGAGAGCAGCAGAACTCGACGACACAAACCCCGTCATCCTGATGAACCTGGCCCATGCCTACTGGGAACAGCGCGACCGGGCACTGAATGTGGAGTTCTTGACGAAATTGATGAAAGTGGCCCCTGGCGAACCCTTCCCTCACCTTGCCATGGCTGATTTGCTGCAGGAACAGGATGATCTGACTGGAGCAGCCACGCACTTGGCCCAAGCCACCCAACGA
This sequence comes from uncultured Nitrospira sp., assembly GCA_902500805.1. Classification (GTDB taxonomy): domain Bacteria; phylum Nitrospirota; class Nitrospiria; order Nitrospirales; family Nitrospiraceae; genus Nitrospira_D. The sequence goes on along the minus strand of CABVSA010000102.1, from coordinate 12,023 downwards.
GCAAAGCAAGACCCGGCACTCCAATCCTACCTGGCTACCGTCACAGAAAGGGTTCAGCGCACACAATCAGTCGAATCTCGCATGACGGCGCGCAGCAGCACTCATTTTGTCGTGAAATTCAACGGGGAGGAGGACCAAACCACCTGGACATCGGTGTTGGAGATTCTCGAGGAGGCTTATCGGGATATTGGCCAGAAGTTTGGGCATTTCCCGACCAAGCCCATCACGGTCGTCCTCCACGCAAAAGAATCATTCCAGAGTTCAACTGGCAGTCCTGCATGGGCTGATGGCCTCTATGACCCCACGCTCGGACGCATCCAAATTCCCACACAGGGAGCCACCACAGATCGAAAGTGGCTCGCCACTGTACTCCGTCACGAATACGTCCATGCCCTGCTCCATGACCGGTTAGGATCACAGGTAGGAGCACTCCCAACCTGGCTGAACGAAGGCCTAGCTATGCAACTGGCTGGAGATTCATGGCCTGATCTCGATGAGGCCCTACACGGCGAGCTCAAGGTGATTCCGTTGGCTTCTCTGGAAAGCCCTTGGGGCGCATTCACAGCCGAAGCTTCTATCGTGGCCTACCTAGAAGCCAATTCGGCAACTCACTATTTGATGGAGCGATGGGGGATGGCTCGCGTCGACGACCTTGTGAAAGCCTTTCAGGCGAAGGCTTCCGTGGCAACCGCGTTTCAGGACAAACTGTTGATTTCGTATGAGCAGTTCCACCGTCAATGGCTCGAGCGCTACGAACAGGCCCGTTCGTAGCCTCCCCCTTGTATCCAGGCTTGATCGAGAGAAGAACAAGGCACCGTCAAATCGGTACGGGAATCGATTCATCCTGTGGCTGATGCGGCCAGGCGGGCAGTAAGTCGGCCTGATCATTCAGCAACCCCTGGGCCCCCTCTTCAGACTCTCGCTGAGACAGTTGATCTTCCCAGATAATCTGTTTCCCGCTCGGATCATACATGCGAATTCTGAATTCGAACTTGTGAGAACTATTTATTGAAACTCGCCCCACCCTCCTGGTCCGATCCGCAATCGAATGGAGGTGCGGAGTTGCACCCAGGACCGTAGTAAACTCATCCTCCCAGACAAGAGAGCCAGTTACCGCATCTACGGCACGCAACAGGAATGTGGGCTGTTCGGTTGCCTGTCGCTCCGTGCGGACTCTCGTGATGGTGGCTCGATTAAATTGTCGAGTCGAAATGGCTTGTCCTCCGCCCTTTCCGTCAGGCTGCACGAGGTTGAGGCGCCCCTCCCATTGAAAAATCCCGGTATTCGCGTCGTAGACCCGCAAGACGAAGTTAGAGAGGTCTGTAGCCCCTTGCCCAATACCACCCGCAAAAATACGAGCCCCCTCGCTCCTTCCTGCTTCATCACCCTCCTTGACCGTCAGTTCATAGACATCATCCGATACGATCGCGCCTGAGTCAGCTTCATACACTTTCACCGAAATCGCGGACATAGAACCGATCTGATAGCCGAACCCCGCCGCCACAATCGCCTTTTTATCCGTGGCAATGACGTCACCCCAGGCCAAATCGTTCCCACTGTAGACGCTGCATAATCCAATAAAAGCCACCAGACTTACGATCCTTGAACAACCGAAACCTACAGCCCGGTGCTTTTGCTTTATGGCACGAGCTGAATGCTTGCAGGATGGTGAAAAGTCGGATAGTGGTGACATGTATCCTCCTCAAAATGTGAGTGCATTCTGATGGAGGACCGATACCCGGTAAATTCCTCACTGATGGGATGAATCCCCTCTAAAGAGGAGGATGAGATGAAACGACCTGGTGGTGCTGAGCCCGTCACCTGATAGGCATGAACGATGCCGAACCGTAACCCCCACTGCACCAGCATCTCACCGCTCAGATAGGGAAGAAGAGAGGAAAATGCGGCAAGCCCCTGCAGAATCTTTCCGGAAGGTTGGACAAAGAAAGCTGCCTCAGGGCGACCAGAGCGATACTGTTGCCCAACAGCGATTCTGGCCGCTTCGCTCTAATAGGCGAGGAATCTGATACCCGTTGTTGTTTGATCAACTCCTCGACGTTCAAGCCCCATTTTACGGACACACAGAGCCGACAGTCCCCGTCATAAATCAGAAGACAAGCCTGCAGAGGCAGTTGCTTCTCTTCCTGATCCTTCGGCTTCCATGATACAAGTTTGCCGCTATCACAATAACGTGACGTATGAGACACCCATTGCCGAACTTTTCCTCAACAGTCTATAGTCAGCCGATGCCACACAATCCCTTGCTTACTCTGTTACTCAGCACCTTCGTTGTGGAAGCTGGATTCCTCTTCCTTGAGAACGGCTCATCCTTGACACAAGGCATGGCATGGAAGATCGGCTTTTTCGCGTTCATACCTCTCGGATTGTCCCTACTCGTTTGGCTTCGATTTCGATGGAGCGCGGCAGTTTGCGTCTTTTATGCAACGATTGGGTTGGCGATAGACATCGCCACGATGGTTCAGGCTTCGTCAACGGAGGGAGATGCTGTCGCTTCCTTGATGGCTGGTATCATCAGCGGGCTTTTCTATTTCTGTTTGATTCTGTTTGGTTGGCAATCTTTCTTGGCCGTAGACCAGGAACTGAGGCCTCCCAAATTCCGTCCTCCCAATCCCCCGTCCCCTTCCTAATCGGAATGGGTTTGACACTCACAAAACCGGCTTGTCTCAGCCACTTCGCCGTCTCCGAAACTGTATAGGTATTCCCCTGTTCAGTAAACAGGAGCATGGAGACAGCAAACAAACTCGCTTCCGTCGGATACAGACCTTGGCGGTCGTGCAGAAAGGCATCTTGGATGATGAATCGTCCACCCGGCTTCAGTGCCGAACGAACTCGGCGAAAGATCGTCTGATTCTCCTCCGGCGAATAAATGTGCAACACATTGGAGTACCAGATCACATCATACGTACCAGGGATCGGTTCTTTGGAGAAATCGAGCGGGGCATAGGACAGACGGCCTCTCGCTTTGTGGGTAGACGCGATTTCCTTGGCGACATCAAGCGCAGCCACTCGATCACAGACCGTCTCACGCAACCGTGGATTCCTTGCAAGAAATGCCATCGCATAGGTACCAGGTCCCCCACCGAGATCCAGAAGATCTTGCGCCCGACCAAGATGAAGTTGTGCTGCAATGGCCGGAGCAATCTCCAACGTCCGGTGATGCATCGCCCAGGTAAATTGGCGCCGATAGTCCGGGCCATCTGGCACATCATGATCGAGCGGCAACCCACTTCGAATGGATTCCACAAGTCTGATCCAGTCCGCCCAATGGCTCCTGATCAGCGTGAGATAGCCTCCTCGATAGGTCCGGTGATTGGCATTCAGCGCTGTGGCCCCAAGTGTGCTGTTTCTGTAAACGCTGTCACTTTTGTACAGCAGTCCGGCAGAGGCAAGATTGCGACAGAGGATGCCAAGGCCACGCTCACTGACCTTCAGCTTCTTCGCAAGGGTGGTCAGCGTCCACGATCGATCGCCGATCACCGTAAACAAATCCAACTCAAGTGCGGCCAGCAGCACTCTCGGCAATCGATACGCGGAAATGGCATCACGAAATTCGCCGAACGTCGAGATCCGATGCGTCACGAGATCTTCCCGATGTGCTTTCGGCACCACCGTAACAGATCCTCAAGCTTGATCCGATCGCGAAAATCGGCAGCTCGGGCAAAGGTGACCGCCACGAACTCATCCGTCATCTCCGTCTCCTCGACGAATCCGGACTGAAGAAGGAGTGCTCTGTATCGAGAGACCGCCGGCTGAAGAAAGTATTTCGCCTGCTTGGCAACTTCATCAGTTCCCAAGTCTTCCGGAGTTCCGTCCGACATGAGCGCCATGACTTCCTCCATCGAAACCCCATACTGGCAGAGCACCTTCCCCTCGGGCCTCACTTCTAAAAGCCACCCATCCGACCCGAGCTCCATAAGGAGCGGTCCGTCTGGCTCCAGTTCATAAAATTGCGGGAATGCCTGAACTAAGTCCGCTCGAAGTTGCAACCACGTTGTCGCGCTGAGCTCCGTCATGCTGACATCTCCCGAGGCACCTGTGACTGAATAGCACTTGCCAGACGCAGACGAAGCACATTGAGACGCTGGGTATTCTCTTCCAACTTTGGCAATCGATACTTCTGATCCATTGACACGACCTGTTCGAGGAGATCAGCTGCCTCTTGGAGCTGCCCTAGTTCCTCATAGCACTGGACGAGTACATATCTGGCACCACCGGTGCGAAGCTCGTCACGCAACCGTTCGGCGATCGACTGACTCGTTTGACAGCAGGCAATCGCCTCATGATAGCGCTTTTGAATCACGTAGGTGCGTCCGATCATCCGCCAGGCATCCGCAACGCCTGCCAAATTCCCTAACCGACGCATCAAGGCCAACGACCGTTCATAGCAGCGAATGGCTTCCTCACTGTCACCAGTCTCCCTGGCCACCAGGCCAAGGGCGGACAACAGAACCGCTTGTGCCGTTTCATCATGTGTCTTGGTTATCAGGTCCATGGCCTCGAGGTAATAGGCTCGAGCTCGATCCCATTCGCCGGCATCGGCACGCAGGTTTCCCAAGTTAGCCAACGTCGTCCCGATGCCTTTTTCATCACCGAGAATTTTTTGGAGTTCCAAGACCTCCTGATAATGCGCCTGGGCGGAATCCCGCCGTCCACTGACTGCGCAGATATTGCCAAGATTACCAAGCGTTGCGACCAGGGCCCGCCGGTCCCCACTCAATCGATCGCACTCCAACGCCTTCGCATAACAGGTATAGGCCTCTGTATAGTAGCCTCTCGAAAAGTGCTCATTCCCTTGTCGATTGAGCTCCTCAGACAGGCCGTTCCGCAACGTCATCGTGACACCGCCAACAGCTGTTCCACCTGTTGCTTTGCCCCCGAAAGAATCGAAACACCATCTCCGACCAGCAGGCTGTCGAAGTTGTATTTCAAGAGACGATGGAGCGACTCCTTCGCCTTAGCCGGATCCGCATATTTTTCCGGAGGAAGCAGACGGAGTGCTCCTGACGGGTGGCCGATCAGCGCATCCCCGACAATCAGCACACCTTGGCCCCGTTCGACAAACAGGGCCGATTCGCCAGGAGACTTCTGATCTTTCAGCTGGATCACCCAGACCCCTCCGGGCAAGAGCTCCCCATCCTTATACGTTTTTGTCGGGCTTACTTCCATTTGAGCCGCATCCGCTTCAGGAAGATAGAGTTGACAATGCCACTCAGCCTGATAAGCCGGGGCTTCCCGAAGGTGATCGCGATTGGTGAGCACGATGTAATCGACCGGTTCATGACGCCGGACGACGGCTTGCGCCTCCGGAGTCATCGGTGGAGGATCCACCAGAATCGTGTGTTCGCCGATCGTCAGCAACAGACCGTTGAAGTTCAGTTGCTTTTCATCTGAAAACCACGACCATTGCCAAATATTGGGCAGGATCTGTTTCATGATGGTGAACGCCACGACGGTGCACAGTGCACGACGCCAATGGCCTCATAGTGCGGCGATAGCCTCTTTGATCATTTTGGCGACATGCATCTCAACACCTGCCTCATGAGGCAAGTCAATAAGATCGTCCTCCGACACCGTGATGAACTTACGATTCGCTCCCCTTGTCAGCGAGATCAAAAACAGACTATTGGATGGAGTCACAGGGATGACGACCTGAACCGATTGATCCACTCCTTTGACAACCTCAAGAAACTTTTGCTTCCCTTCCTCCATTTCATCCATCGTGGTGTTGTCTCCTCACTCTTTCACCGTGTACCAGTTATTTCCACCGCTCAATCGCGCATCCCCTCTCAACAAGCGGGCCTCAGCGACAACACCAGACTATGACGCTCGTCGCCGTGCTCCAAATCATTCCCATGGGTCAACCGCCACACGAATGTGTGGAACATCGTATCATGACAATTTTTCGAGCGGCAACCAAGGGGCAGGAAAGAACCTCACAGCCGGTAGGCCGCTCTACTGGTTCAGCATGTCTTTGAGTTGTTCCTTGGCATCCCCTTCGAACCGCACGAATTCGAGTCCGAATCGTTCCCCTTCCTTCCACCGGACGATCGCAAGGGCAATGACAATCGAGGGGCGGGCACCAGGAGGTCGCACATGGAGACTCACGCGTGTGCCAAGCGGAAGTTGTATGTCGCTTCTAACCTCGCCACCGGCGAGCGTCAGATTGGTCACGGTTCCATGGCCTGATACGTCATCTCCGGTGAACGAAGCAGGATAATCGACCGGCACACGTGGCCGCGCCCTGGATTGAGCAACATTCTTCTCGTCGTTCTCTGATGTCGCCATGCGTTCCTGGGGAAAGTGTTCAGCGCGCTGTCTCAAACAAGCCTAACTGCAACTCTTCCGCACGGGTGAAGGAGATGGGATACCGTTCGGTAAAGCAGGCCGTACAGTACTGATCGGGCGTTCGCGGTGCCGATTTCAACATGCCGTCCAAGCTCAAATACGACAAGCTGTCGGCCGTGATGTACTTGCGGATTTCTTCAATCGAATGATCGGAGGCGATCAACTCCTTTTTAGTCGGTGTATCGATACCATAGAAACAGGGTGAAATGATCGGCGGCGAACTGATCCGCATATGAACCTCCTTCGCCCCAGCCTGTCGAATCATTTTCACGATTTTCCGGCTCGTCGTACCACGGACCAACGAGTCATCGATGACAACCACACGTTTCCCGTCCAAGACTTCGCGAACAGCGTTGAGCTTGACCTTCACGCCGAAATGGCGAATCGACTGCTCCGGCTCGATGAAGGTCCGGCCCACATAGTGATTGCGAATCAACCCGGCCTCAAAGCGCACACCCGCCCCTTCGGCATACCCGAGTGCCGCCGGCACACCGGAATCTGGAACAGGAATAACGACATCCGCCGGCACCCACGCCTCTTGAGCCAACTGTCGTCCCAATGCCTTCCGGGTGGCATACACCGCCTCGCTTCCAAAGATGCGGCTGTCCGGTCTGGCGAAGTAGACATACTCAAACACACACATGGCCGGAGCCGTCTTGGGGAACGGATGGTGGCTGTCGAGTCCCTGATCGCTGATCACGATCAACTCGCCTGGTTCCACCTCTCGAACGTATTCCGCGTCGAGCAAGTCGAATGCACAGGTCTCAGAGGCAACCACCCAGCTACTGCGGAGCCGACCGATACACAGCGGCCTCAGCCCATAGGGATCCCGGGCGGCAATAAGCCCGTTGTCGGTCATCAACACCACCGAGAACGCTCCTCGCACCTGACTCAGCGCATCGACAACCCTTGAGAGAAATGAGCCCGCGCGCGAATGCGCGATGAGATGGATGATCACTTCACTATCCGATGTCGATTGGAAGATCGCCCCGTAGGCCTCCAACTCATGCCGAAGCATCTGGGCATTGATGAGATTCCCGTTATGCGCTAAGGCGAGATTGCCGAGTGCAAAATTCACCGTGAGCGGCTGCACATTCTTCAAATCGTTTCCACCCGTTGTGGAGTAGCGGTTATGTCCGATGGCCATGTGACCGGGCAACTTTTCCAAGACCGACTTGTGAAAAATGTCGGCCACAAGACCCATGCCTTTCTGAATGCAAAACTGCTCCCCGTCACCCGCAACGATCCCGGACGCCTCCTGTCCTCGATGTTGTAACGCGTACAACCCCAAATAGGCCAGATTGGCTGCTTCTTCGTGACCGTACACGCCGAAGACCGCACACTCGTCGTGGAACTTATCGGGTGATACGATCGGTAGTTCTTTGTTCATGATTTTTCGTGACTCGATCGATTAGACGTGGTGCAACGCTCTCTCCAACGCACAGGCCCATCGGTCTAACAAGCCGGATACCGGCTGATCAATCAACGTCTCCTCTGTCCCCTCATGCCTGACAGAGATGACCAGTCGATCGCCAGACACCGTGCCGATCACATCGGCCGGCACACCGAACGATCTCGCATGGTCGAGCACCGCCTGGCGATGGCTTGAATTCACAGAAATCACCACACGAGACTGACTCTCTCCGAACAAGACCGCGTCGGTTCGAATTCGTCCTTTCGTCAAGGTTACCACAGCGCCTCGAGCCCCATCTGATCCCGAGATACAGCTTTCAGCCAACGCGACAGCGACACCCCCATCCGAGCAATCATGCGCCGATTGCAGCAACCCGTCACGAATCAGCGAGAGGACACAATCATGAAGCGCCTTCTCGGTATCCAGATTCAGATAGGGTGGGGAGCCCTGCTCGCGGGCCTGCACCACCTTGAGATACTCCGATCCTCCCAAATCCTCCCGGGTGTTCCCGAGCAAAATGATGTCGTCCCCTTCCGACTTGAACCACTGCGTCGTCGTCCGCTCCGCATCCTCAATGAGTCCGACCATGCCTAACATGGGAGTGGGATAGATGGAGAGCCCGTTCGTTTCGTTGTAAAAGCTGACATTCCCGCTCACGATGGGGATCTGAAACCGCTCGCAGGTATCCTTCATGCCCTCGATCGCCATCACGAATTGCCACATGATATCGGGGCGCTCCGGATTGCCGAAATTAAGACAATCGGTCAACCCGATCGGTGCGGCACCAGAACAGACAAGATTCCGCGCGGCTTCGGCCACGGCGAGACGAGCGCCCTCATAGGGATTCAACAGGCAATAGCGGCTGTTGCAATCGACCGTCATGGCCACGGCTTTGTTCGTGCCCTTGATCCGCACGACTGCCGCGTCAGACCCTGGTCGGACCATCGTATTGGTCCGCACCATATGATCATACTGTTCGTAGACCCACCGCTTACTGGCAATCGTGGGAGATTCAAGCAAGGCCAACAAGGCCGCGTTCGCATCCTTCACATCGGGAATCAGGTCGTAATTGAGATTGGTCAGCATATCCTGATACGCCGGGGGCTGGTAGGGCCGTTCATAGCGAGGCCCATCGTCAGCCAATGCCTTCGCTGGAATCTCGGCAACGATGCGTCCTTGATCCATGACGCGCAAGATTCCGTCGGCAGTCACTTTTCCAACCACGGCGACATCCAGATCCCACTTCCGGCACACCGCGACACATTCGTCTTCCTTGCCGGCTTTCGCCACCATCAACATGCGCTCCTGCGACTCCGACAACATGATTTCATAGGGCGTCATCCCCGGCTCACGCCGAGGCACGACCGTGAGATCCAGCGCAATTCCGTTGCCGGCACGAGAGGCCATTTCACAGGAAGAGCTCGTCAACCCTGCCGCGCCCATGTCTTGAATCCCAACCAGCAAATCGCGCTCCATCAACTCAAGACAGGCTTCCAGCAATAGTTTCTCGGTAAAGGGATCACCGACCTGCACGGTCGGACGCTTCTGTTCGGAGGTGTCATCGAACGAGTCACTCGCCATGGTCGCGCCATGAATCCCGTCACGCCCAGTTTTGGAACCAAAATAGATTACAGGATTCCCGACGCCGGCCGCCGTACCGCGGAAAATCTTGTCGTTCTTGGCGATCCCCAGACAAAACACATTGACCAGCGGATTGAGCGTGTAGATGTCGTTGAAGACGATCTCCCCCCCGACAGTCGGCACGCCCATGCAGTTGCCATAACCGGCAATGCCGGAGACAACCCCTTTCATGAGATGGCGATTCTTCGGCGAATGCAGTTCACCAAACCGGAGAGAGTCCAACAACGCAATCGGCCTTGCACCCATCGTGAAGATATCGCGCAGAATGCCACCGACCCCGGTCGCCGCACCTTGATAAGGCTCAATGAAGGAGGGATGGTTGTGCGATTCCATCTTGAAGACCACACAGAGTCCGTCGCCGATATCAACCGCGCCAGCATTTTCGCCAGGCCCCTGTACGACACGAGGCCCCGTCGTCGGCAATTTCTTCAAGTGCACACGCGAGCTCTTGTACGAGCAGTGCTCCGACCACATCACGGAAAACATCCCAAGCTCCGTGATGTTCGGTTCACGCCCCAAAATATCGATGATCTTGTTGTATTCGTCGCTCGTCAGATTGTGCTGAGCGATAAGGTCTGGGGTGATAGAGGGCATACCGGCCTGCGTTTGACCTAGCGGTTAGAGCGACAATAGTTTATAGGAATCGTTTCAATTTGCCAGGGGGCACAGGCTCACGCTCTGCATGTTACACGGACGAAGATCAAGCAACTCAGGCTGGCCAGGCACGAATGACACGCCCGGCCAGCCTCAAGAACCAAAAACAATACCAGGCAGAACGTCTTACTGCACTTCCACCTTGACAACTGCTTCAGCGGCCAAGGTCTGATGATCTTTATCCGCAGCCACGACCTTGATCTCATGGGAGCCTGGAGACATTCCTTTGACGGTGCCCTTCCACCCCTTCTGATACTCGCCGTCCACAAAGCAATGCGCATGCGTCGCCTGACTGCCCTTGGTGAGGTCATAGACGACTTCGACGTCACTTCCAACCTTAGCACCCGATGCCGGACTCTTGATCGTGAGCTTGCTACCGTCATCGGTCGCCGCAAACCCACTGATCCCCAGGCCCAACGTCAGCATACCAACCGCCGTCAACATTGCTGCTACACGCTTCATCTCGACCCTCCTCAATAGATTGATGAAAGATATGTAAGACTGATCCATACCAGTCAACGTAATACTTTACCGTGCCACTTCCTCATTCTTCAATCCTCTGAATAGGCTCCGACCGACACAGAGGCAGGAACGGTTATCGCACGCCCGTCAACTTCTTTCCCTCCAATGAAGTGATCATCGATTGGAAGAGCGCACGCCCGTCTTCATGACCCAGTACAGTCTCAACACAGCGCTCTGGATGCGGCATCATGCCCAAAACATTCCCCCCCGCATTGCAGATGCCCGCGATGTTGTCGAGCGAGCCATTCGGGCATGCCTCCGGCGTCACCTTGCCGTCTGCCGTACAATATCGAAACATCACTTGCGCATTCGCTTGAAGGCCGGCGAGCGTCACGGGGTCGGTATAGTAGTTTCCATCCGCATGCGCGATGGGAATTTTCAGGATCTGGCCTGGTGTATACAAACTCGTAAAAGGCGTGGCTGCATTCTCGACCCGGACATAGACATCTTTGCAGACAAAATGCAGCGAGCGATTGCGCAACATCGCGCCCGGCAACAGCCCTGCTTCCAATAAGATCTGAAAGCCGTTGCAGACGCCGACGACCAACCCACCGTTGCCGGCGAAGGTGGTGACGGCCCCCATGACAGGAGAAAACCGCGCGATCGCTCCCGTGCGAAGGTAGTCGCCATAGGAAAACCCGCCCGGCAGGATGACCGCGTCCAAGCCCACCAACGACGTTTCCTTGTGCCAGACCATCGTCACGTCCTGCCCCAACACATCTCTAAAAACATGCGCGCAGTCGTGATCGCAATTACTACCAGGAAAAACGACGACACCAATATTCATAAGTCAGTCCTGAGTGTTTGGTGCTGAGACCTGAGACTGAGGTGAGGCTTCCGGAATTCCTTGAAACACCTGGCACTCAATTCTCGGCACACAACACTACCCCAGTTCGTACCGATATTCTTCAATGATCGTGTTCGCGAGGAGCTTTTCGCACATAGCCTTCACCTCAACCTCAGCCTTGGCCTTATCGGTCTGATTGAGGTCCAACTCCATATACTTCCCGACACGAACATTAGCCGCATGCTTAAACCCCAGCGAGTCCAGCGCATGCTCGATGGCTCTCCCCTGTGGGTCGAGAATCCCCTGTTTCAACGTCACATGAATTTTAGCCTTCACGACCTACTCTCCTGCTTCTCCTCAGCTGCATTCATCCGATCCACATACTTCTTGATCCAGAGAATCACGGCGATGGTAAGCCCGCCGCACAATACCAATCCCACGAACGCCCATCGCCATGGCGACTCGTTCAACCGATAGGCCATCACTCCAACGATGGCCGCCCAAACCACCACCGATGCGATCAGCCCATAATTCAAGTACGCCCGTAACATTCTTCCTTCTTCCCTCTCCCCCAAAGATCAGGAGGAGACTCTGAGCCTTGCCCTGCGATATCAGGGGAACTCGAGCCACCGCACTCGC
>CABVSA010000101.1 GCA_902500805.1 uncultured Nitrospira sp. | reverse complement strand
TAGGGAACAGAGTACGAGTCGGCTCTTCGCTTGCTGCGGCCTTGCTGGACGGCTTTTCTGAACAGCCTGCTGGGCATCCCGGTCCGGTTTGTCCCCATCGTAAAGAGGTCCACTTGAAAAATGATGAAGGGGTTGTCAACGTACGGCTACGACAGTTCCAGCAGCATCATATCCTGCACATACATGGGGAGAAATGACGTGATGTTAGTCCTGTGTCGCGTTAGCTTTTGTCTTATGATTATGATCCTGATGCAACTTGACCGACCTGTCTGTGCAGCGTGGGTGGCTCTGGCGGATCAGCATCAATCCCATCCGTTGCAGACGGTGTACATGGACCCCGATACGCTTCACCGAGAGGGCAACATGGTTGGGATCTCAGTCCTGATCGATTGGAAAGCAATGCAGGGTGGACGAAGTCCTACCCGCTTCTATTCAACTACACTTACGAAACAAGTCGACTGTGCTGAACGACGGGTTCGAACGCTGACAGCCACAGACTTCTATGGCCAGATGGGGACCGGGGAGGTGATCAGTGGTGGAAGCGATGCAAGCGAAGGCCACTGGAGAGCCGTGGAGCCTGGAACCAGCAATGAAGGATTGTGGAACGCAGCCTGCGGGAAACAGTAACAGCCCTACACATTGCAAGATCTTGTAGAGGCTGACTCATGCCGTGGTCAGCTTACGAAATGTCTGCCGATCTCCTGCGGTTTGAAGACCCCGCGCTCGGTAATGATCCCCGTAATGAGTTCAGCAGGGGTGACATCGAAGGCTGGGTTATAAACTACCACATCTTTGGGGGCAACGAGATGGCTGCCGTGGATTGTGGTGACTTCTGATGGATGGCGCTGTTCGATCGGAATGTCTGCTCCGGTTTTCGTGTTGAGATCAATAGTTGAATAGGGAGCCGCGACATAGAATGGAATATTGTGAGCCTTCGCCAGGACGGCCACCGAGTACGTTCCTATCTTGTTAGCCACATCCCCGTTGGCGGCAATGCGATCTGCTCCGACGACGCAGAGCTGTATTTTCCCCTGTCTCATGAGAGACCCGGCCATATTGTCTGTAATCAACGTCACGGGAATGTGATCTTGCATGAGTTCCCAGGCCGTGAGGCGAGCGCCTTGCAGGACGGGGCGAGTTTCATCGGCAATCACATTGATCTTCTTCCCCTGTTCCCATGCCGCACGAATGACTCCCAGCGCCGTTCCATATCCTGCCGTGGCGAGCGAGCCCGCGTTGCAGTGCGTGAGGATCGTCTGGCCGTCCTGGATGAGTTCTGCTCCATAACGTCCCATGGTCTTACAGAGCGAAATATCTTCCTCCAGTATGGCTTGAGACTCAGACACGAGCCTCTCTTTGATCGCTGAGACGGGCTGTCCTTTCAGCGACTCCAGCTTCCGTCTCATCCGCTCAATCGCCCAGAAGAGATTGACGGCGGTCGGTCTGGTTGTTGCCAGCTCATCGCAGATCTTGAGGACTGTTTGCGCAAACGTTGCGTCGTCGGTGGTCTGGAGAGTCTGTGCGCCCAAGGCCACGCCCATTGCGGCGGTCACCCCGATCGCCGGTGCTCCACGAACCTTTAAGGTGCGGATTGCGTCGGCGACAGTCTGGTAGTCGCGACAGTCCAGGAACTCAACTGCTCCAGGCAGCCGACTCTGGTCGAGCAGGCGAACCGCACCGTTTTTCCATTCAACCGTGGGAACCATGACGTGATTTTGTAGCGGGAATGGGATGAAAGTGCAAGCCCTCTTCAATCAGCCAGTGCGCAACCGTCTGAACTTCCTTGCCGAATTTCCCTCAACTTCAGACTGCATCCCTCTCGGGAGGTTCCATACTCTCTCCCCTACTCTTCACCCATCATCCATCCTCTAAGCACTGCATGAAGATTGCTTGATTCCTGCTGCTTCTGCGTGGTCATTTGCATAGTTCACCTATAGCGTGAAGAACTTGTCAAGATGAGTCGATGCCAGTTCTGATATTCACAGCGCCAGGGACAGGTGAACACATCGACAGGTTGGATCACGAGCTCACGCATACTGGTCACTGTAAGCTCGGTACTGGATAGCCGGCCTTGCACCCAGACCGCCCCATCCCGATCTGTCCGATAGACCGTAGTCCCCTGATTGTGATACGCCTCGAGCACGGCCGGAGCGGGATGTCCATAGGAGTTGGTCGAGCCGACAGAAATGATGGCATATTGAGGATGAATACGCCGAAGCCAGTCTTGGTCCAACGAGCTCCGTGCTCCGTGGTGCGGCACCTTCAGAACGGTGACAGGCTGGTATCCGTTCTCCGGCAGCCGCTGTAGTCCACCGGTTTCAATATCCGCGGCGAAGAGAATGGAATGGGCGCCGCAGTCCAATCGAGACACGATTGAACGGTTGTTCAGCTCTGTCCCCGTGTGAAAAGACTTGAGATCAGCCAGTGTCCCATCTTGCTGTGGGTTAAGAATCCCGAGATGGCACGGACCGGAGCCCAAGACCTCTTGCCCTTGGATGGCGGATTGTTTCGGAATGCCATGTGAGTGAAGGGCTGAGGTCAGATCTGTGACGAACTGCTCCTCTCGCTCTACTCCTTGGTCCCAGAACTGTCCTACGGACAGGTGCTGGATGATCCAGATCAACCCACCGACATGGTCCATCTGCTGATGCGTGCCGATCACGTAGTCAATATGCGAAATGCCCCTGTTCCACAGAAATGGGGCGACCACACTTCGTCCCATATCGAATCGGTCATGACGTGCTCCGCCGTCGATTAAGACCGTTTGTCCATCAGGGAGTTCAAGAAGGGCACTGTCTCCCTGGCCCACATCAAGGAAGGTGACACGCCAGTGATCGCCGTCGCCTTGATGACTTGGAGGCACCAGCCACCACACCATGAGTGCGAGTGCCAATCCGGTTCCTGCCAGCCGCCATCGTGTTGAAAGGACCGGCAGGCTTGCGACAACGGCTCCGGCATAGAACAGCATCATGGCTGGAATTGACGGCGCGGCAACAGCCCATTGGGCGCCTGGAATTGTGGCACACCAACGAACACCAGAGACCAGCCACGTAAAGACATATTCTAATCCAGGTCCCCAGGCCAACACCTCGGCACCGGTCATCATGGTCCAGATCGCCATACCAAGCCCAAAAGGTACGAGAATGAAGCCGGTGAACGGGATGGCAGCAAGATTTGTGAGCACGCCCAACCATGGCACCTGACTGAAATAGAATGCAACCAAGGGGAACGTGGTCACGGTGAGGACCGCACTGAATGACAGTGCCTTGGCTCCAGAGAGGGTGACGTGGGACATCCATCCCTGGGGATTCTTGGTAGGATCCTTGTTCCATGAGTCTACAAATCCGATCATCCGGATCATGACGAAGACGGAGAGAAACGACAGCTGAAAGGAAATGTCGAAGATGGCACGGGGATCATGGCACACAATCAGGAGCACAGCGACCGCCATGGTATAGTTCAGACGCCGGTCGTGTCCCAACCAGACGGCCACCATCGCCATCGTGATCATGACGAGTGACCGCACGGTCGCCAATTCGGCCCCAGCCAGGAGGGTGTACAGTGCGACGGCTGGCCAGGTGAACAAAATCGCAAGCTGTGAAATGGTGAGCCTTCTGGTGATGGTCAATATGAACATAGTCGGCATCCGTACGATCAAGCACCTCACGACCCAATAGACGACTGCTGCGACCAGACCGAGATGCGATCCGGAGATCGACAACAAATGAACTGTGCCAGTGGCCATAAACCAATCTTGCAGTTCTTGCTCGAGATAGCCTCGTTCCCCGATGATCATCCCGAGTACAACTCCCAGTGCCGGTTGATGCACGCTACGAATCGCAGCGTCCCGGATACTGGTTCGCCAATGATCGATCTGATTCCACCCACGCCATCGAAGACTCACGGCTCCGGATTCCACCAGGGTGACTGCCTGAGCTCCAACAATGGTCCCGACGAGATCGATCCCTTGATGCTCAAGATAGCCTGCATAGTCGAATCCACCTGGATTCAATCCTCCTTGTGGAGGGTGATAGCGGCCGTGGACGGCCACCAGATCGCCCTGATGCAAGGTGAGTCCTGGATTGCGCCATACCAAGCGTAGTCGTGTGCTTCCATCATCCGCCCGAAGAATGATCGTTTGGCGCCCAGCGCCATGTTGAACCGGGACAATGACACGCCCGGTCAGAACGGTCTGCTCAACCGTATGGACCACTGGTGCTTGGCGGAGGGATGGTGGCACGGTGCTCGTGGACCAATAGATAAGCCCTGACAGCACACTGAGGTAAAGAACGAGTGCGGATGGTGTCGTGAGATAGCCGTTTCGCTCGACCAGCGACAATCCAACGGCCATTACAACAAGAACGGTCAGGACAGAGAGAGGGAAAAACTGAACCTGTGCTCCGCACACAAGTCCGATGAGAAAGGCAACGGCAAGGGATGGCAGCATGAGCGTTCCTCATGCACAGGAGAAACGCTCAGCCGATATGGGCTTGCACTACTCGGGCAAGCTCGTCGGCGACGTCTTTGACGACCGACGCGTGCTCGCCTTCGACCATGATTCGTAACAACGGTTCGGTTCCGGAGTACCGGATGAGCACACGACCGCTTCCATTGAGACGACGGTTGTTTTCTTGAATCGCCCGGTCAATCTCAGGAATCGACTCCAAGACCGGCTTCTGTTTGACCTTGATATTGACCAGAATTTGCGGCACTGCGGTCATTGCTTTGGCAAGTTCTGACAATGGCTTCTTGCTGCGCTTCATCAACGACAAGATTTGCAGGGCCGAGATCAGCCCATCTCCGGTCGTATTGTGGTCGAGAAAGATGAAATGCCCGGACTGTTCTC
Source organism: uncultured Nitrospira sp. (assembly GCA_902500805.1). Taxonomy (GTDB): domain Bacteria; phylum Nitrospirota; class Nitrospiria; order Nitrospirales; family Nitrospiraceae; genus Nitrospira_D. Next base: position 8,201 of record CABVSA010000101.1, on the reverse strand, counting down.
CGCCGAAGTTATATCCCTCCGCCAACATCCGTTCGAGCAGATATCGATCTCCGACCGGAGTGCGGATCAGTGTGATGCCGGCCTTGGCCATTGACAACTCCAGACCAAAATTACTCATGACCGTACCGACCAGCGTGCGGTTGGCGAGAAGACCCTGGTGGTGAAGATCAAGGCCGAGCGCCGCCATGACATGGTCCCCATCGATGACCGTTCCCTGCTCGCAAACAAAAATGGCCCGGTCGGCATCTCCGTCCAGCGCGATGCCCAGATCGGCCTGATGCAGACGGACGGTCTCTTGCAAGAGTTCGGGATGGACGGCCCCGCATGCCTGATTGATATTCATGCCGTTCGGTTTGTTCCCGATCACCTCCACGGTGGCGCCCAATTCTCTCAAGACGGTCGGAGCGACTTTGTACCCTGCACCATTGGCACAGTCCACGACAAGCTTGATCCCTTGGAAATCCAAATCTTTCGGCAGCGACCGCTTGGCAAATTCAATGTATCGTCCGTCAGCATCGTCGATTCGATAGGCCTTTCCAATCAGGTCTGCAGTCGGTCTCAGGTGATTGATCTCATCGGACACGATGAGCTCTTCGATGCGGGATTCGACCTCATCCGGAAGCTTGAAGCCATCGCCTGAGAAGAACTTAATGCCGTTATCCTGGTAGGGATTATGCGATGCAGAGATGACGACGCCCGCATCGGCACGTAGACTCCTGGTCAAAAAGGCAATGGCCGGTGTCGGCATCGGCCCGACCAAGAGAACATCGACCCCCATGGAGCAGATTCCTGCCGTCAGGGCGGATTCGAGCATATAGCCGGAAATTCTCGTGTCTTTGCCGATGACGATCTGGTGACGTCCCGCTCGTCGCATGAAAATATGTGCGGCGGCTCGCCCCAACTGCATGGCTGTCTCACTCGTCATCGGATCAAGGTTGGCGACTCCGCGCACACCGTCCGTTCCGAATAATCTACGCATCATTCTTCCTCTCTCTGTGATGGCCACGCGCGGCTTGCTGCTGAAGCCACCTTCACGACATCCATCATCATCGCCACATCATGCACGCGAATAATCCGAGCGCCTCGGTCCACAGCCAATGCGACGGCGGCTGCCGTCCCCCACTCGCGATGTTCGACTGATTTATCGAGGATCGCTCCGATAAACGCCTTCCGTGACAGCCCCACCAGCAGCGGACGATTCAGGGTCAACAACGAGGACAACCCTCGAAGCAGTTCGAGATTATGGAACATTAGCTTACCAAAACCAAATCCTGGATCAAGCACGATGTTTGTTCGCGCAATCCCCGCACTCAGGGCATGTTGAATACGCTCTTCAAGAAACAGCACGACCTCGCTGCGTACATCTGCATAGCTCGGTGCGAGCTGCATGGTTTGAGGCGTCCCTTGCATATGCATGAGGACGACGGCGGCGCCCGATCCTGCGATCACGGAAGCCATGGCCGGATCCTGTCTCATCGCACTCACATCATTAATGATCGAGGCCCCATGATCCAGAGCGCATTGAGCGACACGTGACTTCGTGGTGTCGATGGAAATCGGAACGGAGATCCGGCGGGCCAGTTCTTCAACGACCGGAAGTACACGATCCAGTTCAGCCTGCTCACTGACGACATGTGAGCCAGGCCTGGTGGATTCTCCGCCGATATCGATGAGATCAGCACCCTGTGCGACAAGGTCCATCGCGTGTGCAATGGCTCGTTCAGGTTTGAGATAGCGTCCGCCATCGTAAAACGAATCTGCCGTGACGTTGACGACGCCCATGACGAGAGGGCGAGTCCGGCACTCAATCTTGTGGCCTTTCGCCAAAAACCATTGTTCCGAGGGAGTCGCTTGTGTGGACATCTGTTGCAACGAGACCATCACCAGGTGTGAACACAACGCCGGAGAGTCAAGCGAACGGGAGCCATATCCCTCAAGGTAAAGGCTCAGCCCGCATGTATTGGACAGTACCAGCACGGCTCCCTAAGAAGGGAGCCGTGCTGTGAATAGATTAGGCAGGAACAGTTTGAGAGGAAGACTGCAACAAAATCTGGTCTATTTCTGGGGCGTCCAATACTTCTTTTTCAAGCAGAGCCTCCGCCAAGGCCTTGAGACTTGTCATTTGTTCGGTCAGAACACGACGCGAGCGTTCATAGTTTTCCGTGACGAAACGCTTGATCTCGAGATCGATTTCGAGAGCCACTTGATCGCTGACATCCCGCTTCGTCGCGAAGTCCCGACCAAGAAATACGGAGTCTTCCTTCTGCCCAAAGGTCAACGGCCCTAATTTTTCGCTCATGCCCCATTCACAGACCATCTTACGTGCCAGATCGGTGGCACGTTCCAGATCGTTACCTGCTCCCGTCGTGACATGCTGAAAGACCAGTTCCTCGGCCACTCGCCCACCCATGAGAATCGCCAAGGTGTTATAGAGAAATTCCTTTGAATAGTTATGACGGTCGTCGGTCGGTAGTTGCATCGTCACACCGAGGGCACGGCCTCTCGGGATAATCGTAACTTTATGAACCGGATCCGTACCAGGGAGCAATTTAGCCATCAAGGCGTGGCCCGCTTCATGATAGGCCGTGATACGTTTCTCCTCATCGGTCAGAATCATGCTCTTCCGTTCCGCACCCATCATGACCTTGTCTTTGGCCATTTCAAAGTCGATGTTTTCGACTTCTTTCTTGTTTTGACGGGCGGCCCACAGCGCGGCCTCGTTCACGAGATTCTCCAGGTCAGCACCGGAAAACCCAGGGGTCCCCCGAGCAATCTTTTCCAACTCGACATTCCCTGAGATGGGAACCTTTTTCGTATGAACTTTCAGGATTTCAGAACGACCTTTGAGATCCGGTCGATTCACAACGACCTGGCGATCGAAGCGCCCCGGTCGTAGTAAGGCAGGATCGAGTACATCAGGGCGATTGGTGGCCGCGACTAAAATCACTCCTTCGGTCGTATCAAATCCGTCCATTTCAACGAGCAATTGATTGAGCGTTTGTTCCCGCTCGTCATGTCCCCCGCCCAAGCCTGCGCCACGCAGACGACCAACGGCATCAATTTCATCGATGAAAATGATGCAGGGGGCGTGTTTTTTCCCTTGTTCAAAGAGGTCGCGTACGCGTGAGGCCCCGACCCCGACAAACATCTCGACGAAGTCGGACCCGCTGATGCTGAAGAACGGCACACCAGCCTCTCCGGCAATTGCTTTGGCCAGTAGAGTCTTGCCTGTTCCAGGGGGGCCAACGACCAGCACACCTTTCGGAATACGTCCGCCCAGTTTCTGAAACTTTCTGGGGTCCTTCAAGAACTCGATAATCTCAAGGACCTCTTCTTTTGCCTCATCGACGCCCGCAACATCGGAGAATGTGACTTTCTTTCGTTCTTCCGTCAACATCCGCGCCCGACTTTTCCCAAACGACAGGGCTTTATTCCCCCCGATCTGCATCTGGCGCATGAGGAAAAACCAGAGGCCGAGGAACAAAATAAACGGACCCCACGTGACCAGAAACGTGATGTACCAGGGACTCTCGTCCGGTGGTTTGACCTCGATCTGCACCTCTCTCTCCCGAAGGACCTTCACAAAATCGGGATAGTCCGCTGAATAGGTGCGGATGCGAGTTTTGTCTTTCAACACGCCGCTGATGTGGTTGCCTTTGATGATGACTTTTTCAAAATCACCTTTATCGAGCTTCGACATGAAGTCGCTGAAGATCACTTCTTCTTCCGGCGCATGCGTCGGAACACTGAATAAGTTGAACAGGAGAATCATGAACAAGCCGACGACGACCCAGAAAAGCAGGTTCTTGACCCGGGAATTCATCCAGTTCTCCTTGGCGATAACGTTGGATGGAAAGCGTTCAGGAATTGATGGGATGTTAACACACGCTTGTCCATATTGACAACAGCTCGTAAGAAAATGCTACAGCTCCGGCTCACTCGATTGATCGAGCACCGCGAGATACGGAAGGTTCCGATACTTCTGCTGATAATCCAGGCCATATCCAATGACGTACTGATCAGGAATTTTGAAGCCGATGTATTGCACGTGCACATCGACGACACGGCGCTCCGGTTTACTCAACAATGTACAGACATTGATACTCTTCGGTTTCCGCCTCGCCAAGGTCTTCATGAGATACTGCACCGTCAATCCTGAATCGACAATGTCCTCGACCAGCAGCACGTCTTTGTTCTTGATCTGTTCGGTCAACTCCGTCACCAACTTCACTTTCCCGGATGTCTTGGCTCCTGTGCCGTAACTCGTCACCACGATGAAATCAATTCGCACGGGAATGCGAACGGCTCGAGCCAGGTCGGCGAAGAACGCATACGCTCCCTTCAGTACACCGACAAGCACCAGGTCCTTCCCGGCATAGTCGGTGCTGATTTGTCGTCCTAACTCGCGGATCCGATTCCGCATCTGCTCCTGAGTGATGATCGGACGTCCAAACATACGTTCCATCTCAGTCGGTTCCTTCTGTGAGAGGTGGTGGAGTGACCGTGATAACCAAGCAGTGTGCGGTCAAGGACGTCGGCACCCAGCGTTCATCTTGCCGATACCCAACGATCCAGAGAATGCCCTCAGGGGCCACAACCAGGGGGATACAATCTCGCCGTGCCATCGGAATCTTCATATCCGTAAAAAAGTCCTGCAATTTCTTCGAATGTCCACCCATGCCGCGGGGAAAAAAACGATCGCCCGGCACCCAGCTTCGGATGGTCAGTGCGTGAGTGACTCGGTCGGCATCCACCAGGATCTGCTCTTGCCCTGGTTCGAGTTCTCTACGGTCGTACTCCTGCAGTTGTACCTGAAGTCGTTGTCCTGTTCCAGGCCAGATGAGTTCCCCTGGGATGGGGATGGGGGTGCAAGGCGCGTCAGCATCCCAGTGCCGTCGATCGTACCGACGCCCTGCCGGAAATGGAATAAAGCGGAGCGCCTGCATCGTAACGACGATAGACCCCACCTTCATGTCCACATGACAGTCCGACTCCGGACTTGAGGCGAGACGTCTCACTCGCTCGATCCCATGAAAGCTTGGGGGGCGCTGTTGCGGGTCAGATCGGCGAAGCAGTTGTCGAAGACAGCGCCGTTGCAGGGACAGTGGGAGATCGACAAGAGTCCGGCGATCAAGCGTCCATGCTCCAGTTGAGTCCCATTTCACAGCAGACGCCGTGCGGACAGTCACTTCTTGGTCCAGATAGTGATCATCGGCCCGACAGAGGTCAGCGAGTCTGCAGAGTGCGGTGGTGCTTGATGGAACCAACCGAGTGAGAAGCGGGATGACCTCTCGTCGGATTCGGTTTCTGAGATAGAGCGGTTTGGCATTGCTCGAATCTTCCCGATAGGACACACCTGCCGTACGCAGGTAGGTCAGGATCTCCCGACGCGTTGCCTCGTACAACGGTCGTACAACCGCATCGTCACGGATCGCGGGCATGCCGGAAAGACCAGTCAATCCTGCCCCTCGCAGCATCCATAAGAGGACCGTCTCTGCCTGATCATCTGCCGTATGACCGACGGCAATGCGATCCGCTCCAGACATCGTTCTGACTTCCTGCATCAGACGATATCGAATGTCACGAGCTTCGGCTTGTAGCGAGGCTGTTCGACGGTCAGTATGAATGTGCGCCCTGCGCACATGGAGAGGCACGACCAGACTATGGCACAACGATTCTACAAACCGTTGATCCTCCTCGGATTCAGCGCCCCGCAAGCCATAGTTACAATGGATGGCCGTCAGGGTCAGTTTCCAACGAGACCGGAGTTGATGCAGGATCGATAACAATGCGACGGAATCCGGACCGCCCGAGATGGCGACCACTAGATGCTGTCCTGGTTGAAAGAGGTTTCTGGATCGAACCGTTCGAACGACGTGACGTACGAGAGCAGGCCAAGCCGTCCTGTTCATGGAGTTGCGTGAAGTTGGTTGTAAGAATCCATCACGCTCCACAGGTGTCGTGATAGCGACGAAGAGCGGCTCTCGCTGATTCCACATCGATGGCAATTTGTCGACTCAAAGCTTCTTCACCATTGAACTGTGCGTCGCCGCGGATACGATCAATCAATTCGACCGTGATCATGTGCCCGTAGAGGTCATACTGTCCGTCGAGAATGGAGACTTCCACTCCTCGTACTTCTCCATGGAAGGTCGGTTTGTTCCCTATATAGGTGACGGAATCATGTCGATCGGTTCCCACGGTCGTGATCGAGGCATAAATTCCATCGGCAGGGGTGACACGGTGTGGAGGAAGCGACAGATTGGCGGTCGGACATCCTAATGTCCGCCCCCTACCCTCCCCAGGAGCGACGATCCCGCTCAGGGCATAGGGGCGGCCGAGTAACTTCATTGCCTGGGCAACGTGTCCGGCCACAATGAGCTGTCTGATTCTCGTTGAGCTGACGACTCCCCCATCGAGGGTCACCGGAGGTGTTGGGTGGACGATGAAGCCAAACTGATCACCGAGCCGTCCCAGATCCTCGATCTTGCCGGCTCGCTTGTGGCCAAACGCAAAATGTTCTCCGACGAAAATCTCCTTGAGGCCAAGTCCCTTGGACAGCACCTGTGCCGCGAATAGTTCCGGAGTCAGCGACGCGAACGCTCGAGTGAATTCCACGAGCACCACTTCATCGATGCCTGCTTGCTCGAAGCGAGCGAGTTTTTCATGCTCATCGGTCAGAAACCGAAAGTCGGCTTGAGGCGCCAGAATTTTCACCGGATGTGGATCGAATGTGAGAACCATTGCGGTTCCCTCCCTCTTGCGTGCCGTCTCGATTACCCGCTGTAACAGGGCGTGGTGGCCACGATGGTGCCCATCAAAATTCCCGATGGTTCCCACGGGATAGGGTCGGCCCGTTTGGCCGGAATATCCGCGGGTTACTTTCATTGAGGTGAACGAAGCAGCTGAGCCGCGTCTTTGGCGAAGTAGGTCAGAATCAGGTCGGCCCCTGCCCGCTTGATGGCCAAGAGCGATTCCATCATCGCACGCGACTCATCAAGCCATCCCGCCTGCGCCGCAGCTTTGATCATGCTGTACTCTCCACTCACTTGATAGGCCGCCAGCGGAAGGAGAATACGGCGACGAGCGGTGGCAATGATATCGAGGTACGGTAACGCCGGCTTCACCATGATGATGTCGGCCCCTTCCTTGATGTCCAAGTCGATTTCGCGCAGCGCCTCCCGCGCATTGGCCGGATCCATCTGATAGGATTGCCGGTCGCCGAAGTGAGGAGTCGAGAAGGCTGCATCGCGAAACGGTGCGTAGAAGCAGGACGAGAACTTCGCCGCGTACGCCATAATGGGTAGGTCAGAGAAGCCAGCCCGATCCAACTCTCTCCGAATCGCCGCCACACGCCCGTCCATCATATCGGATGGTGCCACCATGTCGGCTCCTGCCTCGGCGTGGGTGCGTGCCATGGCCGTCAGGCAGTCCAGGGTCTCATCATTGAGAATCTTCCCATCTCGGACAATGCCACAATGGCCGTGGCTGGTGTATTCATCGATACACACATCGGTGATCACCATCAACTCCGGCACTTCCTGCTTAACGGCTTTGACGGCTCGCTGCACGATCCCGTTTGGATCCAAGCCTGAGCTGCCACGGTCATCCTTGTACGCTGGAATGCCGAATAAAATAATCGCTGGAATCCCGACCGCACGAAGCTCAACCGCCTCTTTGACGAGCAGATCAATGGATAGTCGACATTGACCGGGCATCGACTCGATGGCTTCACGCCGACCCTGCCCTTCAGTCACGAACAGTGGAGCGATAAAATCCGCCGGCGAGAGATGCGTTTCTCGCACCATCCGTCGTAGCGGTTCCTGCTGCCTGAGTCGACGAAGGCGATGGATTGGAAACCCCATGGCGTGTCCTTTATTGCTGTGAACGATGGGCCAGGAAGACCACAAGGTCTCGAACCGAGATCATTCCCCTGAGCTGACCATCCCGTGTGAGAGCTTCATGACGATGGATCGAAAACTCCATAGCGAGGAGCCTTATTTCCGAGGGAGATTGGTTAAGAAGACGACCAAGTCTCGGACCGAGATGATTCCAACCAACTGGCCGTCACGTGCTACACCCAAATGACGAAGGTGCGATTGGGCCATGAGATCATTCGCATCCAGCAAGGTCTTATTTTCTTCGATCGTCACGATGGGCGCCGACATAATCTGTTCAACCGTGGTTTTGGTCGCGTCCGC
>CABVSA010000100.1 GCA_902500805.1 uncultured Nitrospira sp. | reverse complement strand
AAGATATGTGTTGGACCTTTACCCCGGACGGTAAGACGTTCACGGGTAGTTGGGGTCCTCGTGACTCCTATAACCACGATCTGATGTGGGTTCAGAAAGACAATGTTCCGCTGTTAAAAAACTTTGAGCCGATTGGGCCACCCCCGAACTTGCTCACTACCAATAAAAAGAAATTAAGCGATCCACACTAACTGTCGACGCATACTCAGAAAACGTGTTTTCTTACTCACTTCTTGTTGACCAACGAGTGAAAACCGTTACATAGCTTCGAAGGTGAAGAGGCTGGTGTCCGTCAGTAGAGGGCTGGAAGGCTTCCCCAAATAGAACAAGTTAGCTCATGCGATTTGCGGACTTGAAGAGACGTGCATCGGTATAATGACGGCTTAATCGCTGCCTTATTCGGCCGTTTCAATACTGCTGTCACTGAATGTCAAACCGACCTGGGAGTAATTCGGACATCATTTATTGGTAGGCCGTGTCAGTCAGCGAAGTAAATCATGTAGTTCCCGGATCAGAGGACTCCATCATTTCAGTTCTGTTGTTTGCGACGTTTTGCCGATTCAGCGGCGTGAATCTGTAGATTGGGAGATGGGCGAGCTGAAAGTGGAAGATTCGCGAGGACGGGCTGGGCGGCCGTAATCTTATGCTCCACCGCCTGGGTAAGCCACCGCCTTGCTTGGCTGAGATCGCGTTCGACACCACGCCCATAGGCATACATGACGCCAAGGACATACATGGCCTGTCCATTCCCGGCCTCCGCGAGACGATGTAATCCGACAAACGCCTTCTTATACCAACTGACGGATTCTGGTGCCTGTCGGCCCTCCTGCTGCGCAAAATGGCGTCCGAGACGATACTGCGCAAAGGGGTCGCCTTGTTCGGCAAGGTGTATGTCACTCTCCTGATTCACGACCGGCTTTTCCTGCAGCCGAGCAACTGCTGATTTCTCGTGGTCTGAGTGTCTGACCTGTGGCTCTGTGCGAAGTTCGGTCGGTGCAGTATGTGCCGGTGCCGGGTGTTCCACCATGGGTGGAGTCTGAGGCTGGTCCGGATCTGGCTGCGCGATGGTTGGCAGCGGTGACGCTTCGACCGAGGTTGCAACCGATGAGGACTGTGTCAGGCTAAAGTCGCTTGGACGCGCGTCGGCGTCTGTGGTTGATGCCGCTGTGCCGCATTCGTCCGTGGAATGTTCCGTGCCTGCTTGAACGGCTTCGGATTGGCAGGGTGTGTGGTTGTCGGAGGTCGGGGGCTGGGTTGTAAAGGTCCAGACGGTCCAGGTAACGGCGACGAGAACGAGTGCGCCCCGTACAATCCGACGTCGTAAAATCGTTCGCTCACTGGGAGGGACCAAGACCAGCCCAGGGTAGGCTTTACTGACTACGCTCGGATTCGATGGAGGGTGTGTTCCGCCGTCGTCTTGTTGATCAGAAACCTGAAACATGCCTTCGATCTCCATGCCCCTGCTGGTCGTGGCGAGCACCACTCTTGGAGAGTGTGCCCAAGCAGCAGTGCCCCAGAGAGGGAGATTGAATTACTTCTATAAAATAATAAAATAGCCTCTTGTCCAGGCGAAGTGCAAGCTCTTATAGTAGTCTTTCTGCCTTTTCAGGCCCTTCTTATCTCAGGAGTGCTGTGCCGATGCCGTCCAGTGAGAGTAGCCTCACTATCATCAGTGTGAGCGGCCCGTTTCGTGAGCCGAGAGAGCAGGTGTTTTCGTACGATTACGCTATTCAACGATCGACCTGGCCGACGCCGCATGGCGTGCGGGTGAAGATTTCTCTGCCGCATGAACTGGAGGTGTTCAGGGGCCGTCTTCTGGGGGAGGTAGCCGGTTCACCCGGCCAGCAATTGATGATCAGTAATCTGCTGGCGAAGAACCTTGCCGACTGGAAGATCCAAATCGCTGAAACAGAAGGGTTTTTTCTAGAACGACGCGATGTGATGCTGGCCCCGTTTGTGGGGCCGTTGGCCCATCTGCTTGCAAAACTCGAGGAGCGGTTTCAAGCTGAACGGGCCGCGATTCGAGAAGAGGTGAAGCAACGCGTCGGCCTGTAATCTGTCGTGATACCTTGTCGTCTCCGTCCCCCTCCCTCAAAAAATTCTTCGGTATTGCTTCGAGTGCACGCCGGATTCATCCGCGAATCCCAACGACCCGTTGTCGGGGTTGCCGGTATCATTCAGGTCGATTCGGTAGTGGCCGCGGACTTGTTCCATGGCCACTTCGAAGGGAACGGCATTCGGGTAGAGCGTGCCAGGTGCATGCGCACCTCGTGTGAGTGTGCGGATGGTCTCTGTCTCGGCAAATTGCTTCTCCGAAAAGATCAAGATGTCGGCAATGGCATGGTCACCCAGCTTGTGGCCCGGTGTCGTGGCTGGGAGCTGTGTGCCGAGAGAACCCTCGAGACGTGCGTCCTTCAAGCGTTTCAGCAGTGCGACGATCTGGCTATCCGTGGCCTGTGGCGGCACGACGAGGCTCACCGTGTTCATCTCCAGAATGGTCGTCTGGACTTTGAACATGACGGGGGCCGCTTCCGGATCTTCGATGACCGAGACATTCGGCCCTTCGGTGCCGGCGGCCTGTTTATTTTTCGAGCTGGGGACGATCAGGGCAACGAACAACCAGAGGCCGATCAATATCCCAAACACCACGAGAAGCGGGTGGGCTCCGGCACGTTTTCCTTCTTCGTAGGGTCCTTGATCCTGAGTCATGGCCTGTGCTCTCCGTGCTGTTGGGGCGAGCCTGGTTGGGCGTCATGCAATCGGCGCTTGGCCTCCTCCCAGAGCTCGTCCATGTCTGCAAGTGTCATCTCTGTCAACGGTCGGCCCTGTTGCGCGGCGCCTGCTTCCACGAGTTGAAAACGGTCGACAAATCGGTTCGTCGCCCGGCGCAAGGCCTCTTCGGGATTGACCTTGATGAAGCGAGCCAGGTTGACCAGCGAGAAGAGGATATCGCCTAATTCCGCTTCAATCTGTTCTTGTCCGTTAGATTGAAGAGGTGCTGGGCTCGTGTCGGTCTGTTGCTGCGCCTGAGCGAGCGCCTCCCGCAGTTCGTCCACCTCTTCGGTGATCTTGCCAAATACCTGCTGGAGGCCCGTGCTATTGTGGGGCCAATCGAATCCCACCCGTGCCGCTCGCGCCTGAACCTGATAGGCTCGCAACAGCGCAGGTAAGGTCTTCGGTACCCCGTCGAGCGCCGACTGCTTGGTTCCCGCCGCCTCACGTTCGGCTTGCTTGATCTGCTCCCATTGGCTCAGGACCTGCTCGCTGTTCGTCACCCCGGATGTTTGATCGCTTGCACCAAAGACGTGGGGGTGCCGACGGATGAGTTTGGTGGCCAGGGTGTCCAGGACATCCTCAACTGTAAAGGACTCGGCCTCTGCCGCGATCTGACTGTGGAAGAGCACCTGTAACAGCACATCACCAAGCTCTTCCTTGAGCTTCTGCGTATCACGCTGATCGATCGTCTCGAGAACTTCATAGGTTTCTTCGAGCAAGTAAGGCTTCAACGACTCGTGCGTTTGCTTCCGATCCCATGGACATCCGTTTACGGCGCGAAGCGCCGCCATGACCTCGACAACTTTGTCAAACCGTGCTGACATACAGATTACGATACTCCATTGGCCTTCGTCGAAATGCCGTCACTCTATACCGAGTGAGACCGTCTCTTCAATCTGGTTCATGGCTTGCGACGAACTAGTTCCTATGGTAGGGTACCGACGTATTTCTCAACTCGGTGGGAGTAGGCCTTATGGCGGAAGAGCAAGGGTTTGTCATTCGTGATCGTAGAGCCAGTGGAGGAACTGAAGCCCCTCCCGTGACGGCTTCGACCGCTCATACTTCGACATCAGTGGGAACGCCCCAGCCGGAATCCTCTCAATCGGTCCCAGTCCCTCCGGTGACCTTTTCGTCCTTCGTCATCTCCCTCGGCTCCTCGTCGCTCATGCTGATGGGTGAGCAGCTCGATCCTCAACAACCCTCAATGCCTGTGAACTTGCCGCAAGCGAAAGAAATCATCGATCTCTTGTCCGTTCTGGAAGACAAGACCAAAGGCAATCTGACCTCTGACGAACAGACGGTTCTGCGCGACATGCTCTATGCCCTTCGTATGAAGTATGTCACGCTCGCTTCGCCGAAGTAGTCTCCCATCTTACGGTTTGCTGTCTTGCTCGGTTTCCGGACACTGCTGTTTGTGCGGTAGGCTTTGAGCCTGCCCGGTATGTCGGCTATAGTGATACCCAAGCTTGTTGCCCTGTCGTGAGGGTGCCCAAAGGACACGTGCATGCCTGAGCCGAACCATCCGAGCGGGACACTCAGACGAGCGTCCGGAGAGATCGACGAAGTTCAACCCATTGTGTTCAGTCGGAGCATACATCGGTCTTTGCCCGACCACTCACGAAAATTCGACCAAAAACCACCCCACCTCCGTCCGGTCTGGATCGTTCTTATTCTGTTGATCCCCTGTGTCGCCCTGACCTTCTATTACTCACAGGTGGTTGCCCCAGGTAGTGAGGAGACCGGTTCATTCCTCCCCACAACCAGTTACGCACTGGTGCTGCTCCTGCTGAATTTGGACTTGATCGGCCTGGTGGTCCTGGTGCTCCTCCTCTCAAGAAATTTGATCAAAGCCTACTTTGAACGCCGACATCGGCTTGTCGGGTCAGGATTTCGAACGAAATTGATCGCGGCGTTTATCGGGTTTTCTCTGATTCCGACCTTGCTGCTGGCGTTAGTGGCGAGCGGATTGGTCAACAAAGCTGTCGATGTTTGGTTCAGTGAACATATCGAAAAGGTCATGAAAGATTCCTATGAAGTCGCTCGGATGCAGCATGCGGGGCATGTGGCGCTGGCCGTGAATAGCGCCAGGGCGATTTCCCAGGAATTGTTTCGAGAAGATTTATTGATTCCGGTCCAGCGGGATCTCTTGATCGCTGCCATGGCGAGAAAACGCATGGAGTACGGAGTGGCAGGAATCGAGGTCTTTTCAAACAAAATGGAGACTCTGACCAAAGCGTTGGATGCTGAGCTTCCACCCGGAGTGTTGGATTTGCCGATTAGTCAATTGGTCTTGCAGGTCATTAACGGCAAACAAGAGTTTACGTCGGTCCAGGAGGCGCAAACCGGGAGGTTGGTTCGCGCGGCCATTCCAGTGGCGTCCGCGAGCCGACGTGGGGAGATCGAAGGCGTCGTAGTGGTGGAAACGTATGTTCCAGAGTCGCTCCTGACCAAGATGGAGGGGATCGGTCGACAATATACGGAATATAAACAGATCAAAGCGATGAAGAATCCGATCAAAGCCGGAGCGTACCTGTTTGTGGCAGTGGTGACGGTCTTGATTCTCTTCAGCGCCACATGGTTTGGGTTTTATGTGGCCCGTGGCATCACTGTTCCAATCCAACGCTTGGCGGAGGCCACTGAGGCAGTGGCTCATGGGGATCTCAGCGTTCAGATTGATGCGAAGGCCACCGATGAAATCGGGACATTGATCGCGTCGTTCAATCGCATGACACAGGATCTCCAGGGGAGTAAGTCCAAATTGGAGGAGACCAACCTGACGCTGCGCAATACCAACGTCGAGCTGGATCGCCGCCGTGCCTACATTGAAACCGTGGTCGATACGATCGCCGCCGGCCTTTTGTCGATCGACCGTAATGGGATCATTACCACGTTCAATCCCTCGGCTGAGCGCATCCTGGGACTCGTTGGGGATCAGTTGAGAGGGCGACCGGCCAATGATGTCTTCAAGGAGTTCGGCCTGGACTTGTTTCAGACGGCCTATGACCGTATGTTGAGCGATGAGCGTGATGACTTTGATTTGGAGGGGCAACTGGATATACAGGGCAAGTTGCTCACGATTGGTTTGAAAGGTTCTCGCATGCGGGACGAGGCCAGCAAAGACCTGGGATTTGTGTTGGTGTTCGAAGATCTGACGGAGTTGATCAAGGCGCAGAAAGTTGCTGCCTGGCAGGAAGTGGCCAAGCGGGTTGCGCATGAGATTAAGAATCCGCTCACGCCGATTCAGTTATCGGCCCAGCGGTTGCGCAAGAAGTTCTTCGAGAAATCTCCAGATCTCGACCGAGTCTTTGATGATGCCACGAATGTCATCATCAACGAAGTCGGCAGTCTCAAACAGATGTTGGACGAGTTTTCAAAATTCGCCCGTCTCCCCGCGCCGCAAATGACTCGGCAATCGTTGCACGACGTGCTTCGCGATGTCGTGACCTTGTATCGTGAGGCACAGAAGGACATCGAGTTCGTCATCGAGCTGGATGACGCATTGCCGCCCATCAACTTTGATCGTGAACAGTTGCGGCGGGTGTTCGTGAATCTGTTTGACAATGCCGTTCAAGCCATGAACCAGCGCGGCAGACTGTGGGTCGGCACACGATACGACATCAAGCGCAGACGTGCGGTGGTTGCGGTTGCAGACGAAGGCCCGGGTATTGCGCCCGAGGATCATGACAAGCTGTTTGTGCCATATTTTACTCGCAAGAAAACGGGAACTGGATTGGGATTAGCGATTGTTCGTCGAATCATCACCGATCATGAGGGGCAGATCCAGGTTGGTAACAATCAGCCGAGAGGCGCCGTGTTTAAATTCGATCTTCCGGTGTAGCAAGATGCGTGAGGGGCCATACGACAGCGGACAGCTGAAATGGGTAATGGTTGCCGGCCGATCGTAGATGTTTCTTGGAGGAGGTAGATGTCAGCATCGATTCTGATCGTAGATGATGAGGAGGCCATTCGGACGTCCCTGCGAAGTATCCTTGAAGATGAAGGATATGAGGTTGCTATCGCAGCCAATGGACTTGAAGCGCTGAAGATCTATGGAACGGATCCTCCGGACCTTATGATCCTGGATATCTGGATGCCGGAGATGGATGGTCTGGAAACTTTGCGGCGGGTGAAGGAGTTTGTGCCGACCACCCAGGTGATGATGATTTCCGGTCATGGCTCCATCGAAACGGCGGTGAAGGCGATTAAGCTGGGAGCCTATGATTATATTGAGAAGCCGCTATCGCTGGAAAACGTGACGTTTCGCGTAAAACAGGCGTTGGAGCAATATCGATTGGCTCAGGAGAACCGGGCGTTACGGAGTAAGGTCGAGAGGAAATTTGAGCTGGTCGGACAGTCTCCGGTGATGCAACGGCTACGAGAACTCATTGAAACGGCTGGCCCGACGAATAGCCGGGTCTTGATCGGGGGAGAGAATGGAACAGGAAAGGAGCTCGTCGCCAGAGCGATCCATCTCCACAGTACGAGGTCGGATCATCCGTTTGTGGCGGTGAATTGCGCCGCAATTCCTGAAACGTTGATTGAGAGCGAACTGTTCGGTCACGAGAAGGGTTCCTTCACGGGTGCCATAGCCATGAAACGTGGCCAGTTCGAACAGGCGAATGGCGGCACCCTGTTTCTCGATGAGATCGGCGACATGAGCCTCAGCACGCAAGCCAAAGTTCTGAGAGCCTTGCAGGAGCAACAGTTTACGCGTGTCGGTGGAACGAAGCTGATGAAGGTGGACGTGCGAGTATTGGCGGCTTCCAATAAGGACTTAGAGAAGGAAATTGGTAAGGGGCAATTTCGAGAAGATTTATACTACCGCCTCAATGTGGTCCCAATTGTGGTCCCACCATTGCGAGAGCGGCGGGAAGATATTCCGGCGCTCGTCCAACATTTCATGAAGCTGCATGCCGAAGAACAAGGTCTGCGGATGAAAGACGTCTCTCCGGAGGCGATGGGCGTGTTTCAGCAATACGATTGGCCTGGGAATATCCGGGAACTTCGGAATTTGATCGAGCGGCTTATGATCATGGTGCCGGGATTTACGATTGAAGCCGCACAGGCCACGCTCTCATTACAGGGTCGGACGACTGGCGCTGTTTCCGCAAGTCCCTCTGCTGCACCTCTGCTTCTGACCAAATCCTATGACTCGCTTCGCGATGCTCGGAACGCTTTTGAAAAAGATTACATCAGTCGAAAGTTGCGAGAACACCATTGGAATATTTCACGGACGGCGGACGATCTTAAGATCGAACGAAGTCATCTTCACCGAAAGATTAAGCTGTTGGATGTGGAGATGCGGCCTGAAGGGTAGGGAAGTTCATGACCCATCTGTTAGGGAGTCCTGCAAGCGACATGTGAGTGCACTCACAGACGAACCGCGGAAGTTCACGTCGTTCGCATGCGTTGACCTCTCCGGTACCCTCCGATAAGATGCGGCTCCTAGTCGTTGCTGCTCTTTGAATTATCATACACGATGTGACGGCCTAATTATGACAACCTATCGCGATGCTGGTGTGGATATCGATGCAGGTGATGAATTCGTGGATCGGATCAAGCCGCTCGTTCGATCGACCTTCCGTCCTGAAGTCCTCACCGATTTAGGAGGATTCGGTGGCCTCTTCGGCCTGCAGGCGAGTCAATACAAGGAGCCGGTCCTCGTCTCCGGAACGGATGGAGTTGGGACCAAACTCAAGATCGCCTTTATGATGGACAAGCACGACACCGTCGGTATCGATTTGGTCGCGATGTGTGCGAACGATATTGCGGTGAGCGGGGCAGAACCGCTGTTCTTTTTGGACTATTTTGCGACCGGGAAGTTATCCGTCTCAAAGGCTCAAGACGTGGTCGCTGGTATCGCCGAAGGTTGCCGCCAAGCTGGTTGTGCATTGATCGGAGGTGAAACCGCCGAAATGCCGTCCTTTTATCCTGATGGGGAATATGACTTGGCCGGATTTGCGGTGGGCGTCGTTGAAAAGTCAAAAATCGTCGATGGCAAAACGATCAGGCCTGGCGATGCCATTATCGGACTAGCGTCCACCGGACTGCATAGTAACGGGTACTCATTGGCGCGCCGAGTATTGTTCGATCAAGCGAAATTGTCGCCAGCCGATCGAGTACCTGAACTTGATCGCCCGCTGGGTGAGGTCCTGCTTGCGCCGACTAGAATCTATGCGAAGCAGATTCAGTCTCTCATCCAGGATTTCCCAATCAAAGGGATCGCACATGTTACCGGAGGAGGGATTACCGAAAATTTGCCACGTGTATTTCCACAGGGTGTGCGGGCGAGGATTACGCGTACGGCCTGGTCGATACCACCAATTTTCGGCGTGATGAGCCGATTGGGACGGATTGAACGTGAAGAGATGTACCGGGTGTTCAATATGGGCATCGGGTTGATTCTCGTCGTCCCACCTGAATCAGTGTCAGGCGTACTGGCTCGTGCGGCGGTACTGGGAGATCGAGGCTGGCAGATCGGCGAAATCCTGTCTTCCACTGGGGAGGAACCGGAGGTCGAGTATGTCGATTAGCCGAACGACCCCATTGCGTGTGGCGGTTCTGGCATCTGGTCGAGGTTCTAATCTGCAAGCGTTGATCGATACAATTGAAGCGGGGCAGGTACAGGCTCGGATCGTTGCCGTCATCAGCAATAAGAAAGAGGCAGTTGCACTGGAGCGGGCTCGGAAACACGGAATCAAAGACCTCTTTGTCGATCCGAAACCCTTTGCCGGACGTCCCGACAGTCGTGAAGCCTATGACCGATCGTTATTGGAGGTGCTTCAACAGCACGAAGTCGAACTGGTCTTGCTCGCGGGCTATATGAAAATCGTCACGACGGTATTGGTCAATGCCTATGCGAACCGGATGATGAATATTCATCCCTCGTTGTTGCCGGCCTTCCCTGGATTAGAGGTACAGAAGAAAGCCATCGACTGGGGTTGCAAGTTGGCGGGCTGTACGGTGCATTTCGTCACGGAAGGGGTAGATGAAGGGCCGATCATTATTCAAGCAGCCGTGCCGATCCTTGACGCTGATACTCCGGAAACTCTCGCCTCCAGAATCCTTGTGCAGGAACACAAGGTCTATCCACGCGCCGTGCAACTCTTCGCTGAGGGTCGGTTACGAGTGAACGGGCGACGAGTATTTATCGACGGAGTTAAGTCGGATGGCGAGGCGATTATCAGCGCAGTATGATTGGGCGAAATCAATACCGTTCGTAAATTGCCTGATGGTAGCACTGTCTGCACCAAGTGCGGCACTCTTCTTCCCATCGATTCCTCTCCAGTAGATATCCTCACTGATTGTCCGAGACGGCCTGTGTGCTGAGGGGTGCAGTCTTTTCCTGCATCTGAAGCAAGACTCCCACAATTGTGTTGTAGTGTACAGCTCGTTTTACTGCGACCTCCTGATTCATGTTGAGTGTCGTGGACGGACGGATCACTGCCAATGGAGGTGTTAATGGTTAGGATGACGAAAAGATTAAGATCCGTGTCTTGAATCGCAGTCTGAGCGCCTTGCACCTTGCATAGCTCCCCTCCTACAATATGTTTTGTCCAGATTGCTGGGTTTTTACGCTATGCCCTTTGCGCTCCGTTATCACTACCGCTTTCCGGTCTTCACTCTCGTGAAGTACGAACGAGGAAACGGGATCGGCTATGGGTCCGTCACGAATCTATCTTCACTGGGTTGGCGAATTTCAGGTTCTTTGCCGCTAGAGCAGGGGGAGGTGTGCGCTCTCAGGGTCCGACTTCCGACCAAACAATGGGTGTCGGTGGCAGAGGGGAAGGTCCGTTGGGTCCATGGCGGAGAATGCGGCGTCGAAACGGTGGTGATCGATAAGACATCACAAGCAAGACTCAACGACTACATCCAAGCCCGCCTCAAGGCTTTATAAGCGTTAGCCTCCCAAGCCGGGCATGAAGACTCCACGCTTCTCAAGACTGATGGAGATTTGGTTTATCGGGAAACTGTTTGAGCGGGAATGATTGAGGTTTTGACAAGTTTAGCTGCGGTTAGCAACACTGCAATGTTTTTGGTGGAGGGCAGGGGAGTTGAACCCCCGACCCCTACGTTGCGAACGTAGTGCTCTCCCAACTGAGCTAGCCCCCCACGCTTGGGATGTTGGGATGGCGCGATTCGTGAATCCCGCGGAGTTTGCCGCACATAATCGTACAGGCTTGTTGCCGCGGTCGAAGAACGGGGAGGAAGAGTGAATCGCGCTTCCCGTGAGCGGTATTATACACAACCTGTGGTCGAGACTCTACCAGTACCTTTCTGAGTCATCTGAGGTACGCCTTGTTCGGAACTGGTATCTCTCCAACACGCATGTAATCCACAAAATGGACAGGCCTGACCGTCAACCCTTCTCCGATCTCAGGTATTGCGGAATGAAGGACTGCAGAGTACGGATAGGATGCTCACCGATAGAGCACGGTGACTCGATTGAGAAAGTCTTCCAGCTCAACGATATAGAGTTCGATGGTGGGCAGATCGTGCTGTTTTGCCGCATGCTCTAACCGCGCACCGATTTCTGAAATGTGATCAAACCCATAGCCTCCGCCATCACCTTTCATGCGGTGACCCAGTGTTTGAAGTGTTACAAAGTCTTGGGCACCCACCGCACCGCGAAGTGTCTGCAGATCCTTCCGTCTATTTTCTAGGAAGAGCGGCGCAATATCTTCAAGATCACGACTGATTTCCACAGGTATTGGCGCATGAGTGCTCGGTGATCCAGGAGGTGTCATGAGATAGCGTGCTCCTTATAGGCATGAAGGATTTCGAGCAGAGTCGATTTCTTTACGGGTTTGGTAACATGCGTGTTGCACCCAGCCTCAAGAATCCGAGTCCCTTCTTCCCGTAGAGCCAAGGCTGTCAGGGCAATAATCGGTGTTGCGGCGAGGTCGTGGTCTCGTTCCCATGCTCGGATCGCCATGGTCGCCGTATAGCCATCCATCACGGGCATCTGAATGTCCATCAAGATCAGATCATAATGGGTGGTCTTGAATTTCTCGACGGCAATGCCGCCATGGTCTGCGACGTCGAGGAGATAGTTGGTCTTCTTCAGATAAGACCGAATCAACAGCTGGTTGTCGGGTGAATCCTCGACGAGAAGAACTTGAAAGGGGCTGGTTGAAACACTCGACGATGCTTTCATGGTTTCAGGGGGCATCGTTGGCGGAGAGATTCCCTTCTTCCGACTCAGAGCGATGCTGATTGCTTGGAGGAGATCCGCGCGTCGAATCGGTTTGATAAGATAGCCGCCGAGACCAAGGTCATAGGTGCGGGCGATATCGTCAGCCCAGTGGGTTGAGGTCATCATGACCACTGTGAGGTCATTCTTATCTGGCGACTGGTTAAGCTGGTCCAAGACCTGAAACCCGTTCATCTCGGGCATTCGGCAATCAAGCAGCATAAGGTCATACTTCTGACGATGTTCTCGTGCACCGAGAAGTGTGTCTAAGGCAGCCTTCCCGTCCGGTGCATCCGTCACCTGAGCTCCCCATGTACTCAACATTTCACGAAGGATCAGGCGATTAGTCGGATGGTCGTCCACGACTAAGACATTCATTCCGGCAAGATTGATTGGTAGGGAGGCTTTCTGAATAAGCGGTTCCGGTTGAACCTGAAGACAGAGGGAACAGTGAAGGGTACTACCTTTTCCAAGGGTACTCTCCGCCCAGATCCGACCCTGCATCTGTTCCACGAGACGTTTGGTAATCGCAAGACCTAGACCTGTCCCTCCGTATTGCCTGGTTGTTGACGCATGGGCCTGGGTGAAACTTTCAAAAATGGCGGTGAGTTTATCGACTGGAATTCCAATTCCTGTGTCACTGACCGAAATTCGGATTGCGCCGGCGGTATTCCGGTCTGGGTCGTTGATGATGCGAATCTCAACGTTCCCTGTATCGGTAAATTTGATGGCATTGCCGATAAGGTTGATGATGATTTGGGTCAGACGTGTTGGGTCGCCGATCAAGTTGCACGGGACCTGTCGGTCGATATGGGATGTCAGCTCGAGCTCCTTTTCATTCGCTCGCATGGCCAAGATGTCGATGGCTTTATCAAGAATGTCATTGAGGTCGAATGCAATGGTCTCCAATTCAAGATGCCCAGCCTCAACTTTCGAGAGATCGAGGATATCGTTGATCAGGTTGAGGAGTGTTCCCCCCGCACGTCTAAAAATGCGCAGGTACTTTCGTTGATCAGGAGTCAGTGGCGTCTCCCAGAGGAGGTCGGCCATGCCGATGATCGCATTCATCGGAGTTCGAATTTCATGACTCATACTGGCGAGAAATTCGCTCTTGGCGCGATTGGCCACCTCGGCGACTTCTTTGGCGACACGAAGCACCT
>CABVSA010000099.1 GCA_902500805.1 uncultured Nitrospira sp. | reverse complement strand
GAGCCCGGAGGTCCTGAGGCGTACTCGTGCAGTACGTCGAGGGACCGAGGGGCGATTCCACCGTCCGAAGGCTTATCGCAGCAGCGGATCGGCGATTGCAGCAGAAGTGCTCCTGAATAATGCGGGCTAGATCCTTGGCGATTCCGAACTTGGGCTCTCGCTAGAAGTTAATGAGGGGGAACATCCGTACTCCCCATCTTCTGTGTATAACCTTGTGTGTAAGTCTTGCAACCAGGTCTGGAGAGTGCGAATCACGCGTAAAATTATCAAAGTGCCTATTATTTAAGCATCCGCCTCTTCGCAATCGAACCACTAGGAATAGTGGTTCGATGAGTAGTTTATGAGTTTCTTGCGCATTCCTAGAAAGTTGTCAGGAGTTATCCCCTTCATAAGACTGATGTCCATACTATTCCCAGTCTGCTGACTGGATATCCACAGGTTGTGAAGTTTTCTGGGGATGGCGTTCTTGTTGCCAGGAGCGTTGTTCTGTATCTGTCAAGGGGTGACTGAATGAAAGATGGCTCTAGCGAGGATTTTAAAGAGCCCTGAAGCACAGTCGCATGCCTGTGACAGATCGGATTTTATTTGTAGACATGATCGCTGGGCCGGTCCACATCATTCACGGCCAACCGTCATAAGCTCAAGTGCGGGTTACCTCTTTTCTCGAAGTGCGGATCGTACACGATCGATTGTGTGTTGAAGCATTACCCCTGTGAGATGGACAGGGGGATGTGGTACGCGCCACACCGGTTCCAGTGGGGCGGGATCATCCGGCAGTCTAGGAATCACATGCCAATGGATGTGGGGGAGCTGATTCCCTAAGAGTTCATAGTTGATCTTCTTTGCGTGGTAGATCTCGGATAAGGCGCCGGCGACACGGCTGACTTCTTCGATCAGCTGAACACGTTCAGGTGGCGCTAATTGGAACAGTTCAGTGACATGCCGGTGAAAGACCAGCACCGTCCATCCAGGAAAGAACTGATCTTCGTGCAGATAGGCTTTGGACAATCCAAGATCTTCAAGAAAATGGTCTGGACGGGGCCAAGTTCCCATACAGGCTGTACAGGGTGACTCACTCACGGCTTGGTGGCTTTCTTCCACTCCTCTTCCGTCAGGACTCCTTTCTTGATCAGCAGTTGAATCAGCATATCGAGGGTCTTGCGGTTGGCAGCTGCAGCAGGTTCCGGGGGAGTAGAGGTGGAGGGTGAGCCTCCCGGACGCTTTGCGTCGGGCAACACCCGTTTTTGTCCAAAGACCTTAAACGACGGAGTGAATACCGCGACATAGTCTCTATTTCTGATGCGTATGCTGGCCGGCAGACTGTCCGATTGTGGAGTGAGGTCTGGTGCGGATCCAGACGGGATATGAAAGTAGGGTTTCCCGTCACCAGTCTGGCCGTCTTGGTCCAGGACATCGAATCGCTTCAGGAATGATTCCCCGGTCAACGCTTCGTGGTCCTCACCTGCGAGATTGGTGATCTTGTCGAGGACGATCACCAAAGAATCGCCGGTGATCGTATCCGGTGAAAGGTTTCTGACGCTGATGTCATACCGGTATTCACTGGAAAAGTTATCTCGGCTTTTCAATGTCACCAGAACCTGGACTCGTCCGGTGAGATCTGTCAGCTGATCCGGAGAAGCGGCGACGGTGTTCATTGGTGCCGTTACCATGAGGGCAATCCCGATGAGCCCACCGCGTCGTAACCACCTCATCATTCTGGTACCGTTCACTGGTGAGTATGGTCTGAGCATAACAGACCGGGAAGTATTGAGCGAGCCGATTCCTCTTCGAAGTCGCCTTGACAGTTTCTTCCTTCCGACGATATTCTCCCCAGCATCTGTATCATCCCGTGGATGTATCTATCAGGCATGGCACGATCTGTTCCTTCCCGATTACAGGCGCCAGAGATTTCACGTTCGTTCGTGAAAGCCTTGATGAGTCTGTACGACTATCCTCATCCCCTTCACCATGATCGGATCATCCGTGGCTACGACTGCCCCCATGCCGTGAGGACAGCGACGATGTGTGTGGCTGTCGCCGTGCGGTTGGGACACCCTGATGATCGAGTCCGGCTCTATCATGTGGCTTGTTTGCTGCACGACCTCGGCCGTGCAGGTCTGGATCGACGACTCTTTGGCACGATCTGGTCGTGGGCGAAACAACGAGGCATTCCCACGAGACCTCGAGAATGGCGAGCCGTTCATCCGCATACAAGGTATGGTCGTGAGACGGAGGCGTTCGTGTCGCGCTATCGAAAGGACCTTGCGGCTGCGGGAGTGCTGCTGGATCGCTGGGCGATCGAACAGGTTGAGATGAGGTTGGGATATGCCAGGCGCCTGGCTAGACGGTTACGGGCGGTGAGGCCGACGTTCACGAAGCTGGGGGTGGGCTGGCAACCGTGGATGCAGCAGGTGATGCTGTACTACTATTATCCGGAACGGTTAGCCAAGGCACCATCATGGGTGAAACAATTAGCGGAAGTGCTTGTGGCCTGTGAGCAATTTGAGGCCTACAGTAACCAGCGCCGAGGACGTGACTATTATGCCAGGAGTAAAGAGAGCTTGGCAGAGGCGTTTGCGTATCTGGGTAAGTTGGCGCAAGAGGGGATCCTCAGTGACGAGGTCGTAGCTGCCGTGCGAGGGTTGACGGCCGAAGGGGCTTTTGACTCGATTCTTGAGGCAGCGCGAGGTGAACCGCTGACTCGGCATGACCGCCGGTACCTCCGCAATCTTACCGCCTAGGAGTGTCTGATGGCCGTTCGGACTGTAACGCTGACTATTCAAATGGCCGGTGGGACTCAGATCGAAAACGTCACCAAGTCTATCGTTGCTGCCGTGGCAGAGGCGAAGCTTCAGGCTGGAATTGTGACGGTCTTCGTCAAGCACACGACTGCGTCCGTGATGATCATTGAGGATGAACCAGGGATCCGCGCCGACACGCACACGTTTTGGGACCGTCTCATCCCGGCAGATCCCCGTTGGCGACACAATACGGTCAATCCGGGAGAAGACAACGGTCACAGTCACCTTCGAGGGCAACTGCAAGGGCCTTCTGTCACGATTCCGTTTACTGCCGGATCGCTGCTGCTTGGAACTTGGCAGCAGGTCGTGCTTGTCGATTTTGACACGCGTGCGCGAACCCGTGAACTGGTCCTACAGGTATTAGGTGAATAGCCCACTTGGATATTCTTACCTGTTCCTCGTCACGTTCTTGCTGAGTTCAACAGTGGTTGCGGCGGACTGGGGGAAGCCGCTGGGGGCCATCTATGACGGCCCTGAAGGAAGACCGCGTGCTGTGACGCCTGCACCCTTGGAGCTTGGCGCCGATGAGCGAACGACGATCACGGTCTTTGAGCGAGCGACGAAGTCCGTGGTATTCATCTCCAATACCGCCATCCAGCAGGACATTTGGTCCCTCAATGTTATGGAAGTGCCGCAGGGATCTGGATCCGGGTTCATTTGGAGCAAGCAAGGGCACATCGTCACGAACTTTCATGTCATCTATGGAGCTGATGCGATCAAGGTGACCTTGGCGGATCGGAGTGAACATCAGGCTAAGTTGGTTGGGGCCGATCCCGATCACGATTTGGCGGTGCTTCAGATACAGATTTCGGACGGCCAGGTGGAGCCTATGGCGATCGGCTCCTCTCATGATTTGCGAGTTGGACAAAAAGTACTGGCGATTGGAAATCCATTTGGGCTCGATCACACCCTGACGACGGGCGTCGTCAGTGCATTGGGCCGGACTATCAAATCAATGTCTAATCGAACGATTGAAGGGGTGGTCCAGACTGATGCCGCAATCAACCCGGGCAACTCTGGTGGGCCCCTGCTCGATAGTGCCGGGCGGTTGATTGGTGTCAATACGCAGATTGTGAGTCCGAGTGGGGCCTATGCCGGTATTGGGTTTGCGGTTCCGGTCGATACCGTCAATCGCATCGTTCCTGAACTCATCAAGTACGGGAAGCTCATCCGCCCAGGTCTGGGGGTCTCTTTGGTACCAGATGCCATGGCGAAGCGATGGGGAATCAAAGGAGTCATCATCGGCAAGGTGACGCGCGGGAGTGCTGCGGACCGCGCCGGCCTGAAGGGGGCCCGCGAAACGATGACGGGACAAATCCAACTGGGTGATATTCTTGTCGCAGTCTCCGGAAAAACCGTGACCACCATTGACGACCTTATGGATGCGATGGAAGAACACAAGATCGGTGACCACGTTACCGTGGAAATCCTCCGTGGCAACCGGCGCGAAAAGGTGTCGGTCACGCTACAGGCCGTCAACTAGCGTGGCGGTAATTCACGACACGCGTATGGTAGGATCACTCAATTCTGTTTGGTAAAGGACTGTCTATGAGTGATCGTAGTTCTTTTGATCAGGGGACGCAGCATGACCGGAAGGATGAGCCGTCGCTGAAGACCGGGACGGATCCGCTCGAGTTGATTGAACAGTGTCTTGCCTCGTTCTCAGACGGTGATCCTCGGCAAAAGCTGCTGTACAAGCTGCGGCATGCCGTGATGCTGTCTCAAACTGCTTCTCAACAACGCGAGGTGGAGTTCAAGAAGGTCAGCGAGGTCGTGGCCAAGCTTACGGCTCCAGCCAACCGGATCGGCACCTTGCTTGAGATTCCGGCTCCGGGTCTCGCCCGTATCGTCGTCGGTGGGGCGGAGTATTATGCCAACGTGGATCCTCGCGTGACTGATACCGACCTGCGGATCGGCACCCAGATCTTGGTCAATGAAGCCTATGCGGTCATTCGGACGCTGGGGTATGACCGGAACGGGCCCATTTTGAAACTGGCTGAAACGTTACCGGACGGTCGGTTGCGGTTTGAACAGGATATGGGCCGGCAGTCGTTGATTTTGCAGCGTTCGACGGATTTGCTCAGTGTCGAGCTCAGTGCGGGGGACCACATTCGAATCGACCCCAGTCTCCGCATAGCTCTTGAGAAACTGGTGGATCGGAAGGCCAGCCGCCATGTTCTGGATGAAACACCCACGGTCACGTGGGAACAGATCGGAGGACAGAGCGAAGTGATCACTGCGATTCGCAAGGCGATTGAATATCCACTCGTGCATGCGGAGACGTTCGAACGGTTCAAATTTTC
This sequence comes from uncultured Nitrospira sp., assembly GCA_902500805.1. Taxonomy (GTDB): domain Bacteria; phylum Nitrospirota; class Nitrospiria; order Nitrospirales; family Nitrospiraceae; genus Nitrospira_D. The sequence continues at coordinate 8,076 of CABVSA010000099.1, read as the reverse complement.
TCAACCAAAGGGGTTTTTGCTCTACGGACCACCCGGGTGCGGGAAGACGCTGATTGGGCAAGCCGCTGCCGGTAGCTTGGCCAAGCAGCTCAGCGAATTGAAACCGGGACAGGAACCAGGGATGGACAATCGTCCGCCAGTGACGAGCGGGGCATTCCTTCATGTTAAAGGACCGGAAATTCTTAACATGTGGCTTGGGGAGTCAGAGCGGATGGTCCGGGATCTCTTTGAGCAGGCTCGGGCTCGACGAAAGGAAGGGGCTTTACCGTTCATCTTCATCGATGAAGCGGAGTCGATTGTGGGGACGCGGCGTGCCATGCGTTCTTTCAATATTTCAAACACGCTCGTCCCGATGTTTTGCAGCGAAATGGATGGGATTGAGTCGTTGCGGGATGTCGTCATCATTCTGGCCTCCAACCGACCGGACCTGATCGATCCGGCTGTGTTGCGTCCCGGTCGAATCGATCGAAAAATTAAAGTCGGTCGGCCCAACAAGGCTGCCGCAGCTGAGATTTTGAAAGTCTATTTGACGGCGGATCTTCCACTCGACTCCAAGTTGGTGAAGGATCGCGGGGGTGAGCCGGTGCAGGCGGTGGTGTCGCTTGTCGAAGACATTATTGAGGCGATCTTCCGTCGAACGGAAGACACCCGCCTCCTTTCGATCAGGCTGAGAAGTGGTCAGAGTACGGTGCTGTACCGCGGCGATCTTGTCAGTGGGGCAATTCTGGCGTCGATTGTTCAACGGGCAAAAGAAAAGGCGATCGATCGTACGGTTCAGTCCGGGCAGCCGGCGGGATTGCTGGAGGAGGATCTCCGGGTAGCCGTGTCCGAGGAATTTCGAGAGGGTGACATGTTACCGCCGGACGATGCCGCCGAGGAATGGCTGAAATTGCTCGATCATCATCCTGAGCAGGTGGTCGGTATTTCGTCCTTCCGGCGAGGCCGTCAGGCTGAAGAACGGCTCACCAGTCAGATCATCTGAGAAGTAAAGGGTGAAGGGCAAGGAGTGAGGTGTTTAAATCCTGACGCGTTTTCCCCCTTACTTTTCACGTTTCACGCCTAAATCCTTATGCGTCTTTTTGGAATTGAGACCGAGTACGGTATCACACGCGATGATGTGCCGGACATGGATTCGGTGGTCGAATCAATGGAACTCGTGCGTGCTCATCTGGCCGCCTCTTTCGAGCGGCGGTGGGATTATGCCGGTGAGGATCCACATGAAGATGCGCGCGGTTTCCGAGTCTCGGGCTTGCAACAGGATAAAGAGGAAGATGAGTTCGCACGACGCGATGCCCATCGCCCCTTTTCGTTCCATGACATGAAAAGCGACCTTGTCTTGCCGAACGGTGCGCGATTCTATAACGACCATACGCATCCGGAATACTCCACATCCGAATGCCGAACGCTTCGCGATCTGGTGGCGCAGGATCGAGCAGGAGAACGGATCGTCCACCGTGCGGCTCAGCGGCGTAACGAAGGACTTGGTGGCGCGCATGTTCGGCTCTACAAAAACAACACGGATTTCCACGGCCACAGTTACGGATGCCACGACAATTATCTTGTGCCTAGGGCTGTTCCCTTTCCGGCCTTGGTGGCCGGCATGGTGCCGTTTCTTGTAAGTCGGCAGGTCGTAGCCGGTGCAGGGAAGGTCGGGACCGAGGCACAAGAATCACCCTATGTTCCAGGGCCGTACCAAATTTCTCAGCGTGCCGACTTTATGGAGGCAGAGCTGGGCGTCGATACGATGCATAATCGACCGATTCTCAACACCAGGGATGAGCCCCATGCGGATCGCCAGCGGTATCGTCGGCTCCATCTCATCATCGGCGATGCCAATATGTGCGAGTATGCGACGGCGCTCAAAGTGGGAACGACACAGTTGGTGCTCGATGTGATCGCACGCGAGGCTGCACCCGATCTCGAATTGGAGCAGCCGGTGGCAGCCGTCAAACAAATCTCACGCGATCCAGACCTCAAACTGGTGGTAAGACGAAAAAATGGACGTACGATCGCGCCGGTAGACATACAAGTACAGTACTATGAAGCTGCGAAGAGAACGCTCTCCGGTCGCGACGCGGAATCGGATTGGATCTTGCGGGAATGGGGTGAGACGCTGCAGTTGCTGGTGCAAAATCGGCAACAATTAGTCGGCAAGTTGGATTGGGTGACTAAGCAATGGCTGCTCGAAACGTTTATGCGAGAAGAGCGGATTGATTGGGACGATCCATGGCTGGCCAGTTTGGATCTGGAATATCACAATATTGATCCTCAGATGGGCCTCTACATGGGCTTGGAAGCGGAGGGGAAAGCATGGCGGCTGACGACTGATGACGTGATTGAAGCGGCGATCAGAAATGGTCCGGTCGACACACGTGGCGGGTTACGGGGTCTCTGCGTGCAGAAATTTCCGGACCAGATTCAGTCGATTCAGTGGGAGCAGGTCCGGTTTACCGACGGGCTCCGATCCCGTACGCTCGACATGCGTGATCTCTTTGATCCGCAAGAGGTGACGCGATGTATTGGTCTCTTCAAGACGGCCCAGTCCCCGGCTGATGCATTGGCGGCCTGGACCCACGGAAAGGATAGGGACGTATGAAATACAGCTTGATGTCAGAACGACGAGAAGGGCCAGGCGATCCCATGCCGAAATCTCCCAGTCCTCTGGAAGATGGAGGGGGGCCACGTCGTCCAGAAACCGGATCACCCGACAAGGATAGCCTTCTGAAGCGGATGCGCCGAGTCGATCCGAAGCAGGCGGAACGATATCGGCAGCGGACAGGGCAATAGACTGGTGGAGGTAAGGCGTGAGAAGGGACAAAGACTCTGTACCCTTCACCGCTAACCCCTTACTGGAGCGAGGATAAGGATGCAGGGTGATTTTTACCAGCTACTGAAGGACCAGGGGTATGTATTGGGAATGCCCGGACAAGCCGGAGTGGGGCAGACGCTGACTACCGCCACCACGATACTTGCCTTCAAATATCGTCATGGGGTGTTGGTGGCCGGGGATCGTCGTGCGACAGCTGGTAATATGGTCATGTACGACCGCACCGACAAGGTCTTGGAGATTGATCGACATAGCGTCATGGCGATTGCAGGGGTTCCCGCCACCGCGTATGAAATGGTACGCATTCTCGAACATTCCTTTAAGTACTATCGGCGGACACAACTTCAGGAGCTCAGCTTTGAGGGCAAGCTTCGAGCCCTGTCTAAGCTGCTGAAGGAAAATGTTCCGGCAGCCCTGGCGGGGACTGGGGCTGTCGTTCCGATCTTTGCCGGATACGATGCTGAACAAGAGGCCGCAAAAATTTATTTCTACGACATTCTTGGCGCGGAGTTTGAGGGAGCGGAGTACGCCGTGTCGGGATCTGGTTCGCCCACTATTCGAGGTATTCTTCATTATGTGAATACCTGGGGTGAGCAGCCCCTGAGTGCGATGTCTGAAGAGCAGGCGGCCGTTCAGGCGCTGCGGCTGCTCACGTGCGCTGCCGAATTCGATAGTGCGACCGGTGGTGTGAATCGAGAGGCCGGGCTGTATCCGGTTGTGAAGTTGATCACATCCGATGGTGTAACGGCCATGTCGGATCCACATCTCCGATCGTTGTTTGAATCAAACGTATCGAAAGGCTTGTAAGGTCGTCACGCTATGTACGAAGAACCCTATCGGTGGGTCGAAGCAGTCGGAAATCGCCGACAGTACCTTGATGCGCAGTTTGCGCAGGGGAGCCCGGTGGTGGGTGTGGCATGCGAGCAGGGGATTCTCCTGATGACGATGAGTAAAGGCACCCCCAAGTTATATGAAATCTATGACCGTCTTGCATTCGGGGGCATGGGACACCCGGCTGATCTCGAGAAGTTACGCTTCACTCTGTTGGAAATGGCTCATGTCGAAGGATTCAACCGCTCTGCTTCTGATGTCACGGGAAGTCGCCTCGTCAAATACGGCATTGCACCGGTCGTTAAGCAGGCGTTTGAGGAGGTTTTTAAAGCTCCGTTCATCGTGAAGATCATGCTGGCTGAGCTGAGCCAGAAAGTTGGGAAAGATGGTTTCCTCACGATCACCTATGACGGAGTGTTCGAAGAGAAGAGCCGGTATGCAGTCCTTGCGGCAAGCGCGTCGGTTGAGCAGCAGATGATGGAGTATCTTCGACCGCAGTCTTGTGTGTCGTTGAAAGACGCCGTGGACCTCGCGATTCATACCTGGGCAGTCGGTGATCGAGCGCAGCGGCACACGGATGAAACCGGAGGGGATCCGAAGGACGCGAGGGGAAGTTCCGATCAGCCGGTGACGGATTCTCCGACCCTCATGACCCATGTGCGCCAATGCATGCAGGAAAAGTCCATCGAATGTGCGCTGCTGGATCGCCATGTGCCAGGAACCTCCAAGTATCGGACACTCGGGGCTGGCGAGTTGGAGACGTTGCTTCCCAAGGACCTGAGTTCGGCACTCACGTAAGCATATGTTGCATCGAATTTTTGGTTTGGAAACCGAGTACGGGCTCTTGATCCACGAGGACCGGCCTGACCATTCCCCAACCTGGTTTGCCCATCAAATTAGAAATCATCTATTCCAGGTTCAGCGTCGAGGCGTGCTGGATCTCCACCATCGCGGCCATGATGAGCCGCCTGGAAATGGGGGATTTATCACGAACGGCGGCCGGATCTACCTGGATATGGGACACTTAGAGTATGCCTCTCCCGAATGTCACTCCCTCACGGATGTTGTCGCGTCTGACCGTGCCGGAGATCTTTTGCTGCAGCGGGCGATCGAAGATCTTGGTTTGTCCGAGCACGTATCGCTGATCAAGAACAACATCGACCATGAGACGGATGCGACCTTTGGCTCACATGAAAATTATCTTGTCTCTCGTCGATTTCCGTTTTCAAGGCGTGGGTTGGCGCCGTTCGTGACGTTTCTGGTCACCAGACAGATCTTTACCGGAGCCGGGCGTATCGGTGCCGCCAGTCCGCAGGATGCCTGGATTCAGGTGGATCGATTAATTGTTCCACGTGCGACCGTCGGTGTTCGAGGTGGCTCGAACCTGCCGTTTCAAATTTCCCAACGGAGCGACTACATCGTCAATGATTTCTTCGAGTGGGTACAGCACAATCGGGCGATTGTGAATACGAGAGATGAACCGTTGGCCGATCCCAATGAATTTCGTCGGATCCATTTGCTCTTGGGCGATTCCAATATGGCTGAGTATGCGACGGCGTTGAAACTTGGTGTGACCGGATTGGTCTTGCAGCTGATTGAGGAAGGGCATGCCCCTCAGGATTTGGAGATTGATGAACCGGTGGAGGCGCTACAAGAAATCTCCCAGGACCAACAGCGGAACTGGGTCGTTCGACTTCAGTCTCAACGAACCATATCGGCTCTTGATATTCAGGAACAGTTTCTTGATTGTGCGCTGCGGCATTGTCGGGGACAGGATGAGGAAACTGATTGGGTCCTTGCGCAATGGGCGTCGGTCCTCAACGATCTGCGCGGGGATTATCAGAAGCTGGTTGGCCGTGTGGATTGGGCCTCAAAGCTGTGGTTGTTGGAATGTTTCAGAGAAGCCGAACGAGTGGACTGGAGCGATCCTCTGCTCAAGAGTTTGGATTTGGAGTATCACAACTTGAATCCGGCCAAGGGACTCTATTATGGGCTTGTGGAGGAGGGACGGGTTCCTCGCATGACGACCGATGCGTTGATTCAGATTGCGACGGAGGAGGCCCCCAAGAATACACGCGCCTATGGGCGCAGTGCGTTGGTCAGGTATCTCTTGGAAGGGGGGGGGGCTACCGATGCAGATCGAGTTGCGAACCCTGATGGGTTATTTCCTGCCTATGTGATCAATTGGTCAATTTTCCAAGTCCGAGGTCATGCCCCTTTCCCAATGCTGGACCCGTTTCGGACATACCGTGACGAGGTGCGGACGCATCTCGAACCCAGCATTGTCTGAACGATCCTCGCGCAACGCCCATCGCCGACCTCGGCGTGGGCTTTCTCTGGTGGGAGCGGTTCGTACGAGTGCTGACTCCTACCCCAGCTTGTGCCGGGTGAGCCGGGGAAGATTTGGGCCATCCTAAATATATGATCCATGCTATCAGGATCGATTTGGTCGCATGCCTCGTAAAAAATCTAGGATTCGGTTCTCCGCCCAGTAGGGATCTTCCTCTTGGCGTCGGCCCTGGTAGAACCCGCAATGCCCCCCATGATGAGGCGCGACCACAGCGATCTGGGGGTGCTCCTGAATCTTCGCCTCGGTGAACATGGTGTAAGGAATGAATGGATCGTCTTGTGCCGTGATGATAAGAGTCGGTACCGCGATCTTATCGAGCACGTGTCGCGATCCAGCCCGATCGTAATAGTCGGCGCCGTCTCGATAGCCGCCGTCTCGGGCAGTATAGCAGTCATCGAATTCGCTGATGGTGGTGATGTGGCCAAGCATGGAGAGATCCCATTTCCCAGGGAATAAGGAGGCCTTTCGTCGTAAGCGCGCTTTCAGCTTCGTGACGAAGTGACGGTGATAGATCCAATTGCGCGGTTCTTCCAGGGCATGGGCGCAGATGGTCGGGTTGATGTTCGGACATACGGCGGCCACTCCGGCCAAAGCCAGTTCAGTCCGTCCTAGTTCGCCAGCCGCTTTGAGCACAAGGTTGCCACCCATGGAATAGCCGACCAGCCAGACTCGATTGAGACCATCATGGTGAATGAGTTCATTCACGACAGCCCGGTAATCACTACTAAGACCACTGTTGTAGAGGGTTGGAGACAAGTGTTCGGTTCCACCGCAGGTTCGTTGGTTCAGGCGGATGACGTTGAACCCAGCTTGGAAGGCTTTGGCTGCGATCCCCCGCATGTATCGCGATTCGCTGGAGCCTTCTAAGCCATGGACCAGGACGACGGTGGGAAAGGCCTTGCGATCGTCTTGCCAATGGCAGCTTCCTTGAAGCTGTGACTGTGGCGCAACAGAAAAGAATCGCGATTCCTGAGGCATGTTTGCCAGAGATGTCTCTCGTGGTACATAGCGGGGTATCAGGGTCATGAGATGAGTATTTCTGAGGGGCAGTGGAGGCCGAAAGGACAATGCCAGCTCCAGCACGGTAGGGTTTGTCATAGTATCAAGTATGGTACGCTTCCTTCCTGAGGCGGATGAGGTGTGGAGAGCCTTAGCGTCAACTTATTATCGTGTCAACAAGTAAGGCATGGATGGCTCAGGTAAACATTCTAGCGGAGGGATTATGCTGACGGCTATAGGGGATGTCATGAGACGTTGCTATGAGAGAGGGTGGATTACCACGAGGGACGGTAACATCAGTATGAAAAAGCGGGAAGGCCGGTACTTGTACATCACTCCATCCGGTTGGCGCAAGACGATCGTACATCCTGAACATGTCGTTCGATTGGAGATTGTTAGTGATCCTGAGACCGGTCTGCGCGTACCAAAAGTCAATGAACAACAGAAGCCATCGGGAGAACTCTGGATGCATTGGAATCTGCAGCGGGACTCTAAACGCACACGAACCGTCGTCCATGTGCATGCAACCCATGTGGTGGCCGCTATTTATGCCGGGATTGACCTTCAGGCTATCAGTGCCGAATTTCCTGAAATTTCACGCTATACACGAGTGGGTCGGACGGTTCCTGCCTTTCCGGCATTGTCCCGCGAACTGGCTGATGCGACGGCAGAGTGTTTTGGGTTGCAGGGTGATGGCGTGATCGCATTTGATATTGTGGGCCAGGCGAATCACGGCGTGTGTGCGGTGGCTATGGATCCCTGGGCTGCATATGAACACATTGAGCGCCTGGATCATATTTGCGAAATTGTCCTGAAAAGTGGAGTGGCAGGACGGACAAGATAGAGCGTGTGTCACCATCAAGATAGGTGCGAGTCTGAACAGCCGTACGAAAGGATCTCATGTTGTTCTGGTTAAGGAGGAGCAGCGGATTTCTGTTGTACTCCAACAAGTCGGTATATAAGTGGGATATCGCCACTAGGCCCTGGTTAACCAGAGGACTGGGCAGGAGAGACAATGTAACCCGCTGACCAGGAAAACCACCCTGGAGGTGAGATCCTACGGGGAAAA
>CABVSA010000098.1 GCA_902500805.1 uncultured Nitrospira sp. | reverse complement strand
ACGGATACCGTTGTCACGGCTCAGGATTATGTGCTTGGGGACGCGATAGAAAACCTGAGCCTGACCGGGAATCACTCTGTGAACGGTGTCGGGAATGAGCTGGACAATAGGTTGGTTGGAAACACAGCCACGAATGTGCTGCAAGGTGGGCTTGGCGACGATACCTACGTGGTCGGGTCGGACGACCTCGTGGTGGAGGTGGCGAACGCAGGTACTGATACCGTTGAGGCTGCTGAAAGCTATGTCTTGGGAGCACACATTGAGAACCTGACTTTACTCGATACATTTCCCACCCTTCGTGTCGGACTCACGCCAGGAACCAATGAAAGTGTCCCGGTTGGACTGGAAAACCATTATTCAGGAATCGGCAATGAACTGAACAACGTCTTGACCGGTAACCGTGGCGACAATGTGCTCGAGGGACTTGACGGAGACGATGTACTCAATGGGCAGGGTGGGAACGACACGCTCAGAGGTGGTGAGGGTGCCGATACGTATCTGTTTGGGCTTGGCGACGGACAGGATCGGATTGAAGATCAAAGCGTGAGCGGCGAGATCGATAGCGTCCAACTGGAGCCGGGGCTGGCACCAAATCACATTGGGGTGGTGCAGTCGGGGAGTGATTTGGTCCTGCGGATGCCTGGTTCAAAAGATTCACTGACACTCGTCAATTTCTTCGACCCTCCGTCCGCTGCGCAAAAAAGTGTGCGATTTCACGATGGCACCGTGTGGAACGAGGCGGCGTTGCGCGTGCTGGGGGCCGACCCTGGGCAAGGCATCACGATTGTCGATGCGGATAGCGGAGACAATGTGCTGCTAGGCAGCGGCGGACATGATGTGCTCACGGGTGGAAGCGGGAATGACACCCTGATCGGGGACGGCGGCAACGATATTCTCAGGGATTCGGCCGGGAACAATGTGTACGACGGGGGGAGCGGCGATGATACGCTCATCGGTAGTGCCGGCAATGACAGCTTCCGGTTCGGCCGCGGGTATGGTCGTGATGTGGTCCTTGTGGATCAACTCTTTAACGATACCTTCACCACAGATACCGATCACATTGAGATGGTGGGACTGAACCCCAGTGATGTCATCATTCAACGGCAATCCTCTGCTTCAGGTGAGCTGAGTTTTACGATCACCGTGCTCGATACGGCGGATCAGCTGACGGTTCGGTTTCGAAACGGTATCTACGGGTTTGCTCCCGCACCGGTTACGCTGAACTTCTCCGATGGTACGAGTCAAGAGTTGGGGCTGTTTACCAATTTCCTCGCTGCGCCACCCCTGACGGTGTTTAGTTCTGTGGACTATGCACTGGGCGAAGACGAAGAGAATCTCATACTTGTGGATAGTAACAGCTCAGTGGTTCCAAGCGCCCGAGTAGGAATCGGGAACGGCTTGGATAACGTCATGCTCGGGAACACTGCTGATAACGTGCTCGAAGGCGGTGCCGGACATGACGTAATACATGGAGGGTTCGCACGATCGGTGGAGGGTTTCTTCTTCGTCGATTCCGGGAGCGATATCCTGATAGGCGGAGAAGGGAATGATACGCTCATTCCCTTCGGCGATTCGGCATTTGCCTTCGACTTTGGAGTCGGTACCGACCCCAATCCATTTAACACGCCGGACGATGTGCTCATTGGTGGGCCTGGAAACGATACCTACTACATTCGGCATGCCGGTCAGACTCTTGTCGAATTGCCGGGGGAGGGCGTAGACACAGTGCATAGCACGGTCAGTTATTCCCTGCCTGACAACTTCGAGGATCTCGTCCTGGCTCCCATATTTCATGAAGAGGCTGGGTTTGCTTCGCTGACCGGAACCGGCAACGAGTTGGACAATGTACTGATCGGTGGTGCCGGTGCGGATTTGCTTAGCGGTGGTGCCGGTCGTGACACTTTGCATGGAGGACTGAATGCGACGTTTGCCGCTGGCGATTCGGCAGGTTTCCCCTCAAGCGATACTTTGATTGGAGGTGCGGGCGACGATACCTACCTTTTCAATCTCGGCGACGGCACCGACAGGATCGAAGATGTCGCGGTGGTCGGCCAAGGGAACCGGATTCAATTCGGAACGGGGATTGTTCGAAACGATCTCACCTTCTCGCAGGATGACGTGGCCCGGACGCTGACTATCGGGGTGGGCGCAAGCGAAACGGACCAGCTTGTGCTCACGAACTTCGACCCGACCAATGCCAATGGCTCGCTCGTGGTTGAAACCCTCGCCTTTGCGGATGGCAGCACGGCGAGTCTCGCCTCCTTGCTGGGCGGGCCGGTCAATCAGGCGCCGACGGTGCTGACTCCGTTGGCCGATCAAACGGTTTTAGAGGATGCATCGCTGAGCATCCAGATTCCCACCAGCACCTTCGTGGATCAGGACGCACACGGTGTATTGGCGTACAGTGCCGGTTTAGCTGACGGGACGGCCTTGCCAACCTGGCTGACGTTTAATTCTGTGACCCATACGTTTGGCGGCACACCAGCGAACAGCGAGGTCGGCACACTCAATCTGGCCGTGACGGCGACCGACTCAGGTGGGCTCAGTGCCACTAGTTCGTTCACGCTCACCGTGCAGAATGTGAATGATGCCCCGACGATGACGATGCCGCTTACCGATCAATCGGTCACGCAAGGCAGCCTCTTTACCTTCATGGTGCCGGCTGACAGTGTTGCGGATGTTGATGCCGGCGATACCCTCGCATACAGTGCGACACGAGCTGACGGCACCACCCTGCCGACCTGGCTCACGTTCAATCCGAGTACCCGCACGTTTAGTGGGACACCACAAGGTCCGGATATCGGCACTCTCGATGTGCGAGTCACTGCGACCGACAGCGGGACGCTGAGTGTCAGCGATGTATTTGTCCTAACCATCTTGCCGATCCTTGGTACCGAGGGGAATGATACCCTTGTCGGGGCCGGCGGCGATGACATTATCCAAGGTCTCGCCGGAGATGATGTGTTGCAAGGACTCGCCGGCAACGATCTGCTCGATGGCGGAGTAGGGGTCGACTCGATGGTCGGCGGTCTGGGCAACGATGCCTTTGTCGTGGATACCGTCGGTGATGTCGTCACGGAAGCCCTGAATCAGGGAACGGATACTGTTTACAGCGGTATCACGTATATCCTGGGTGCGAACGTTGAAAATCTGGTCTTGACCGGCACGGGCGTGATTAACGGAACCGGCAATAGCCTCAATAATAGTCTCACCGGCAACAACGCCAACAATATACTCAATGGTGGAGCGGGCGCCGATACCATGATCGGGGGACAGGGCAATGACATCTACGTCGTCGACAATGTGGGCGATGTGGTGACGGAGCTCGAGAACGAAGGCATCGATACCGTGCAGACCGGGCGCACGCATACCATCGGTGCACATCTGGAGAACCTCACACTGACAGGCTCGGCCATGATCGACGGGACTGGAAACTCGTTGGACAATACGCTGAGGGGCAACAGTGCGGCCAACGTCCTCACTGGTGGAGCCGGGAACGATATGTATGTGGTCGGCACCGGCGATACGGTGCTGGAGCAGCTCAACGAAGGGGTTGATACGGTCCAAACTGCTGTGCCCTGGACTCTGGCTGCCAATGTGGAGCATCTCACCTTGACCGGGGCTGGCTCGATCAACGGGACCGGTAACAGCCTCAACAACGTGCTCATTGGCAACAGTGCTGCCAATACCCTTGACGCCGGCGAGGGCGACGACACCCTCAATGGTGGAGCAGGAGCGGATATCCTGATCGGAGGGATCGGCAATGACACCTCCATCGTTGACAATGAGGGCGATGTCGTCATCGAGAATATCAATGACGGTACGGATTTGGTGCAGAGCAGTGTGAGCTATCTCCTCAGTGCCAATGTGGAGAATCTCACGCTGACCGGCACTGCGGCGATCAACGCGACGGGCAACAGTCTGAACAACATGCTCACCGGGAACAGAGGGGCTAACATCCTTGATGGGGCTGCAGGCGCCGATACCATGATCGGAGGGATCGGCAATGATACCTATGTCGTCGATGACGTAGGGGACGTGGTGACCGAAATAGCTAACCAGGGCACCGATACGGTCCAAAGCGCCATCACGTATGTTTTAGGGACGGAAGTGGAGAACCTAACGCTGATGGGCTCTACGGCCATCCATGGCACCGGCACGAGTCTCAATAACATCCTTATGGGCAACAGCGCCGCGAATACCCTGACGGGATTAGATGGCAATGATAGGCTCGACGGCGGGGTTGGTGCCGATACGCTAGTGGGTGGCCTTGGCAACGATATCTATGTTGTCGATCACGAGGGCGATATTGTCACGGAGAATCTCAATGAAGGGACCGATCTGGTACAGAGCACGGTGAGCTATACCCTCACGGCCAATGTAGAACACCTCACGCTGACCGGCATCACCGCCATCAACGGCATCGGCAATGCGCTCAACAACAGGCTCACGGGCAACAGTGCGGCGAATCAGCTGATTGGGGGTGCGGGCAACGATACCTATGTCGTGAGCGTCGGTGACGTCATTATTGAGAATGCGAACGAAGGTACGGATACGGTGCAGAGCGATGTGAGCTGGGCGCTTGGAGCCAATCTGGAGCACCTTGCGCTGACGGGTACCGCAGCGATCGATGCGACAGGGAATATGCTCAACAACAGGCTCACTGGCAACGACGCAGGTAATCAACTGGTAGGCGGAGCGGGCCATGACACGATGCGCGGCGGGTTGGGCAACGATACGTACCTCATCGATCGTGGTGAGGGGCGGGATGTCATCGTCGAGAATGACAGCACGTCTGGGAACAGTGATCTCCTTCAGTATGATGCCACGATCAATCCCCTCGATCTCGTCATCAGTCGCCAGGTCAATGACTTGCGGCTGGCTGTGCATGGTTCCACCGACCAGGTCACGATTAAGGACTGGTACCTTAGCACCAATCATCAGATTGAAACGGTACAGGCTGGGAATGGGACGCTGTTGCTCAGTACGCAGGTGGATCAACTGATTCAAGCCATGGCCTCGTTCAGTCAGCAGTCCGGCCTAACTTGGGATCAAGCAATTGATCAACGCCCACAAGATGTGCAGGCCATTCTCGCGGCGAGTTGGCAGTAGATGTTGAAGAGGTGAATGGTGAAGCGTGAGGGGTAGGAAGGGACGCGCGAAGCGTAAAACGCACGTGTGGCTCTTGTGTGTCTCAGAGAGCGAGACATTCATCACCTGTGTGGACTCATATCCCAGCATGAATGCACAATGGATTCGCTCATGCCGTGTGTTGCGCCTGATTCGAGATTAGACTGGGAGAACCCATGGCTCAGCTGAATCACCTACTGTGCATCTGTTCCAATCCTTGAAAACGTTTGGCCGTCAGGCGGCGCTATCCTAAGATGGCTGGATGTCAGCCAATGCTGCGCGCGTTCTCTCGTCTCCACTGGGCAGCGAACATGCTGCCAGTGCTCTCGCTGAAACCGATACCGGTCTAATCTGCCTCCTCATTCTTGCGCGATTTCACGACCTTCCTGCCGACGGCGCCCAGCTACGGCATCAGTTCGCCCAATCTGGGCAGATGCTCTCCGATACAGATCTCCTTCGAGCCGCCAAACATCTCGGCTTAAAAGCTGGGTTGGTTAAGACGAAGTGGAACAAACTGCCCGGGATGCCCTTGCCGGCCATCGCCAAACGAACGGACGGACGCTATTTCGTCGTCGCCAAACTCGAAGGGGAGAAGGTGCTGGTTCAGGATCCTGTCGAGGGGCGCCCGCTTGTGTTCACTCGCGAGCAGTTCGAAGAGATGTGGACCGGCGAATTGTTGCTCTGTACAAAGCGGGCCCATGTCCGGCTCCAAGACTTGAAGTTCAACTTCACCTGGTTCATCCCTGCGATCGTCAAGTACCGCAGGTTGTTCGGCGAAGTCCTGATTGCGTCCTTCTTCCTGCAGCTCTTTGCTCTGCTGACGCCGCTGTTTACGCAAGTGGTCATCGATAAGGTGCTCGTACACAAGGGGTTTACCACGCTCCATGTATTGGCTATCGGGATGATCACGCTGGCAATTTTTGAGGCGCTCTTGGGCGGGCTTCGGACATATCTGTTTGCCCATACGACGAATCGGATCGATGTCAGCCTCGGGGCTCAGCTTTTCCGCCATGTCCTGGCGCTGCCTCTTTCCTATTTTGAAGCGAGGCGCATCGGCGATACGGTGGCACGGGTCAGGGAGTTGGAGCACATCCGTCAATTCTTGACCAGCCATTCCGTCACCGTGGTGCTCGATGTGCTCTTTACTGTCGTGTTTCTGACCGTGATGTGGTTCTACAGTTCGACCCTCACGCTCGTGGTCATGGCGTCGTTGCCGATCTATGCGCTGTTGTCCGTGGCGATTACGCCGGCGATCAGGGCTCGGTTGCATGAGAAGTTCAATCGGGGCGCGGAGAATCAAGCATTCTTGGTGGAAGCTGTCAGCGGGATTCAAACCGTGAAGGCCATGGCAGTGGAACCGCCGCTTGTGCGGAAATGGGAAGAGCAGCTGGCCGGCTATGTGCAAGCGAGCTTCCGTGCGACGAGCGTGATGACGATTGCCGGTCAGGCCGCGACGGCCGTGCAGAAGATCACCACGGTGACCGTGCTGTGGCTCGGAGCCTATCGTGTGATCGGCGGTGATCTCAGTATCGGCCAGTTGATCGCGTTCAACATGCTGGCGGCCCAGGTGACAGGTCCGATTCTACGGCTGGTCAATCTCTGGCAGGAATTTCAACAGGTCGGTATTTCAGTCGAGCGGTTGGGTGATGTGCTCAATACGCAGCCCGAGCCATCCTACAATCCGAACCGGACGACGCTGCCTCAGGTCACAGGGCACGTGCAATTTGACGAGGTCACCTTTCGGTATCGACCGGACGGTCCGGAGGTCATTCGGAAACTCTCTTGTCGTATTGAGCCGGGCCAGATGATCGGGGTCGTCGGCCGGTCCGGTTCAGGAAAAAGTACGATCGCGAAGCTCTTACAACGGCTGTATGTGCCGGAGCGGGGACGGATCCTTGTCGATGGCGTTGATCTTGCTCAGGTCGATCCGGCCTGGCTACGAAGACAAGTGGGGGTCGTGCTGCAAGAGAACTTCCTCTTCAATGGTTCTGTGCGGAGCAATATTGCGCTGACGGATCCCGGTCTGTCGATGGAGCAGGTGATTTATGCGGCGAAGTTGGCCGGCGCCCATGAATTTATCCTGGAATTATCGGATGGGTACGACACGGTGATCGGTGAGCATGGCTGCACCTTGTCAGGTGGGCAGCGCCAGCGGATTGCCATCGCTCGGGCATTGGTCGCGAATCCCCGTATTCTTATTTTTGATGAGGCGACCAGCGCGTTGGACTACGAATCCGAAGCGGTGATCCAGCGGAACATGGCGGAGATCGCCAAGGGCCGAACGATTGTGATGATCGCCCATCGACTGAGCACGGTGCGGGCGGCTCATCGTATCTACGTTGTGGAACGAGGCGAGATTATCGAGCAAGGAGCGCATGACCATCTGCTCAGCATCGGCGGCGTGTATGCGCGATTGCATGCTCATCAGGCCGGTGGCCAAAGGTGAAACGTGAAATGGAAGGCATCTGATGATCTCTTGATCTGCTGATCGGTCGACAAATGAGCAGATCGTCAGATTAACAAATGCAGCAATTTATTTGCAGATGACGAGCTGAGGTCACATGGCGTTCGGTGTGCTGTCACGACAGTGGACGGTGTGGAAGGCCGCTTGGCAGGCGGAATCGCGCCGGATGTCCGGCACGGTCGCTCCGAGTGGGCGTGCTGCAGAGTTTCTGCCGGCGGTCTTGGAAATCCAGCAAGTCCCTCCCTCGCCGATCGGTCGTGCGCTCATCTGGACGATCGCGGCAGCGTTCACTGCGGCGGTGTTGTGGGCGTCATTCGGCCGGATCGACATTGTCGCGACCGCACAGGGCAAGATCATCCCCAGCGGCTACTCCAAGATCGTCCAACCTTATGAAACCGGCGTGATCGCTGCCATTCATGTGCAGGATGGACAGGCGGTGAAACAAGGGGATCTGCTGATCGAGTTGGATGCGACGCTCCATCGCGCTGATCGTGATCGGGCCTCGAATGAGCAGCAGGCAGCGAATGTGGACGCTGCTCGGCTACGGGCTCTTATCAAAGGCCAGACTACATTCGATGCTCCGGCTGATGCCGATCGAACGTCTGTCCTGTTGCAGCAACAGTTGTTGCGTGATCAGCTCGCGGAGTACCAGGCCAAGGTAGCCGCAGCCCAGCACCTTATCGATCAACGCCAGGCTGTGGTCGAGCAAACCAATGAGCATATTGTTCGTTTGGAGGCGACGGTGCCGATGGAGGTGGAGCGGGCTGAGGCGTACAAGAAGTTGCTCGAACATGATGCCGTGACCAAAATGGATTTTCTCCAAGCCGAAGGGCAGCGGATCGACAAGGCTCAAGAATTGGCCGCGCAGAAAAAGAAGTTGGCCCAAGATCGGGCGGCACTCGCGGAGGCGGAACAACACTATCGCGTCATGGTGTCGGAATTTCAACAGAGCAAGCAGGCCGAGCTGTCGGTGTTGGAAACCAAGGCGGCCTCGCTCGCGCAAGAAGTGACGAAGGCAGGTCAAAAAGCCGGTTTGCAGCGGCTGATGTCCCCGATCGACGGTGTGGTGCAACAGCTCGCAGTCCATACCGTCGGCGGTGTCGTGACGCCGGCTCAGCAGGTGCTCATCGTGGTGCCGCGTGAACATCCGGTAGAAGTCGAGGCGCAGGTGGAAAACAAAGATGTCGGCTTTGTGCAAGAAGGGCAGTCAGTTGAGATCAAGATCGAAACGTTTCCGTTCACCTTATATGGAACGATTCCAGGCCATGTCTTGACCGTGTCTCATGATGCCGCGCCTGTTGAAAAGGTCGGACTTGTCTATCTCACGAGAGTCAGCATGGACCGATCGACGGTTTACGTCGACGGCAAGCGGGTGAACCTGTCCCCGGGGATGGCGGTCACGGTTGAAATCAAGACCGGCCAGCGACGGATCATCGAGTATCTGCTGAGCCCCTTGCTCAAAGCGGCACAAGAGAGTCTGAGGGAGCGCTAGCAACAGGTGTAAACCGTGAGGCTCAAAGGATGAGGGGCAAGGGGGAGGAAGTGAAGCGTGAAACGTGAGGGGTGAACGGTGAGAGGGGAGAGGAGGGTGCAGGGGAAACTGTGTCTCGGTGAGCGACCTCGAGTGATGGCCGTCGTCATGCTCGCCCTTGTGGCCACGACGAGCCCGGCTTGGGGGAGGGATGAGGGGCCGTCTGGTCAGCCGATACCGTTGCCGACCCTCTCGTTGACGTTGCGCGACGCCTTGTCGGCCGCAGCAGACAATAACCCCGATGTGCTGCTGTACAAGGAACGGGTTCACGAAGCGAAGGGCCAGGTGCAGACGCAGTTGGGAGCCTTACTCCCCAATCTCTCCGCCGACGTTCGGCAGAGCAGGCGGACACAATTCCTCGGGACCATCGGTCTGTCTCCCGTGCGTACCGACCCCTTCAGCATTTTCGACGCCCGGATCAGTGCGACGCAAAATCTGTTCAGTCTCAGCTTGATTCAGCGGTGGCGGGCTTCGCGAGAATCCTTGCATATGACTGAACAGGAGGCGGAGGCCAAGAAATTCGACACGATGGCCGGTGTGGCCTTAGCTTACATGGAAGGGCTGAAAGCCATGGCCCTGATCAAGGCGCATGAGTTGAATCAGCAGATCATGAAGGAGTTACTTGGAACGATTCGACAGCGACAGCGGGGAGGTCTGGCCACCGGCCTCGATATTGCGCGGCTGGAGGCCCAACTGGCGGTGGAGCGGCAGCAGAGTTCCTCGGCGGGGTACGAGCTTGACCATGCCAAATTGAGCCTGATCAATCTGCTTGCATTACCGACGACCAGTGCTGTGGTGCTGACCGATCAGTGGCTCACGGATGTGCCGGAGCTTCCACTCTCGCAGAAGGCGGTCGAGGATGCGCTCGGTCAACGTCCCGAGGTGCAGGCGCAATACACCCGCGTCCGTGCGTCCGAATTGATGTATGCCTCTATGACGGGGGAGCGGGTCCCGTCACTGGTCGCACAGGGCGACTACGGGCTGGTGGGCAATCGCTGGACGAATACCCTCGATACCTACGGTATGGCGCTCATCCTTCAGATTCCCATCTTCGATGGCACGCAACGTGAAGGGCGCATCGCGCAAGCACGAAGTCAGTGGCAGCAAGAGGCACTCCGGATGAAGTCAGTGCTCAACCAAGTGACCATGGAAGTTCATGATGCACTCGCGTCGATGACGGCGGCGAAGGAACAGGTGGGAATTGCTCAAGCAGGTCTTCAGATGGCGACGAAGGAGCTCGATCTGGCCCGGGAACGCTATGCCGTCATCACTTCCGCCAGCCACTTTGAGTTGACGAATGGACTCTCGGCTGTCGCTCGCGCACGAGAAAATCTTGTCAACGCGCTCTTCCAACTTAACGCCGCCCGCGTCAATCTGGCCCGCTCGACCGGGAGTCTGCAGACACTGAATTAGCCGATCCCTGTCTGATGGTCGGTTCTGCATGGCGATGGAGGTGAGGGCTCTTGTGCGCGCGTTACGGAAGATTCCATTTCAGACGGCATCGTCAAGATCTGCTCCTGGTGGGTCACGGTGTGTGCGCGTGAAGCGGCACCGGCAGCTTGATTGATCGACCTCCCAAGGAGGATAATTTGGAGGAGAGGGGTGGTCTATGTCTGTATCCAGGGTTCGAGCGATGATTCTTGCCGCCGGCATCGCCGCACTGCTCCTCCATTTTCCTACTGAGGTCGCACAGTATGTTCTGTCGCTTGTACCTCATCAACTATCGACGCCCTTCGAGCTGGAAAATCTTGCATCGTTAGCACCTGGCACTGTCAGCGAATTCTCACCTCGAGATTCCGACGAATCAGTGTGGAAGGCCGTCCTCACTCGTGTCTTTGGCATGGCGTTGATCGGAGTGCCGGTGTGGTATTTCCTGCAACGTCGAGAACGCGAGGAAGAGCTTCAGCGGCTCGACAAAGGCTGGGCCGCACGCTTACATGCGCGTAGCGAAGAGCTAATGGCCGTCAATGACGCGCTCGTCAGTGAGGTCTCGAAGCGAATTGATACGGAACAGTCTCTGGAAGCCAATCGGCGGGATCTTCGTTTGCTTGCGTCCCAACTGCTTCGCCTTCAAGAAGAGGAACGACGGCGAATCTCGCGTGATCTGCACGACGATATCAATCAACGGCTGGCGCTCTTGTCGATCGACATCGAAATGTTGGAACGGCAGCTCTCACACGCGGCCGTCGGTACCGTCCGTACGATCCGGAGCATTCAGGATCGTATTGTCGAACTATCCGAAGGTGTGCGCCGTCTCGCCTATCAGTTTCATCCGTCCATCCTGGATGATTTGGGTTTGTCCATCGCGCTCCGTCGCCTCATCGATGATTTTCAGGCCCGTACCGGTCTCGATGCCCGGTTCATCAGCAAAGACATCCCGCAGCACCTGGCGCAGGACGTGGTCACGTGCTTGTACCGTGTGACCCAGGAAGGGTTGGCAAACATTACTCGTCATGCCAGGGCCAACACCGTGCAGGTTGAGCTGATGCGAGTGCGAGACGGACTGCAACTTATGATACGGGACGATGGGGTTGGATTTGACATGAATCATGACGGCGGTCGGCGAGGAAGCCTCGGGTTATTGAGTATGAAGGAACGGGTCTCCTTAGTTGCCGGGTCTTTCACGATAGACTCGACACCGGGTGAAGGCACACGGATCTGTGCCTGGGTGCCGTTCAAGCAGGAGCGTGCATGAGCAAGCCCCGGGTACTCTTAGCCGATGATCATGCCTTAGTCCTGGAAGGATTCAAAAAGCTGCTCGAAGAGCATTGTCAGGTCGTAGGATCCGTAGAGGATGGTCGGGCATTACTTGACGCGGCGAAACGTTTGCAGCCGGACATTGTGGTGTTGGATATTTCAATGCCCAAACTGAATGGCCTTGATGCAGCGCGTCGGTTGCGAAAGATGATTCCCCAACCACGATTGATTTTTGTGACGGTTCATGCGGATCAGGACTATGTCACTCAAGCCTTCAAGGCCGGCGCCTCAGCCTATCTGCTGAAGCGGTCGGCGGGATCCGAGCTGTTACAGGCCATTGATGCAGTGAAGAACGACAATTATTACATCACGTCGTTGATTGCCAAGGATCTGGTCCAAGCCGCAATCGCCGACACGGCATCGGGGGCCGGTGGTCAGGACCGTCTGCCGATACGCCAGCGAGAGATCTTACAGCTGGTGGCTGAGGGGTTGACGCTCAAGGAAATCGCGTCCACGCTGGGGCTCTCTCCCAAGACGGTCGAGTATCACAAGGCCAAGTTGATGGAGCAGCTTGGCCTCCATACCACCGCTGAACTGACAAAGTACGCGCTTGCCCACGGTCTCACGTCCTCCTCCGAGTAGCAGTCTGTCTGGGTTAATTTCTTCGCTCATCCCTTCCAGTGGAATTTCCCTTGCGACTTTAGGCATGTGCCTCATGGCACAGGCCGTGGGATCTTGTTAAAACTAACAGTAGGCTGACGATGGATCCTAGGAAAGGAGGTTTGTGGTGGTACCATATGAAGGAGACCTGAGGTTGTGGTGATGGTGACACTTCGGATCAGGCCTTCGTCAATCGGCATGCGATCTGGAACGTCTCGGCCTACAGGTGCAAATGATCAAACGAGGAGGTCACATCATGGCAGCATCAAGTGAGCGAGGGTATGACGTCTCGCAGTGGTACGATTCGAAGCCGGTGAAGATCGGCTGGTTGGCGATGTTGGCGATCGGGGTGTTTTGGGTGGTGTATCAGCGAACCTTCGGGTATTCGCACGGGTTGGATTCCATGACCCCGGAGTTCGAGTCGGTGTGGATGGGGCTGTGGCGGTTTAACATTGTGGCCAATGCCCTGTTCTTTGCGACGTCGATCGGCTGGATCTGGGTGACGCGGGATCGGAACCTGGCGAACCTGGACCCGAAGCTGGAGCTGAAGCGGTACTTTTACTGGATGGGCTGGTTGGTGTGCTACATCTGGGGCGTGTACTACGCGGGGAGCTACACGTTGGAGCAGGATGCGGCGTGGCACCAAGTGATCATCCGGGACACGAGCTTTACGGCGAGCCACATTGTGGCGTTCTACGGGACGTTCCCGCTGTACATTACGTGCGGCGTGTCGAGCTACCTGTATGCGCAGACGCGGTTGCCGCTGTATAGCCAAGCGACGTCGTTCCCGTTGGTGGCGGCGGTGGTGGGGCCGATGTTCATTCTGCCGAACGTGGGGCTCAACGAGTGGGGCCATGCGTTCTGGTTTGTGGATGAGCTGTTTGCGGCGCCGTTACACTGGGGCTTCGTGACGTTGGGCTGGTGCGGGTTGTTCGGGGCCGCGGGCGGGGTGGCGGCGCAGATCGTGAGCCGGATGTCGAATCTGGCGGACGTGATCTGGAACAACGCGCCGAAGAGCATCCTGGATCCGTTCCCGGCCCAGGTGGCGAACGCCAAGGGCCAGAGCGCGTACTAAGT
>CABVSA010000097.1 GCA_902500805.1 uncultured Nitrospira sp. | reverse complement strand
TCCGCGACCACATCGCGCAACTCAACGAGGGTCTGGCCGACCGCGATCGACTCCGTGCGCAGGTCAAACAGCTCAAAGCAGCACAGGACCGCATCCACCAACTCGAAGTCGAACTCAGTGATCGAGAAGCGGCTCATCGAGGCATGATCCAAGAAATCGAACGCTCCCTGGCCGAGCGTGACCACCGTATCGACGAGCTGGTACCGGTCACGCATCTCCTACATGAGAAGGAAGCCGCGATCAAAGAGTGGGAACGCACCCACGCGCGCACTGTGCATGAGCTCAAGGTCGAGACCTCCAAACTCCAAGAGCAGTGTATGGCCCACGAACAACTCCAGGCCCAACATCAGCTCGATGAGCAACGGGTACAGGAACGAGACGAGCAACTTGCCACGCTCCAGCATGAGCTACAGAGTCTCCGCACCGAACGCCAGGCTCTCCAGAATGAGGTTCAGAGCATTCCAGAAAAAGACGAGCAGATCGAGCGCCTCCAAAAACGGCTGAAAGAACTGCGGGCAACGCTGCGCACGACGCCACTGGCCTCGACAACAGCACCCACTCCGCAGATTCACCCTAATGGGACTGAGGCTTCCGTTCCCGGTCGTCCTTCCAAAAGCAGCAAGCCCAGTCAAGGCGATGATCTCAAGAAAATTCAGGGTATCGGCCCAGTCTTTGCCGAGACCCTGCAAAAGCTCGGCACCCGGACGTATATCCAAATCGCCAAATGGAAGCCTGCGGATGTCGAAAAAATCGCCAAGAAACTCGCGACCGACCCCGAGCGGATTAAACGGGAAAATTGGATCGCAGGAGCCAAGAAACAACATTACGACAAGTACAAAGAACGACTCTAACCTACACGCGTGGACGATGCACCGTGTGAAGCGTTCCGGCCAACGGTTTTAGGCTTCATCTTTCAGATTTAAGGTTCCTGGTGTCTGCACAATATGTAAACTTTGAATATGAAAGCGGAAACGCAGGATCGAAGGAACGCACAACGAATATCATCGTCGCATATCGACGGCTGTTAGCAACACCCTCGTGAGTAGTGTGGGCTCCGCCTCACAACCACGAACCGCCGTTGACTCCTCGGTTCACCCTGACTACAATCGCGTAACGAGGTTTACTGTTCGTGGCATCTTCTTTCGTTCATCTTCATCTTCACACACAATTCAGCCTGCTGGACGGCGCCAATCAGATTGATCCACTGGTGCGCCAAATCAAGTCGTTCAACCAGCCGGCCGTCGCGATGACCGACCATGGCAACATGTTCGGCGCCGTTGAGTTTTATCGCAAAGCAAAAGAGGTGGGGGTCAAGCCGATTATCGGCTGCGAAGCCTATATGGCGTTAGGCAGCCGACATGCCAAAAAGGATAGTGGGCTTGCACATAACGACTATTATCATCTGATTCTGCTGGCAAGAAATCTGACCGGATATCAGAATCTTATCAAGCTGGTCAGTAAAGGATATCTTGAGGGGTTCTATTATAAGCCACGAATCGACAAGGAATTATTAAAGCTCCATCACGACGGCATCATCGCTCTCTCTGGTTGCTTGAGCGGTGAAATTCCCTATCTCATCGGCCAGCGCGATATGGATGGCGCCATGGCGGTGGCAGGAGAATTTCAGGAGATCTTCGGGAAAGACCATTTCTACCTGGAAGTACAGGCGAACGGGCTCGATCATCAGCGCATCGCAAATGCAGGCCTCGTGGAAATCCATAAGAAACTCGGGATCCCGATGGCCGGGACCAACGATTGTCATTACTTGAACAAGGAAGATGCGCGCCCCCATGAGCTCATGCTCTGTCTGCAAACCGGAAAAACGGTCAGCGATCCACACCGGATGAAGTTCGACACGGACCAGCTGTATGTGAAATCCACCGAAGAAATCGCTCCGGCATTCGCGGAATTTCCAGGCGCGGTGATGAATACCTGCCGTATCGCGGATCATTGTGCGCTTGACCTTCCCTTAAACAAGACTTACCTCCCGCAATACCGAATTCCGGACGGATTCAAGGACCGTGAGTCCTATCTTGAACATCTCGCCCTGACCGGTCTCCAAGCACGGCTTACGGAGCGCCCCAGTCGCATCGCCTCAGCGGTCTACGACCAACGCCTTCGAGAAGAACTCATGGTGATCTGCTCGATGGGGTTTGCCGGATACTTCCTCATCGTCTGGGATATCATTCGATTTGCCAGATCACGCGGCATTCCAGTAGGACCAGGGCGAGGTTCGGCAGCAGGTAGTCTTGTGGCCTATGTGCTTCGGATTACGGATCTTGATCCATTGGTGTACACCCTCTTGTTCGAGCGATTCTTGAACCCTGAGCGTGTCTCCCTGCCCGATATCGATATGGACTTCTGTATGGATCGTCGTGGAGAAGTGATCAATTATGTGGTGGACAAGTACGGCACCGACCATGTGGCTCAGATCATTACCTTCGGAACGCTCGGGGCCAAAGCCGCCATCCGCGATGTCGGACGTGTGCTGGAAATGTCCTACGCAGACGCCGACAAGGTCGCCAAGCTCATTCCCAACCAGTTGAACATCTCTCTCCAGCAAGCCCTGGAGATCGAACCTCGCTTACGTGAGTTGGTCGACACTGATCCCAAGGTCAAAGAACTAATGGCCAACGCGCAGTCCCTGGAAGGCCTCGCGCGTCATGCCTCGACACATGCGGCCGGCATTGTCATTTCCGAAGGCCCCCTCACCGACCACGTCCCGCTCTACAAGGGCGCCAACGACGAAGTGGTGACCCAGTACTCGATGGGAGACGTCGAGAAAATCGGGCTCGTGAAATTCGACTTTCTTGGACTCAAGACCCTCACGATGATCCGGCGGGCCGAAACCCTCATCAATGACACACATCCTGACGCGCCGCCACTTGTGATGGATCAGGTCTCGTTTGATGACCCAGCCACATTTGCGCTGTTGAGTTCTGGAAAAACCACCGGCTTGTTCCAGCTGGAAAGCTCCGGAATGCGGGATCTGCTCACGGGACTGAAGCCCGACCGGTTCGAAGACATCATCGCCATTATCGCGCTCTATCGACCGGGGCCCATGGATCTTATTCCCGACTTCATCAAACGCAAACAGGGGAAGGTGACGATCACCTACGAAGTTCAGGAATTGGAACCGATCCTCAAGGACACCTATGGGGTCATCGTCTATCAAGAGCAAGTGATGGCGATCGCCAATAAGGTTGCCGGATTTTCATTGGGACAAGCCGATATCCTGCGCCGTGCGATGGGGAAGAAAAAGCCCGAGGAAATGGAAAAACTACGCGTCAAATTCCTCGACGGCGCGAAAGAGAACAAGATCCCCGAGAAAAAAGCCGAGAAGCTGTACGAGTTGATTCAAAAATTCGCCGGATACGGGTTCAATAAATCGCATGCGGCAGCCTATGCCGTCGTGTGTTACCAGACGGCGTATCTCAAAACGCACTATCCAACCGAATTCATGGCGGCCCTCATGACGACCGATATGGGCAATCAAGACAAATTGGTCGGCTATTTTACAGAATGTCGAGATTTGGGGATCAAAGTATTGGGCCCCGATGTCAATGCTAGCCAAAAGCATTTTGCCGTCGCCGAGGGAGCCATTCGATTCGGGTTGGCCGCCATTAAGAATGTCGGTGAAGGCGCCGTGGAATCCGTCCTGGACGTGCGGACTCAGACGGGATCCTTCAGCTCCTTCTTCGACTTCTGCCGACGAGTTGATCTCCACAAAGTCAACAAACGGATGTTGGAGGGCCTGATCAAAGCCGGTGCCTTTGATTCCACTGGAGCCAGGCGGTCGCAACTCATGGCCGTACTGGACCAAGCGGTGGAGGAAGGAGCCGCGGCTCAGCGCGAGCGTGACTGTGGTCAAATCAGTATCTTCGGCGAGGAGATGAATGGGCGCGGGATGTCCGCTCCTTTACCGATCCCGCCGTTGCCGTCGGTCGCAGAATGGGATCAAGCTCAACGATTGAAATACGAACGCGAACTCACCGGTTTCTATATTTCCGCCCACCCATTGACGCGGTACGAAGCAATGCTGGGCGCCTTGTCCACCACGACGACGACGGGATTAAAAGACTGCGCCGATGGGAGTGAGGTCAAGATCTGCGGGGTCATCGCCACCGTTAAATCCATGCTGACGAAAAAAGGCGATCGTATGGCTTATCTCACAATAGAAGATCTGCAAGGAACTACGGAAGTCATCGTGTTCCCGGACTTGTTTAAGACGGCCGGTGAGATGATGACACCGGAACACATCGTGCGAATTACCGGAACAATTGATCGCGGCGATAAGGGAACCAAGCTTCGTGGAAGCAAAATTGAACCATTAGCTGACGTTCAAACTCAATCCATCAAACGGATCCGCATTCGGCTCACGGATCATCCGGATGTGCGGGAGCAATTGCCTCGCTTGGCTGATATCTTCCGCCGGCATCCAGGCAGCACCACTGTCTCCATGCTGTTTCGGACGGAGGCACGTCTGGAGGCGGAGACCAATCCCCTCCCCAACCTGACCGTCTGCCCCAGCGACCATTTCGTGTCGGATGTCGAGGAAGTACTAGGCAAAGGGGCCCTTTCTTTGCTATCGTAGGAATCAATACTAGTGGGACTCAACCACGACCGATCCACAATCGCTGCAAGGAATTGATCGACGTCCATGCGAGACTACCTCGAATTTGAAAAGCCGCTCCGCGAAATTGAAGAGAAAATCGAGAAGCTCTCTGCTGCGGCCACCGGGGGGAAAGCCAGCTCCCAAAACGATATCCGAAAGCTTCGGGCCAAGCTGGCGCAGGCCGAACACGAGCTGTATCAGAACCTGAGTCCCTGGCAGAGAACGCAGCTCGCTCGTCATCCTCAACGTCCCAGCACACTCGACTATATTCGTGAGCTGACGCGAGATTTTCTTGAGCTTCATGGCGACCGAGTCTACGGAGATGACCGGGCTATCGTCGGCGGATTTGCCAGGTTTAATGACCGACCGGTGATGATAATCGGCCATCAAAAAGGCAAGACTCTGAAAGAACGCATGCAACGGAATTTCGGGATGCCCAATCCTGAAGGATACCGGAAAGCCCTGCGGCTCATGAAACTTGCCGAAAAATTCAACCGTCCGATTCTGACATTTATTGACACGCCGGGGGCCTATCCTGGAATCGGCGCCGAAGAGCGTGGACAAGCTGAAGCCATTGCACGGAACTTGTTCGTCATGTCTCGGTTGACCGTCCCGATCATCTCGGTCGTCATCGGTGAAGGTGGGAGCGGAGGAGCCTTGGCGCTCGGCGTTGCGGACCGTGTCCTGATGCTGGAACATTCGGTCTATTCAGTGATTTCCCCGGAGGGATGTGCCGCCATTCTCTGGGACAGCCCGGAAAAAGTTCAGACGGCCGCCTCAGCACTGAAAATGACTGCGCAGGACCTGCTGGACCTTGGCGTAATCGACACGATCGTGCCAGAACCTCTGGGAGGTGCGCACCGCGAACCTGGTGCGATCTACGATCTCGTCGGGAAGACCCTCACCAACCAACTATTTGAGCTGCTTGACCTGCCGGTCGATCAACTCGTCACGCAACGAGAGCAGAAATATCGCCACATGGGAGCCGTAAGCGGCCTCTTTGTCGAACAGACGTAGCCACTCCCTTCAGCTCAGCTCCATCTTCAACAACCCTGTCTCCACGAATCTTCGTTCGATCGCCTCAAGAATATGCCCCGTCAAGTGTTGCCGAAAGGGATCAAGCACGTCCGCTTCCAAGTAGCGGCCGACGGTTCTCGGCAGTCTCCGCCACCAGGCCCGTGCCGACGCGCAGGCCTGCTCAGCGGCATGGGAATCCCCACAGAGAATGCGTCGAACCTCCCGTTCGAAAAAACCAACGTGCACGACCTCGTCTTCAAGAATTGACGCGAGATCCGGTCGCAGCATCAACAGGAGACGAGCGAATTCCAACCCCAACGACTCATACCCGTAGATCTGAACCGCTAACGCTGGCCATTGTCCAGGGACAGAGGGAAGACGATCACGTTCACGAGGTTGACGACCGATCAACGACTCAAACTGGGCCAGATGTTTTTGCTCATCTTCTTCATGTTTTCTGAGAAAGCTGTAGACGTTTGCCGGTATGTTCTGCAGTCGGGCGGATCGCACCGTCCACAGGGCCATCGCCTCCGCCTTGAGGAACCGTTCGAGTAAGGGACCTTCACACTCCGCTGGGAGTCTGACGGATAGAGGCTGCTCAAATTCCATGATGGCCACATGGTACGCAAAGCGGACCCAGGTTGTCCAAGCAGCCATTTTGTCGAGTACCGAGTGGGTTGACATCCACCCCCAATCTGTGTACATCCTTGGCATCGTGCAAGATTCATCGCTTGTTGCGACACGACGCCCAGCTCCACATCGACCCAACCTCGCAACCCGGCACGAGTGCTTCTGGTCGGACTCACCCATGAGGCAAGGCCTATGACACCCCCTACCGTCACAGTCTCAGCAGTACTTCCAGGGATCGCTGCATGCGTGCTGGCGGGAGCGCTCTTCACGGAGATTGGCTGCGTGAGTCGGAACGCCTACGAACGAGTCAAGGCCGAAACACAAGAATACACGCGTACACTTGAAGCGGTTCGAGACGAGGTGAAGGAGCTTGACCAGGAAATCGCCTGGCTGCAGGCCGCGAATCGGCATGAAGACGCGACAACTGCCGAATTACGCGCGGCCGTCCAGCGTGAAGAAGAGCAGTTGCCGGTCATGCGACAACGAGCGGAGGCAATGCTCACATCGCTCAAGGGGCAAGTTGCGGCGTTGATGAACCAGAGTTGGAGCCTCGCGCGCAAGATCGCAGACCTTCGTCACGAGAGTGCATCGTTGCAGAATGCGGCCGCGATGTATCGACAAGAGAGGGAAGATACCCAGGCCCCTCTGGCGGTGGCGGCAGATGAGGACGAGCCCGGCACCACATCAGCCGTGATAGCCGAACCACTCACGCCATCCGCATCGCCGACGCTGGAACCCGTCGTGGCTCAGCTCGCGAACCCAACGCCTTCCTCAACGAGTCTGTCGTCTTCCACACCATCGGTACCGGCACCGTCGATACATGCCGACCCCCCTGAGATAGACAACTCATGGATCGACATGATCCTCAGCTGGCTCACCACATTCTGGAACTGGCTCTTCACCTGAGACAACCCCCTGCACGTTCTTGATCCCGGTATCCGTACGGTTATCCCATCGCGTGAGTCTTGCTCCATTGTGCGGCCTTGCCTCCGGCAAGACGGCCGGTTGCAAGACAAGCCGTGAGCAGATAGCCTCCCGTAGGTGCCTCCCAATCCAGCATTTCTCCTGCACAAAACACGCCAGGCAGGGAACGCACCATGAAGTTGCCATCAAGAGCCTCGAATGAGAGGCCACCAGCCGTACTGATGACTTCCTCGATCGGTCGAGGAGCCAGGAGTGTGAGCGGAAGGGATTTAATCGCAGCCGCCAAGCGAGCTGGATCGGTGAACACATCATTCGGGACAACCTCACGCAGAAGACCCGCTTTCACTCCTGTGATACCGGCGCACCGTTTGAGATGCGTGGCCACCGTCCGCTTCCCGCGCGGCCGAGAAAGATCCTGCGTGAGCTGCTTCAACATTCGATCAGGAGTCAAATCAAGCCACACCGTCGCCGTGCCTTCTGCGGCGATCATTTCTCGAACGGCAGCTGAGCCCATGTACACGATGCCGCCTTCTAGACCATTCGCCGTCACGACGAACTCCCCCATGTGACGAATCGCCGTCCCATCCGTAGCCCTCACCACCAACGCGACTGTTTTCACCGGATGTCCGGCAAACCTTGTCCGAAAATGCTCGCTCCACCGGACATCGAAGCCACAATTGGCCGGTTTCATGGGCACGATCGGCACCTGCCGCTCAGACAGGATTTTCACCCATTCACCATCAGAGCCAAGCTGAGGCCAGCTGCCCCCACCCATGGCCAATACCACCGAATCCGCCTGCACAAGAGACATCCCCTCTGCTGTGATGAAACGAAGCCTCCCCTGCTCATTCCAGCCGCACCAGCGATGTCGAACATGAAACTGCACACCGCTTTGCCTCAAGCGACGCAGCCATGCACGCAAGAGCGGCGCAGCTTTCAGATCGACCGGAAAGATCCGTCCGGATGTCCCGATAAACGTCTCCACCCCCAGTCCAAGAGCCCAGGCCTGCAGCGCTGACGGAGTAAATGATCGGATCGACGGCTCAATGAACGCCCGGCTTGCACCATAGCGAGACAGGAAGGACTCCATCGGCTCCGAATGTGTCAGATTCAAGCCGCCCTTTCCTGCCAAGAGAAACTTCCGCCCGACTGACGGCATCGCGTCATACAGATCCACTGTGACGCCTGCCGCAACGGCTGCTTCTGCCGCCATGAGGCCGGCCGGTCCGCCTCCGATGATGACAACCGATCCCACTGCTTGCCCCCTCTCACGACTTCGAGACTGTTCACACCTGCATGCAGAAGACTTCAGTCATCATCCGTACACTGTATTACCTGTATTCATGGGGAATCAGGTCTTGACGCTAGGAACATTCATTCGTTGGCGCTCGACTACAGCAATACAGGCTGTGTTCACCCATACGATCCATTTGTGTGGGATTTTACCAAATTCTCAGCTCGTGCGTGGCGGCCCAACTCTTGCTCAATTGCACTATCGCGTTCAGCGATGGCCCTCGCAGCGAGGAACGTTTTTCATGAGATCATTATCGGAAGATCTCCATTTCATCATTCCAGTGTAGGAGGAATTCACATGCGCGTTCGATTGACCTGTTGTCTCATGCTTGGCCTTGCCGGACTATCGTCCGGTGCCGTCAACGAGACATTTGCCGCAGAAGATCTCTCTGAAAAGAACAATCTAACCGTGACTCGCCCAACCCATCCACGGTTTCCGGATGATGTCTTCAGCCGCATGTTTCCAGGGCTTCCACCTTTTGCCCCACAGACCGATGAATTCAGAGAACAAGCGAAGAAACTTGGCGCGATAGGAGGCATCCTTGATGCCGGTGATAACCTGACTAATCCGATTTTATCAATTACCGATCCGACTTTTAGTCCGAACAATCCCAACAATCCGAACATGACCGCCGGAGTCACCTTCTTCGGTCAGTTCCTCGACCATGATCTCACCCTCGCGTTGAAAGCGCCGCTGCTCGAGCGAACCGAACCCAGGCGAACCACCAATTTCCGGACCGCCGAGTTTGACCTCGACAGTGTGTACGGAAATGGTCCCACAGGATCTCCTGAACTGTACGATATCAGCTCCGGTGACATCAAATTCAAGGTGGAAGCCATTCCTGGCTCAGAAGCGGTGTCTCGGAAGGGAGCTCAACGGTTCGATCTCCCTCGCGATCCGAGTAACAATAATGCGATCATCGCAGACAGCCGAAATGATGAAAATCTTCTCCTCAGCCAATTTCACCTGGCGATGTTGAAGTTTCATAATGCCGTCGTCGATCGGTTGCGCAAGGATTCTACGAATGCCACCCGTTCAGCCCAAGACATCTTCAAGGAAGCTCAGCAACAGGTCCGGTGGCACTATCAATGGATCGTACTCAATGAATTCCTGCCGCTGACGATCGGGCAAGATCGAGTGGATGAGATCTTGCGGAACGGTCCTCGCTTCTACAGGGTAACCGACCGGACGCAGGACTCGGTCTTTCGTTCACCACGCCGTCAGCCGTTGATTCCCGTCGAGTTCGCGGTAGCGGCCTATCGGTTCGGCCATTCCCAGATTCGTCCGAGTTATCGGGTGAATTTCGGGGCAGCCGATGGAAACGAGTTCTTCGCCTTCATCTTCACGGAGTCAGCCGCTCAGGAGGGTGCCGACCCCAATGATCTTCGCGGAGGGAAGCGCGCACCACGCCGATTTGTCGACTGGCAGACATTCTTCAAATTCGACGATGTCAACTTTCGTCCAAATAAGAAGATCGACAGCAAGCTGTCGACGCCGTTGATGTTGCTCCCAGGTTCACCTGTGCCGGCGCCAGGCTTGCCGAATGACGGCGTCCAATCATTAGCCTCTCGAAATCTCATGCGGCATGTGAATTTTGGGATTCCATCCGGACAAGCCATCGCACGGGTCATGGGCGTCCGAGTCTTGACGCCTGCGCAGCTTGCGGAACTGGCTCCCTTCAACATGGACAAGAGCACGCCGCTCTGGTACTACATCCTCAAGGAAGCAGAGATATTTGAGAACGGTCTTCGGATGGGTCCGGTGGGAAGCCGGATCGTCGGCGAAGTCTTCATCGGCCTCTTGAAAGCCGATAAAGACTCCTACCTCACCGTCAACAAAAACTGGAAGCCAACCTTGCCCTCGTCCACTCCCGGTGACTTCGAGATCACGGATCTCTTGAAGTTTGCAGGCGTGGTTCCTCCGCTCCAATAGGTTCTTCCCCCTCCTTACGACAGCGAGGGGTATCTGCTAAGCGCGGGTACCCCTCGGTCGTAACTCCCTACTCATGACTTGCCCGCTGCACAGGATCCTTTGGGGGCGCAGCCACCGCAGTCCGTCGAGCGAGTGCGATAGTCGACTACTCCACCCAGGCGATCAAGCTCAATCAAGCAACAGGCATCAAGCATCTGCTTGAGCTGTTTGCGCCCCCGTTGGCAAGGGGATTTCAGGCCCGAGAGTGAGAAACCTATGTGTTCGGCCGCAGCTTACTGCGGCAACCCTCAAACGTAGAAGATGATGCAAGAGTGGAACGGAGGGGACAATGAGGTAACCCAGAGGTCTCGATGAAAAATATCACTGATAGCGTTTGATAATTCGTGCGTGTCTTAGGACACTAATTCCTTCCACATCGCCTAAAAGGTCTGCGTATTTATCACTGCCGTGATAAGGTCTATCGCCGAAAGGCGTCCTTGCCTTTGATCACGTCCTGTAAGAGTTGGTCGGCGAGTTTGCCGGCCTTCCAGCGGCGGTAGCGTTGGAAAATCAGCAACCACAGCGCCACCCCACCGACTCCGATAAGAATCATCCAGACCGTGTCGTCCATTGAAATAGAATAACCAGCGATACTTGGTATAGGCAAGCTCAGGATGGTGATTCCTTTGAACCGCGAGAGCCGGAGTCACTCGTTCAGCATGGATTGAGTAGAGAAGCAGATAAACGATGCTACACACTCGCAGCGCTCTCAGGATCAGTCAGCAGCACGGTTTTGCGTTAACAAAAAATTCTGCAGTGCGACGGCCTGGTTATGCTGTTCATCTTTGGCCGAATAGAGCAGCGTGACCGGGCTGGCCTTTGCCTGTTCTGTAATCACAGAGAGCAACGCCCCCTTCGCTTTCAGTTCAGCACGATAGCGACGTTGAAACTCCTCCCACCGAGCAGGTTCGTGGTTGAACCATGTTCGCAAAGCCGTTGATGGGCTGATATCCCTGAGCCAAAGATCAAGCTTTGCCTCAGCCTTAGCAATCCCGCGAGGCCAGAGTCGATCGACTAAGACACGAAACCCATCGGACTTGGCCACCGGCTCATAGACACGCTTGACCAGGATCTTCCCCATTGGACTACATGCCGATCGTTTCGATCTGCTTGATTTCCTCAAGAAGTAACGTGAATCGATCAGATTGCAAATCATCCTTCATATGCTGCGGATTCGTCGTGCCGGTGAGCGGCAGCATGCCGACTTGCTGGGCAAAGCGGAAGACAACTTGTGCGAGACCTGTCTGGTATTTAGCTGCCAGGGCCCGCAAGTCCGGTTCGGTAAAGATCCCAGAATTGGCGGTAAGGAGCGAGAACCCTTGGTATATGATCTGATGTGCTCGGCAAATCTCCCGCACTGCTTGATCCCATCCGAAGGCTGCATAGCACCGATTCTGCACCATCATCGGTTTGTGCCTGGCTTTCGTACAGAGCAGACTCAGCTGCTCCGCCGAGACATTGCTGATCCCGATCGTCTTCGTCTTGCCGGCGTCATAGAGAGACTCGATCGCCGCCCACACCTCCCAATCTTCAGCACTTAACCCGCGTCTCGAATAGGGACCATGCAGCACGTATGAGTCGAGATAGTCCGTATGGAGATGCTCAAGGGAACTGTCAAATGATTGCTGCACCTGTCTCGTGACGCTCGCGCGTGCGTCGTACGGAAGACGATGGTCCTGACCGTTGACAGGTGTGAACTTCGTTTGCAGAAACAGCTTGTCGCGGGTGATACCCTGCTTCGCGAGTTGCAGCAGTGCCTCCCCCACTCTCGCCTCATCGTAATGGACAAGCTGATTCGCTGTATCGATAGCTGTAAACCCAGCTTCCACCGCCTGAAGCACCAGTCCAGCGGTAGCTTCTTTTTTCCAGGCCGTGCCGTACATGAAGGAAGGAATAGATACATGATTGTATGTTGTCGATGACATGAAAACATCTCCTATGAGTGTTCATACCATACACACTTCGTGGCCATGGTCTCAATGTGAGAATGAAGCTCCCCGCAGCAAGCTGCCGGAGACTTCCCCTCGCCTTTCCCACAAGATGACGCGTCACACATATGTGGAGCGACGACTGATGATTCGGTGAGCAAACAGATTTAAGGCGGGTTCGGCCGAGCACCGCACACGTGATACAAACGCGACGCGCATAGTTTCTCTAGCGTGCCAGACGGCAAGACAAGAATCCATGGCCGTGAGAGCTTGACCTCGTTGCAGTAGGGCGCGTAGCATAGGGGTCAGACGTTTCAGCCACGCCGTCTGGCTCATTGTTCGCCCTCTTCGTCTCCCACAGGCGACCGATCATTCAGACTCCGCCGCTCCAACGCCGAAATCGCCCTTCGCATTGTCAATGAGACAGTCTAACTCGGTTCAGCTCGGCAGCACGCCGAACAAGGAGGAATCGTGATGGGACTGCAGAACCCTATTACCACCAGAGTTCTTGAATCGCTCCAAGGTGCCTCTGAATGCGAATTTGAAACCCTGGTAGCTCGATTTCCACAGTTTACCTGGAATGAGCTCAACGCTGAGGTATCTCGCTTGAGCCGAATGGGGGAAGTCATCATTACGCGTGGCGTAGGAACCTATACGATCAGGCTGGCGACTGTGCTGCGATAGCCACTCATTCATTTCAATCCCACCCCCGCATGGGACCTAATGCGGCAGGTCTGTAGCGGATAGGTGGCGGGTCTGGATTTCTATCGAGCAATCCGCCGCCCGTTTTTCCCAAGGAAGCGACATCCTCGTTGCGATTGAATGAAAGGAGGCCAATACACGCATCCAGCATGGTCACCATGGCTGTCACTACGATGACGATTCCCCCAATATGCCTATGACAGACCATCCCCGGCTCGTGCCATTCAGCGCGAGTCCTTGTCGTCAGATTGCCAGAACGGATCTCCAATGAGGCGTTCTTGCCAAACTCACCATGAAAGCACGATCACCTGTGATGTCCCAACTGCCTGACAGACCAGATTACCCTACAAGCCACCAGTTCATCCTCATGTTCGAGGTTCGCGGAACCACCCCTTCTGGTTATTCGTCACTCGGTTAGGCCCGCTCATCAGGACGGTGGTCACTCTCTCTGCACAGTCGAATCGGCATCCTTCGTGCCATTCAGAGATCGTAGTGTTGCTTGATTGAGGGTGAGAACAGAAAAGCATCTTTGCCCTAGACCGCCATGGAATCGGACGTCACCCCTTGCACCTCCCAGAGTTATTGTCAAGTCTGGTGTCCAGCAGTCTGAATCAAGCGGCGACCTGGTCT
>CABVSA010000096.1 GCA_902500805.1 uncultured Nitrospira sp. | reverse complement strand
AGCCCATAACCATGCCTAGTGATATGTCAAGACACTTATGCATCACTACACTAGCTGTTCCCACCGACGAAAAGGAAGATCAATTCAGGTGAGTCCGATCAGAAGATTTAGACTGACCGCCTTGGCCGAAGGTAGTTCATTTCTCCTGTTGCTATGTATCGCGATGCCGATGAAATACATGATGGGAATGCCGAGGGTGGTGACCGTCGTAGGAGGGATTCACGGACTCTTGTTCCTGGCCTATGTCGCCCAGCTGGCTAGGCTCCGGACTACACATCAGTGGGACAACAAGTTTTCCTTTTATGCCTTTCTGGCTTCTCTTCTCCCGTTTGGACCATTCATCTTCGATAAGCGCCTTCGTGAGAAAGAAGTCGCCGCAAATTGATTCGCTAGGCGGCCTTTCAAGAACGAACCTTGAATGAAAAACCAGGACAAGCTAGTATCGGCTACGTCCATTCACAAGCCTTACCGAAGAAATTGGGGCCCTCGTGGCGGATCACCACTTCACTCCACCGGTCGCAACGCGGGGCATCCAGCTTCCACTGATCGGTTCTCTCCCACGAGTATCTCCTGTCTTGCCAACTGAGCCGAAAGGCGTCGTCTATACCAAACGTTGGGTTGTCGAACTGCTCCTTGATCTGAGCGGTTATTGCCCGGATGAAAACCTGGTGGACCGCCTGGCCATCGAACCAGCGGCTGGTGATGGCGCATTTCTCGGCCCCATGATCGAACGACTGGTGGCGTCGTGCCGGAAATTGGGCCGATCTCTGTCAGACTGTCGACATTCTCTGATTACCTATGAGCTGGATGAGCAGAGTGCGTATAGTGCGCGCGCGGCCGCTCACAACACCCTGATTCAGCACGGTGCGGATAATACCCTAGCTAGACAACTGGCCGATGCCTGGGTGCGACAGCAAGACTATCTCCTTGAGACTGACCACAGACAGGCAGATTTTATTGTCGGCAATCCTCCATATGTTCGCCTTGAGGACATCCCAGAAGAAACGGCATCGGTCTACCGAATGGCGTATCCAACCATGCGAGGGCGCGCCGACCTCTATGTGGCTTTTTTCGAAGCCGCCCTTCGACAGTTACGCGAGAGTGGTGTGTGCGCCTTTATCTGCGCAGACCGATGGATGCGCAACCAATATGGAGCGGAACTCAGGCAGCTTATCACTTCCGCATTCAGTGTGGAACTTCTTCTGAGCATGCACCATGCCGATGCCTTCCATGATGAAGTGGATGCCTACCCAGCCATCACGATAATCCGGCACGCACCATCGCGATCGACGATTGTAGCAAGCGCGGATCATCGCGCCGAACAGGTTCAACCGGACCAATTGGCAATAACTCTCAAGACACACAACCAAACCGCCCTCCCTCAAGGCATTCGGCGAACCGTGCTGCCAACATGGTTTACAGGATCAGCGCCCTGGCCCTGCCATTCTCCTGAACAACTAGCGCTGCTTCGGCAATTGGAAGATCAATTTCCCCCGTTGGAAATGAGTGCCAAGGTGGGAATCGGCGTGGCCACCGGAAACGATCGCGTCTACATCACCACGGATCCAGAACTGGTAGAGGAGTCCCGCTTGCTCAAACTCGCGTTGGCAAAAGATCTCACAGATGGGACAGTGCGCTGGTCCGGGCACTATCTCGTGAATCCCTGGAACGACGAAGGGCTGGTGAACCTACGAGCCTATCCAAAGCTGCACGCTTACTATGAACGTCACTCGGTCGCGTTGAAGCAGCGCCACACGGCGAAAACGAACACCGACAAATGGTACAAGACCATCGACCGCGTCAACCACGCGCTCACCCGCACCCCAAAACTGTACATCCCGGATATCAAGAACACCCTCGAACCGGTCTTAGACCATGGTGAAACATATCCGCACCATAACCTGTATTTCATCCAATCGGATGAATGGGATCTGGAAGTCCTGGGCGGTCTCCTACTGTCGAAGATCGGACAGTTCTTTATCGAATCCTATGGGATCCGCATGCGAGGCGGCTACTTGCGCTTTCAAGCGCAGTATCTCCGCCGAATTCGCGTCCCTGTACCCCAGACCGTGTCGAATATCCAGTCATATGAATTGAAGAAGGCTTTCCACCTTCGCGACAAACCCCGTGCAACCCAAGTGGCACTGGATATCTATGGGATCACGGCTTGCATGATGGAGACCGCGCTTGAACATTGATAAGCGATTGCACGCCGCTGTCCAAAGCTACTGGAACGCCCGCCGAAAGAACAAAGAAAAGCAGGTCAAGTCAGGGAGAATTGACGCCGGAACTCGGGGTGAGGTCACAGGTGGAACTCAGATGGGCGCCTTGGAAGGCTTGGTATCCGACATCCTGTGCGACGCCGGATTGAAGAAGGTTGATATCCGGACAAGAACTGCCCTTGAACTGCCTGGTTACTTCAGAGCCACAAAGAAATGGGACCTCATCGTAGTCTCCAACGGTGCATTGGTCGTAGCCATGGAATTCAAATCACAAGCTGGGCAATCCATTGGCAACAATGTCAACAATCGCTCGGAAGAAGCGGTTGGCAGCGCCAAAGATATTTGGACAGCCTTTCGAGAAGGCCGCTTCGGTCAGGCGCCTCCTCCCTTTCTTGGATATCTGTTTCTCCTGGAGGATCGCGAGAATGTGAAAATCCCCGTTGCAAACAAGGAGCCCTACTTCCCTGTTGATCCAGAATTTCGAGGGGAGCCATTACTTAAGCCCAAGTTGTCACTCCAGCAATATCACGGAGTCTCCTACAGCAAGCGTTACGAACTCCTCTGCCGCCGTCTGGTGCTGGAGCGGCTCTATAGCGCAGCCTGTTTCATCATGGCTACGAACTCACGGACAACACGAATTAACCAGCCTGCTGAAGACCTCACCTTTCATCGATTTGTAGCTGCACTCCGAGGACATGCCGTTACCTTCTTGGAAAGTCAACGCATTTAAGCCAACAGCATCGACTGCATGGTTTCCTCCTATGCAGGGAATCAATACATCCTCCGATCCACCACCTATTTCAAAGACAAAATTGATTGAACGCCGCGTACACCTCTCACCGTTTCCCGTCATACCCCCGGTCCTTCCACTTCTCAAGCAATTGGATACGCTTCTTGAGTTGTTCGACCGTCGCTTGGTCAACCCGGCTTCCCGTGCGGGCAATGAGTTCGGCATTCAGGCGTCGATGATCAATGCCGCTGGTTCTCGAAACGGCGCTGACCAGCAAGCGATGAAGATCTCGCAGGTCTTGTTTCTGTTCATAGAGTGAGACCGCCGATTCCTGAACTGCAACCGCACCCCCCTCACTGCGCGTCTCGTCTTCACCGATCAGGCTATCCATCCTCGCGACAGCCATCAAGGGAACGTATTCGTTTGTCGAAACCGTCACCCGCCCGAAGAGATCTCGCTGCCCAGCCGGCATGATCTCTTCCAACACATGATCGCGCTCCGCCTTGATCTGTTTGGCATAGTGCACCAATACCGGATCTTTCGGCAGATAGAGCCACGCCCGTTGCGGCTTCGGCAGCCCATCCTGCATCCGTACGAATCGGCCCACGACCTGGCGAAAGTACATTTCCGTGATGACGTTCGTGCCATAGACGCCGACACGAAGCCGAGGAATGTCCACTCCTTCGCTGACCATGTTGACGGCCACCAGCCACTGCTGTTTCTTATGGGCACCAAATTCTTCGATCGTGTGCGAAGCATCCGGGTCGTCAGATACCGCTACCTCCGCTTTAGTCCCGGTGACGCGGGCTACGAGCTCTGCCACCCAGCGGGCATGGTCCTGATCCATACAGACGATCAATCCACCGGCATCCGGCTGCTCTTCCTTCCGAAGACGTGTCAGCTGCGCATGGGCATCGGTGATGACTGGGCCGAGCCAGGTGTCTTGCAGCAGGGCCGTTTTCAACCGTTCACGTTGCCGATTGAACGTCAACCCGTCCTGAAATGTCGCCTGATGCTCACGACCGTCGGACAGCCAGCTCAGCTCACCTTCATAGCTTGGGAAGACGATCGGCCGACAGACGTTGTCACGGATCGCTTCGGTATACCCATAGGCAAAATCAGCCCGGCTTTCGTCATGCTCATACCGGATAAACGGAATCGGATTGTTGTCCGACCTGAACGGCGTACCGGACAAGATCAGCCGAAACACCGCCGGATCAAAGGCGGAGCGAAGCGCTTTCCCCCAGTTCTTCCCATCGCCGGCGTGGTGCAACTCATCAAAAATGAGCAACGTCTTCTTGCTCTTGCAAACGCGCTGAAAGATCTCGGGAGCCAGGCAAACTTGCTGGTAGGTGACCACGGCACCGTGATAGTCAGAGGCCTCAGCCGGCTGATCGTTCGTCAATGTCGGATCGAGCTGCAGCCCGATCTTCCCTGCAGCTTCGGACCATTGCGTGCGGAGGTGATTGGTCGGGCAGACAACCAGCACCCGGACCGCCGCCTGCTTCGTCATGAACTCATGCGCAACACGCAACGCAAAACGGGTTTTCCCGGCCGCGGGCGTGGCCATCGCCAGAAAATCTTTCGACTGATTGTCACAGACAGCCGACAACGCTCGTTGCTGCCAGTCACGAAGGGGCGCAGTCCAGGCGGGTAATTGTTTCATGGCCGATGCGTCGTGGCCAGCTTACATGGATGAGAGGCTAGTCGAGCCAATCCCGTTCCTGAAGTTTCTTCGGCAGGTATTTCTTAGTCAGGTATTGGAAATCTTTGTTGGCCAACGCATCAAGTTCGTATTTCAATCCGCTCGCCAGCATGCGTTTAATCTCAGCCTGCCAGGCCGGCTTCTTGAACCACTGGTAGTTCAATAGTTCCTTCGCACGGGCAATATCCTTGTCGTTGAGCTTGATGCCGACATTGCGCGGCAGCTCATAATTTTCCGGATCGGCGCTCGACAGGCCCACGAACTTGGCTTTGGGAATGGCCATCCGTTCACTCTCGAAGGCCAGATTGATCGAGCCTTGTTTGACCACGGAATAGATGTAGTACCCCCAGGGGTCGTTATCGACCAGCACATAGACGGGCAATCGATGCTCTTCGTGCAACCGACAAGCTAAGCGCCGCACACCCCGAGGAGGCTGGCCATTTCCAGTCAGGAGAATACAGTTATAGCGACGCCAGAACTTGTCCTCCGAAAGCCTGTTCCACTGCGTGCCCTTCTCGACGAGCAACACGAAGTCCGCCGTGCAGCGCCGAATCTCCAGATACTCCGGCTCGACGATCGAGGGGACGGAGTAGCCGCCTTTGCCGAGCTTCGAACAATCGACACGATCACCGTCATCACCGAAGACCACCGGCCCTACGATGCTGCCTCGATTTTCGGCACTGACATGGAGCTCTTCTCGAAGCGCCGCAAGCGACACCTCGAGATCTTCAATGACCGGATCAGATTCGTCCTGCGCATCAAAGGTATTCTCGTGAGAATCTTTGATCGTGTGTTTCGTGCGGTAGTAGATTTCTCGAAGCGACGTCGTGAGATCGGCGCGCTGCAACTCGGAAAGCGCATCGGCTACCAGCACTGTCTGCATGAATCTTTTCGCCATGCCGACGTTGAAGAACGACCGCTCCTGCTTTTTGCTTCCCATCTCGATGAGGCCCTTCTTTTCGTTGAAGGACACATTCGAGAGGGCACGAATCGGGATCTGAAGCGTTGGATCCTTTGACCGCTCAGCCGCTTGGATGACGATATCCGCTAGACTGATCAGCTTTTTCTCGACCACTGTGGGATTTTTAGTCTTGGTCGCCATGATGTCCTATTTATGTTTGCGCGGGGCGGTGGACTGACCCGGCTTGGCAGTCTTCATTTTTGAACCGGACTTGCCCCCAAAGAGCGTCGTCTGCTCAGATTTCGGAGCTACTTTTCTCGGCGACTTTTCAGGATGTCGCGCTTTGACGGCTTGCTCTTTCGAAGCAGGCGTATCGACAGACGAGGTCTCCCCCAATACATCAGGCGTGGCCTTTGGCGCTACGCCTGCTTGATCAGCCTCGACTTGGCTGGCCACTGCCGTCTCGCCTTCGATACCTTCTGCTGTCACGATGATGGAGTGCGGCAGCCCTTCAGGCCCGGCTGTAGTCTTACCCAAAGCTTGGTCGGTTTTTTGACCACCAGTGCGGGTGGACGCGATCTTCTGAAGCTGCGCTTTCAATTTTTCTTTCGGCAGTTTGCCGCCCTTGAGCCGATTACAGGCCTCGACCACTTCTTCGATATAGAGCTCGAAGATATTCCGCCGCCGAAATTCGCTCGCAGCCCGTTCGCGACGACGCACGAAGAGGCCGAGCCTCCTGCCGCACTCACGAAGCGCCAGAGTGATCTCTTTCTGGATCTCATCGTAATCAGCGATCGCTTCTTTGGACTCGCTCGTAAACGGAACCCAGACCGAAGCCATATGCACGAAGATCACCATTGGCCCGCCGGGCAACGCCCCACGCGACTGCGTCAATCCATAGTTCTTCCATGTGGTGTTCAACACGGCTTTGAAGGTCGAACAGGCCGATTGCTGATATAACAGCGGCACGCGGTTCGCGTAACGAATGACACGAGCGAGCTCTGAATCTTCCTCCTCATCCTCACCCTCGGCTTTCGGCATGGCCGGCTGCTTAGGCTTGGACTGATCTTGAGGCCTGTTGCCATAGGCCAGCCCAGCCTCAATGATGAAGGGATTGCCACGATAGACTGCCGGTGGCCGGCTGACTGCCGTATAAAACTCACCTTTGATCTGTTTATAGAGTCCGGAGAGGATCGCCTTCTCGCCAATCGGTGAGATGCAATTGGTTGGTGGCGCCATGAGTTTCGTCTCTTGCAAGGTCTTGTAGAGCGTTTCGGCGACCGGCCCCTTCAGTTCACGTGGCTTGGCGTGAGGTGACACCTTCGCCGCTTTGCAGATCTCTTCGGCAATCTGGGCGGACACTCGGCAAAAATCGCTCTCGAGAAACCCGGCGACGGAATGGCTCTTCGTATCCTGCAACATCTTGAGCAACATGCCGAATTCAATGCCGTACGGATGCGGTTTGATCTCGCGCGGTTGCGGCGGCAGTTCATGATAGGTGCGCGCGTACTCCTTCGTCTCGCCTTCAGGCGTGTGGTACATCAGTTTCACGTGGGGATTGGCGATCGAGGTCTGCTCCAGCCACTCATCGACTGAGGCACGGCCCTTTTGATACTTCCCTTCGACTTCCAGCGCGACCTGGGTGCCGCGTGGCTGTTCCCAATCAATCTGCTTGTTTTCGTGAACCAGTGGCTCGTTCTTCTTCGTATCGATCTGCACTTCAAAGAAATGTGCGGCGGCTTTTGGACCGATCCTAGATATGATCTTGACTGGCTTCCCGGTCGTCAGCTGCCCATACATGCCGGCCGCAGAAATCCCGATACCCTGTTGCCCACGACTCATCCGCAAGCGATGGAATTTGGATCCATACAGCAGCTTCGCGAAGATCCGAGGAATCTGTTGGCGAACGATGCCTGGTCCGTTGTCGGTGACCGTGACACGAAACCGGTTCGCTTGGCTTGCTGCAACCGGTTGCCCGTTCGATACGATCTCAAGTCGGACCGTCACATCAGGAAGGATCCCGGCTTCCTCACAGGCATCGAGCGCGTTATCGACCGCTTCTTTCACACAGGTCAGCAACGCCTTGCGCGGGTTGTCAAAGCCGAGCAGGTGCCGATTCTTTGTGAAAAACTCCGAAACCGAAATTTCCCGCTGACGCGCGCCCATCTCCACTGCAGTGACCCGCTCCGTGGGTTTGGCTGCGGGTTTCTTGGTTGCGACTGGTTCGGGAGTGGATCGAGAAGCGGATGATATCGATTCAGTCTCTGATGCGGATGCTTTCTTAGTGGCCATT
This sequence comes from uncultured Nitrospira sp., assembly GCA_902500805.1. Classification (GTDB taxonomy): domain Bacteria; phylum Nitrospirota; class Nitrospiria; order Nitrospirales; family Nitrospiraceae; genus Nitrospira_D. Next base: position 5,930 of record CABVSA010000096.1, on the reverse strand, counting down.
CACCCTCTTTTGAAGACAAGCGTTGATTGTGTGGTACCACAAAACCTATTTGGAAACAATGGGACCGGATGGTGAACGACCGAAACAGAAACAGACCTGTGCAAGAAACGAATTACCCTATCGGGCAATGGAAGGGTCGCGCAGATAATGTGCGGGAGCCATTGTCTCAAGAGACCAGACCAGAATTTTTCGGTTGAGGGTCGACACGATCAAGTGCTTCCCATCACTCGTCCAATGCAGATGAGACGGTGTTCTGACATGAAAAGTCTTCCGTTTGGCTTTGGCTGAGAGGTCCCAGACGGAGATATATTCTCCCACGCGAGTCGCAGCCCATCGCTGTTGTGGATCGACGGCCATGGCTGTCCCCAACCCTACGGGCGGTCCGTGGTCAACCTCCGTATCCCGATTGGTAAAGGTATCCAGGTCTGCCCGCAGCTTGTTGTGTTTGGGATCCCAGATTGCAAGCGTCATGGATTTTTGGTCATGGGTGCGCGTGGTCGTCCAGATAAAGGGTTGGTTCCATCCCAGACTGGACCAGACTTCCGGTAAGCTGGTCGGCTTCTCCACCTCGCGCCAGGTCGCACTGTCCCACACAACTCGACCGGCTCGCGAGATCGTCATGAGCCACGCCGTACCGTCCAAGAAATTCAATCCTTCGACGATCTCCCCCTGCACGACTCCCTTCTTTGCACAGGTCTTTCCAACACAAGCCGGTGATCGGCTGATATGGGTCAGCTCTTTCACGACTGTTCGGGTAACGAGATCCACGATTGACACGTGTGGCTGTTCCCCTGCGATGACCAGAACGCGGTTACCTGGAAGAAATTGCAACGCATTAATCTGTCGTTGTCCGCTGGCATAAGAGGAGAACTCTCGCCAACTATGAGTTTCCCACAAACGAATCTCTCCTTGGGTGGTTCCTACCGCCAGGATGGCACCGTCGGAGCTAAACGCGAGGGCGCTGGCTGGCACAAGCAGCTTCAGCTGACGCAACAGCATGCCCTGTCCCGGATCCCAGATTTTCAGAAACCCGTCATCACTGGTCGTCACAAGCTGATTTGCACTAGGAGAGGTTGCCACTGCACGTACCGCCATTCCATGAACAAACGCCGGCGCAGCAGTCGGCGTAGAAGACGCCACCGGCACCGGGTCTTGTGGTGCCGTCCGTTTTGCTAGAACCTTGGCCTGTGGCTGGCCTGGATCCAGTACCAGCTCCGGAGAATGTGACGAGACATCCCACATGGAGGCCTTTCCATCCACTTCTGGATTCAGGCCTCCCTGCAACACCACAAGCACCTTGGCCGCGGTCGGCGACCATTTCACCAATGTCACGCGGGTGCCCATTTGACGGCAATCATGTCCACACAAATCAGGTAACATCGTTCCCGTCGACAAGTCCCAGATCTGGACTGTGGAGAGATGATCGGACTGTCCGACTAAATAATCCCCATCGGCAGAGATATCGACCGTATGCAGATGGCTCGGTACCCGCACTCCCCTCTCATGATCCTCATAGAGAAACTCCGTCAAGGCGACCAGCTTGCCTGTGCCGGCATCGACCCAGACATAACTCGATTCACCGCTCGCGACGACCAGCCGCTGGCTGTCACGCGAGAAGAGTTGGAGTGTCGCCGGTGCCCCCGTTTCCTCTGCACTCGGCAATGCGGTACGAGCCGCAACCGTCGCTCCGCCCGTCTCAATGAAGAGCACGGCACGACTCACGTTCACCGCAAGAGTGGCGTTGTCCGGGGCGAAGAGAAGCTCTCGCACAATGCCCTCCACGGCCACATCTCGGATGGTCCCCCCTCGCAGATCGTACAGATGGATTGTATGGCCTTGCGCAATCGCTAATTGCTTGGCATCGGGAGAGGCCGCGACGGATGACACGTCTTTCTTCTGATCCAGTGCGATATGCTTCAGCGGTACGAGCTTCTTGCCCAGCTGCCAGACAGAGACCGCCTCGTTCCCATGACGGAGAATCAACTGATCGGTCTCGCTCGAGTAGGCAAGCAACTGATAAGGTTCGCGCGATTCTGATGGGATCGTAGCCACAGCGGCACGATTCTTCCAGTCATAGATGGTGACGCTGTGTCCCACGCATAGTACCCACCCGTCTTGCTTCATCAAGGCGATCTGCCGACAGGGAAGGTCCGGAATCTTTGCCAGAAGCGTCTTGGTCTCCAGATCCCACACCGCTAACTCCTCCATCTGGACTAGGAGAAGCCGACCGTCATCAGAGAACGCAGCAGAGGTTTTGGAGACAGCCCCCACCGCATCCTGCCGGAACAACGCAATGAGGAACAAGAAGGCCGTGAATGCAACGATCACGAGCCTCTGTCCTGTCCACCTATCCATTATCATGGCTTCATTCTGCTGCATGATGACGCGAACGTGAGACTCCCGCGGCTCGCTCTTTCCCCTTGCGCGCATGACCTGAGATGGAAGGGTTTTCAACCTTAGTCTCTGCCTCTACACCTCCCTTGGCGACGGGCAACACGTCGACGACATGTTCAAGCCCATGTTTGTCTTTCCACGATTGAGCCGGCGCCCTGGCATCTCTCTCACCGAGGTCGATGACTTGCCACGGACTGGTCAACATGGCTTGAAAGGGATTCAACCCTTCGATGGTCGGCGACATAGGGGGTTCTTCATTGGCCGGAGACGTCACGCTTGGAGCTGAAAGCGGGCGAGCCTCCGCACGAGGCTGATCGGGTGTGACTGGACGAACACTCGCCTTCTTCGACAATGCAGATTGCGGAACCGGCACAGCCGTGAGATTGGATTTCTTGTGCGTACCGGCAGGCGGTGCATCGGTAATATGGAGGTGTCCCTGTTCATCGGTCCATTTATAGAGCTCTGCGCTGCAAATGATCGGAGAGAAAATCAGCCCGGCCACTATGCTCAGGATACGCGTGTTCATGATGGGAGAGGACCGCATAACCCACCTCGTGCATCAATGGAACAAAGTATAGCAGCTGCTTCCAGTTGTGCACGTAACTTCGCGTAACTGAATGGAGGCCGATCAAGCAACCAATGGTTTGGCAAAGAGGAGAACTCAGCAGAGCGCGTAGGGTGGGAGGAGCACGCACCTAACCGAGGACGATCAGGTACGGCGGAGATCTTGGGAGGACTTTAGGCTTCCCAGTCAAAGCTGGGCTTGCACACCATCCTCTTTCACTCGACCCCCTTTTGAACCATATTCCCTCGGGGCGTTAACTCCTCCCACTCCGGTACCATAGGCCTCACACCGGGGTGAGTCAAGAGGCGGATGGAATTCGCCTGGACGGCCCTCCCACTGTGGTGATTCCTTCTGTCCGGTGGTATGTTGCTGAATGCTCAGTTGTACGACAAGCCTTACATTTTTCAGAACCGAGAGGACTATGGCCCATGGCAACCGCGTTGACCAGTGAGAACGTTCACGACGCATGGTCTGCACTGGTGAGAGACGTGCGCACTGCCGTGCTGCTCACGATGCGAAATGAACGGCCGTTTGGGTCGCATGTGCCGTATGTGTTCGGATCGGACTGGACAAGAGCATACCTCCATCTCAGCCGCCTCGCACTCCACACACAGCATCTACTGGCTGATCCACGACTGTCGCTGTTCATCGCCGAACCGGACGGACTTGAGAAAAACCCGCTGGCATTACGCCGGATAAATCTCCAGGGCGAGGCAGTAATATTGTCGCCTGATGCACCATCCTATCGTGCAATCAAGGAACGATACCTGGAACGTTTTCCTCAAGCTGAGATGATGTTTGGATTTGGTGATTTTGCCCTGTGGGAATTGCGCCTCGAGGCGGCTCACTTCGTACTCGGCTTCAGCCAAGCCTTTGTCTCAACCGCCGCCACGCCAGCCAGGTGGGTGCATCAAAAAGTAGAGCGGCCGGCTTCTGAGAAAGATTGACTGTCCTGTCGAGAATCAGTCGCATTTGGATTACTTCTTGAGGATGGCGCAAGTACGCCACTCCAATTACTGGAAACAATTCTAGAAGACCGCAAGACTGAGTTTATCTTCAATTGATGACTATCGCCCGTTCCCCTCAAGTATATTGAGGCACCATCGGAAATCCGGGAGGTTGTGACGGGAATTTGTGCGCTGGAAATCCGGAATCAGGCTCAAGGAGATAGATGGTGCCATCCGCCTCAATTTGATAGTGATATTCACTCCTGGAAGAGTTCACTCTCTTTTTGTAGTTAGATGGAGGATACACCACTTCATACGACCACTTCTTATCCACTGTGCCAGCCCTAAACGGCTTGTATCCTCTAGGGCACTTTCGTATCCAGCCATTGCAAGCCACAGGCTGGTCCACAATTCCTGACGCATCCTTCTGAACAACAGTGACTTCACCTCCAACATGAATTTCGATCTCGCGCCCGGTGTGGTTGTATAGAACCCTGTCCGGAATGACAGAATCCACTCCACATTGGATACCCAAAAGCAGAAGGCCCAGAACGGTAAGATTTACAACGCTGAGGATGATGCCAACTCTCATCCCGTCTTTGATCGTCGCTTCACCCTCAAGAGTTTTAGGGGTCTCAACTCGCTGAGACCCTATATCGGGATCATCCGACTTCAAGCATGATCCTCTAATGGAACGCGACATGTCTGATCACGTTAGAAATTGCTCAGAACGATTCGTGCCGTGTGGATTTCTAACGGTAAGCCTGCGGCTGGATACTGATTGGCACCAGAGAAAACCGAATTGGTATCAGGAGGGGGTTCTCGGGGCAGCGCATGTATCTGTAGTGAACGCGCTACTTGCCTTTGTTTCGACAGAGTAAGCCCAGCGAGCTCCCCAGAGCTAGGCCACTGAAGAAAGTCAGGCCGAGGATCACGCCAAGCAGCGACGTAGACGGTCCCGCTTGACGACGGATATAGCGACCTGCTTGGGAACCGACCGTCGCCTCCCCACCGATCCAGCTGCGAGGATCGTCATGCTGTGTTTCGTTCAGATGGTTCAGGGACTTCATGACTGCCTTTCTTCATCCAACGCGACATAGTCGTTGATGAGCTGTTCCAATTCATCCAACTCCTGAGGTTGGAGATCTACAAATCGCACCCCGAACGTTCGATCGACATGCCATTGCACCCGGGCTTGTTCAATCAGGATCGGGGTATCGTCTCCTGGGACGATCAATTTGACGGCGATCTGCCTGCCTGGTTCGACCACAAGAGAGCTCTCGATCTGAGCGCCGCTCAGTGACACATCCCGCGTCTCGCCTTCCACCTCGTGCGAGTTCACCCGGACCAGGCTTTTCACATGGGCGGGAACCCGACGATGCTGACGACGCTCCATGTAAATGAGCATACCCCATCCAGACCGGGAAAAGCATCCGACATCCTCTCAAGTCGCTGATTGTTCGGGCATTCCCTTGCAACTCATCGAAGCTTTTCGTTAAGGTACAGCACGATGGAGAGGGCTCGTTCGCGCCAACTTATCTTTGCCTGCGCGAGTGGGTTATTCCTACCCCTCTGCTTCCCCAAGTTCGACCTGGGTTTGCTGGCCTGGATTGTCCTCATTCCTCTTCACCTCGCGCTCGATCAATGTTCCAAGCTGCGGGCGTTTTGGATCGGCTGGCTGAGCGGATTGATCGGGTTCACCGGCATCATGGCCTGGGTTGTCACCGCCATGACCACGTACGGCAAGGTTCCAGAACCGGTGAGCTATGCCATTCTCCTCTTGCTGACCGCGTACCTAGGACTGTACACCGGTCTCTACAGTCTTGCCGTCGTCTGGTTGCGCGATCTCATCCCACGCTACGGAATTTTCTTCGCACCATGCTTCTGGGTCGCCCTGGAGTTGTTCCGTACCTACCTCCTCTCAGGCCTTCCCTGGTGCCTTCTGGGGTATTCACAATACCGCGAATTGGAATTGATTCAGGTCGCAGACCATACAGGCGTGTACGGCATTTCGTTCCTCATTG
>CABVSA010000095.1 GCA_902500805.1 uncultured Nitrospira sp. | reverse complement strand
CGCTACTTCGCGTCCTCTGGCTATGTAAAGACATAACCCGAAAATGCTCTAGGGCAGCCGTGCTGTGCATTATGGGAGTTCTTTGTGTCCTGGCCTTCAGCTATTTCGCGACACGACAGTGGCTTTAGACACGCAGACACGACCCATCGTTGGGTATGCGCGGCTCTGGAAACCTGAACAAACGTGGGGGCCATAGAGAGTGCGTATCTTCGTAGTTGGGGGAAGTCTCTACCCTCCCTCTCCGCTACAAATCCCAACCGCATGCTTCCTTCGCCATTTACCAGTTCGTCGTAAAACCAACACAGCGTACTGTTGACGGTACCGGCCGCAGGTACTGAACAAACAGTCCTCGTCTTCCTTTTGTACTTCTTTGAACAGAACAACCGATCCATGGCACGCCAATGCAACCGTGCCATCCCCTTGAACGCTCAACGGATGACAGCCGACACCCATCGTTTGATGGGTCTTGCCACCTACCAGGGTAGTAGTCGCATTTCCGTTCTCGTATTACCGTGCAATGACCATCGAGACATCTCAAGGAGGCGTAATGATGATGCCCCAGGCCATGGTCTCAAAGATCGCGATCGATTGCATCCTGTCGAAAGGAAGCGAAGGGTTACAGGGCGAAGGGTGTATCTATGCACTCTCCTCCTCCCCTCCTTCGATCACAGGCCCCGAAACCCTGCACCCCGGGGACTATGTCAAGTTACGCCTATGGCTCCCCGACGATGAGAGCTCAGCGATCTACATTGACCTTGCCGAAGTTCAGTGGGTCAAACACCAGTGGGTCAAGCTCGACCTGCTCCTCACATCGTCCAAAGATCAAGCCCGCCTGAGGGAGTTCATCGCACCGACGAACCAAGCAGTACCACTTCCACACCGAATGTGGGAACAGATTGTGATTCGCGCATGAAGGTCGAGCCGTCGGTCGGAAAACATGGATAGCGTGATGCACCGGCATAGGAGGGCTTACAGAACACGTGGGTGAAGGACGTTGTGTGCGGATGCCCACCCGCAGGCAACGAAGGTTTCTTCTCCCTCCCGAAGAAACCTCCCTTCACTCATATTCCTGTGAATGTTCCATACAGCACCTCAGGGTGAGCAGGAGAACCACACGTGGAAAAACAACCGAATTCTAGAGGAGCCATTCGACGGGAACTACGTGGGAAGGCCTGTCCTTCCTGCGGAGGGACGACGTATCAACTGGTGCTTCGCACGACAGGCATTGCAGACCAATCAGTCCTCTCTGCTCGATGCCGTCACTGTGGTCACCCCAAAAGTCTCGAGACAGACTTCAAACACATCTTGTGGATTTGAGCGCATGTAACCAGACCGCCGGATAAACATGATCGATCACCGAGGAGGATGCACGATGTCAGTTTCTAGACTCCACATATATCGTGGTCGTACCGAACGGAAACGCAAAGCGCTTCATATGCTGATGCTCAGCGGAGTGGTGCGGCCCAGCCACATCGCACTCCGATATACGACTCTTCTCACACAGGCAGAAGAGGAGACCACTGGTTCCCAAAATGGTGCTTTCTCCCCGGCTCAAGTCTCAATCCAGCTCAATCGATTGCTCCACTCACTAGAGAGACGGATGACACAGCTGATATCGCTGGCACCAACATACCTGAAACACAGCCTGTTCAAACCTCGCCCTGTGGCAACCGCGAGAATGTGCCTGCGCGGTGTAACCAAGTCCGAATGCGAATCATCCCTTGTGCCTCTCCCTTGAGCTGAGGTATGATGCCTCGCGTCGGTGATGTCCCGCCCTGGCGACAATGTCCGCTGTGGATGCGGCCCGATCCCTACAATCGTGACGTGGAGAGGTGGCCGAGTGGCCGAAGGCAACGGTTTGCTAAACCGTCGTAGGGACAAAATCTCTACCGAGGGTTCAAATCCCTCCCTCTCCGCCACTATTGCTCAAATGAATTCCTCAGCGTAATCAAATACTTTTACCCTAATCCTCCAACTTCCACCCCGTGAAATATGTATTGTAGGACCACGATACCTGTCGTATGCTTACAAGCTTCTTTGGCCTCTTATTAAGAAAGGACCCGACAACCTATGCGAACTCGTATACTGACTATTGCTGCTGGGCTTTTCCTTCTTGCGGCCCCTTTGTGGGCAGCATCGGACCCAGCCAACGATGACCAAAAAACCTTGTATGCCCTTGGCTTGGCCCTCAGCCAATCAATCGGGACATTCTCCCTTACCGAAGCTGAACTGGATATGGTCAAGAGTGGGATGACCGATGGCGTGCTCAAGCGCTCTCCAAAAGTCGACCTCCAGACCTTCGGGCCAAAGATCCAGCAACTTCAACAAGCTCGGTTGGCCCTCGTCGCCGAGGGTGAGAAAAAATCTGGAGCGGCATTCGCCGCTAAAGCCGCTTCAGAAAAGGGTGCCACCAAAACCGAGTCCGGGATTGTGATCACACCGATCAAGCCTGGAACCGGCGCAACTCCGAAGGCAACCGATACCGTCAAGGTCCATTATCATGGCACCCTCACTGATGGCACCGTCTTCGACAGTTCCATCAAGCGTGGAGAACCGGCCACGTTTCCCCTCGACAAGGTCATCAAGTGTTGGACGGAAGGGGTTCAACAGATCAAAGTCGGCGGCAAGAGTCGGCTGGTCTGTCCGGCTAATCTTGCGTATGGCGATGCCAGCCCTCCCGGTTCGCCCATCAAGCCAGGATCCACGTTAGTATTTGAAGTGGAATTGCTCGAGATCGTGGCTGCGAAATAACACATGGAGTGCCGCCTCTGTGCAAGAGGCGGCACTCCATTCAGCCTTCCACCGAACCGACCAATCGTGCGAACAATCCCCACCAATCTCTCGAACCTGCCGTGAGTAACACGGCCCCTCTTCCTCGCACCGATTCGCCACCCTCGCCGGTACGTTGGCTCATCCTCGGCTTACTCTTCTCCATCAGCGTCGTCACCTACATCGATCGGGTGAATATTTCCGTCACCGCGCGTCAGATGATGCCCGCTCTGGGACTGACCGACCAGGAGATGGGCTGGATTTTCTCCGCATTCGTCGTGGGGTACGCCCTTTTCCAAATTCCAGGTGGATGGTTGAGCGATCGCTGGGGCGTGCGCATCGTCCTCACTATCGCCCTCGTCTGGTGGTCCTGCTTTACCGCCTGGACGGCTGTGGCAGCCACGTCGTTCCTAGCCGGACCATTGGGAATCGTAGGCGCACTCGCCTTGATCCGTCTCCTCCTTGGGGTTGGAGAAGCGGCAGCGCTGCCGACCTTTAACCGAGCGGTCACGGACTGGCTCCCTCCCCAAGAACGGGGACTTGGGATCGGCATTGCCATCGGAGGAATCGGGGTGGGTGCGGCCATGACCCCTCCAATTACCGCGTGGATCATGGTCAACTATGGATGGCAGACCGCATTTTATCTTTCAAGCGGTCTTGGCCTAGGGCTGGCCGTCGTCTGGTGGCTTCTTGCCGCTGACCGTCCCACGAGTCACCCGTGGCTCACATCTTCCATAAAACCGACAGCCACGGCGTTGCCTCCTATGCCTCAGCCTGCAATTCCCTGGGGTCGGCTCCGACGAACCTCCACCGTCTGGTGGCTGATGCTGAGTTACGGATGCCTGGGCTATGTCGCCTATGTCTACATGTCCTGGTTTTATTTGTACCTCGTCAATGAGCGAGGCTTCAGCGTCTTACGCGGTGGACTCTTCGCCGCCGCCCCATTCCTGGCCATTCTCCTGTCCTGTCCCGTCGGTGGATGGGTCACCGATCGACTGGCGTCCAGGTATGGGATCACAAGAGGACGCCGGATCGTCGGTATGGCCGGTATGGGTCTGGCCGCCCTATCCATCGCCATTGGTGCCTTGGTCGAATCACCCTACCTCGCCATTGCCTGTCTCTCATTAGGAGCAGGATGGCTCTATTTCACGATCGGCGCCTACTGGTCATCCATCAGCGACTTGTCTCCGACCCATGCCGGAAGCTTGTCCGGCTTGATGAACATGGGAGCCAATCTCGGAGGGGCGGTCTCCCCGACCCTGACTCCATGGATTGCACAACAGTGGGGGTGGCCCGCTTCGCTCGGCCTGGCAGCCTTCATGGCACTGCTCGGCGGATGCATGTGGCTCCGCATCAATCCGGAAGAACGGCTCACAGAAGATAGTGCTGAGACTCAAAACTCAGCACTCAGAACTGAGCACGATTGGTAGTCCTTGTCACCAAGCGGATGGCCTTGTTACAGTCAGCACCATGACACTGCAGTTTCAGAAAAAGGATCCTCGTATCACCATTACCACGAAGCTGGGCGAGATCAAGATCCGCCTGTACCCTGATGCCGCACCGCGGCATGTCGAGAACCTTATCAACCTGATCAAGATGGGGTTCTATGACGGCACCACCTTCCATCGAGTGGTCCCTGGGTTTCTCATCCAAGGCGGTGATCCCTTGAGCAAGCAGCCGGATCGTATGCTCCATGGAACCGGCGGCCCCGGATACTTTCTCTCCCCTGAACCCAACGATTATCCCCACAAGCGCGGCGCACTCTCCATGGCCAAGATGCCGCGCGAGAGCAACAGCACACGCGACTTCAACGACAACGGCTCACAGTTCTTTATCTGTGTGGACGACAACAGCGGGTTGGATCGACGCTATACGGTGTTCGGAGAAGTCTTTCGTGGGATCGACGTGGTCGACACAATCGTCTCGGCACCACGCGACGAATATGACAATCCCCTCGATCCCATCAGCATAACCATGACCGTCAGAGAATAGCTGATCGCCGGCAACAGACCATCGTTCGACAGCACCATCACTCCTGTGAAAGCTCACATCCTCCCAGCCTCAGCGCCAGAATCCATTCGCCTGGCCGGCGAGACCATTCGAATGGGCGGGCTCGTGGCCTTTCCAACTGAAACGGTCTATGGACTCGGCTGTGACGCGTTGAATCCTGACGCAGCAGCGAAAGTGTTTGAAGCCAAACAACGTCCACAATTCGACCCGCTCATCGTCCACATTGCCGATCGGAGACAACTGGACAACGTGGTGAGCGCTCTTACAACAACCGCGTGGCAGCTCATCGATCAGTTTTGGCCGGGACCACTGACCTTGGTTTTACCGAAACAGCCGACCATTCCGGATCTCGTCACCGCCGGCCTGGAGACCGTCGCCGTCAGAATGCCGAACCATCCGGTGGCGCAGGCACTGATTCGAGAAGCAGGCACACCGATTGCCGCACCGAGTGCCAACCCCTTTGGCTACGTCAGTCCAACAACGGCTCAACACGTGGCCGATGGGCTGGGAAATGCGATCGATCTCATCCTCGACGGAGGACCTTGTCCCGTCGGCGTTGAGTCGACCATCGTCTCACTGAGAGGCACCCGGGCTGAATTGTTGCGACCTGGGAGCATCACGCTTGAACAACTCAGCGCCGTCATAGGGCCACTGAGCCGATCGTCTTCCGTGGTCGATCAGCCGACCGCCCCAGGGCAACTGGCTCGCCATTACGCGACACAAACCCCCGTCACAATCCTGATCTCAGCCAAGACACGACCGACACCCACCAAGAATGAGCGGGTTGGATTGCTGATCTTCTCGGAAGCCAGTGCAACGGACGAGCAGTTTGCAGCGGTTGAGGTCCTCTCGACAACCGGCGATCTTCGGGAAGCCGCACGCCATCTCTTTGCGGCTCTTCGACGGCTGGATGCGCAAGGTTTGGATCGAATCTATGTGGAACCTTGTCAGGAAGAAGGGCTGGGGATGGCGATCATGGACCGTCTGCGCCGTTGCGCCGCCTCATAAATTCTGCACCATCCAGCTTCGCTACAGGAACCGTACGCCTTTGACGGCTTTGGCAACAACATACATACGAACATTATTGCTTCGATCGTCAGCCGGAAAGAGGAAGAAGCCGGGCCGAGTTGAATCGTAGCCAGTGGTCGTTCCCACTAAGAGTTCGCCGTCCTGGAACGTAACCTCAACTTTTCGCCCGGACAAGGGCTTGCCCGGAACGAATGACTTGCCCTCCTTGTAACTCCCGTTTCCTACAAAGTCGCGCACGAAGAACACCGCCTTCAGCTCCTGCATGATCACACGCGTGAGTGGTGCCGATGTCTTGGCGCCCTCTGCCTTCACGTGAAAATATTGGGCCCCGGGAGAGAAGTCCTGGGCATAGCCCTTTAACATCGATCCATTCTGATACCGCACAACGATCTTGGCCGGACCGGTCATACACCCTCCCTCATTCACAAACGTCTGACGTTCTGCTTTCGCAGTATCGCCGTGGCGGGCGTTATTCCCAAGAAAAATATGATTCCTGAGGGGACGGAGCGGGTCTACCCTAATGATGTAGTGAGGACTTCCCGCCACATCACGGCAAGATCGCGAAGCGCTGTACTTCCATCACCAACGTAGACCGAGCCGTGCATCGTCGCGAGCCGTTTCGGCTGGAGTGCCGCCAGTCGGTTCAACGTCACCTCCGTCAAGGAGCAATAGGGCACATAGTTCGCCAGCGGACCGTGCTGATACCCGGCCAGCGTTTCCCGACAGCGGCCGATGACATCCGAATGCGTCATCGGTTCAACATCTCCGTCTTGGTGAAAGAGGTCGGAACACAAGAGCGTCCGTTCTGTCTCCTCAAACAACAGTCCTGCTTCCCAGCAATGGGGCACATGCGGCGTCGCGAGAAAACGAAAGCGATATCGTCCGGTTTCGAATACTTCGCCATCAACCATCCCTTTAGCAGGACGAAGCGCCAGACAGTCGTCGACGCTCACCATCTTGCCGACCACACTGCACAGAACTTCTGACTGCGGAGCCAGTTGCTGCCACTCCGGCACCGTTGCGCATTCATCAGATTCGAAATGGCTGAATCCGATCCAACGCAAAGCCTGTAGATCGATGAGCGACGCCACGGCAGATTTGACCTCATGAAAGAGTGCCCGCGGGCCCGTATGGAACAGCAACGGCTGATCGTCGCGCATCAAGAACTGGCTGAACTGAATATTAAACGGTTCAACAAACGTGGTGATACGGAATAGGTCGGGAGCAATCTCAGTGATCTTGGCCATGGAACCTCCTCAAGAATTGGAGGAGCCGATCATACGTATGGCCAGAGGGAGGTGCAACACTGATCAGGAAGGAAGAGGGCGATAGGGCGGAGGAGGTACGCGTCCGTCCGCAGACCTTGCATACAGAACTGTCCCACTCTACTCCATCATTCGCCCTTCATTTCGCTATTCAGTACACGGAGCACTTCTGCAAGGCCTTGCTGAGACCAGGAGTTGTTCGGGAAACGCTTCAGATCTTCACGAAAGACCTGCTCGGCCTCCTCTGGGCACCCCGCCTTGAGCAATACAATACCGAGCTCCTCTCTCACAGGCACCGTCCACTCGGGTGGCTCACCGTAGACAAGGGCATCTTCAAGTCGCACGGCCTCCCGGAGATAACTGATTGCTCCGGCCAGATCGCCTTTGGCCGCAACGATGTGGCCGGCAAGTACCTCAACGGCAATGTCCAACACGGCGCCGGCGGTATTGAATTCAAGCCGCAGCGATCTTATCCGGGAATTCTGAGCGATGGCGCGCAACTGTACCAACGTGGCATCCGCCGCCTTGAGGTGGCCACGTGCCGCCAACGCTCGCCCGTGCGCGTACAACCACATCGCGCGAGCATGAGGCAGATCCTCAGCAGGTCCCACCGCATTCAGCAGTTCGTCCCATCGACCAAACCGCACGCGCATCTGCAGATGGCGCGTCTGATGATGCTGAAGAAAGGCCATCCCGGGCTCGTGTAACAATTCCTGGGGCACTAAGGCCGCAATCTTGTCTGCCGCTGCAATGGCCTGGGCTTCACGGCCGATCATGCTCGCGGCAAACGCGAGGAAGTCGTAGTTGTGCGGGTAATAGCCAAGCACGTAGATGCCGACGGCTGGACTATGATCACGAATGTAGGTTTCATCCGCATGCACGGCATGCTCGTTGGCCTTGATGGCATCCTCGTACCGTCCGACCCGGATGTAGATATGGCCCGGCATGTGCACCAAATGCCCCGCGCCAGGCATGAGACTCGCGAGGCGCTCGGCAGCCGCGAGTGCCCGTTCCGGCTGCACCGCCTCAACCGCATGGATGTAAAAGTGGTTCGCACCAGGATGACCAGGCTCGGCAGCTAGGACTTGTTCGAGCTGTGACAACACCATGGTCGTATTGGATTTGGGCTTACCATCTGCAGTCCAATAGTTCCATGGGCTCAAGTCCATCAACGACTCTGCATAGAGCGTCTTGGCTTCGAAGTCATCCTCGAAACGCTGCACCGCCTCAGCCATCGCGTGTGAATAGGCGACATCCAATTCCGTACGATCAGCCGGTGGCTCGGCTACGTACCGCATCGCGAGCGCATGAATCAAGGCTTGCTCTCGATCGCTCACCCTCGTTGCATGCTGGCTGGCCTGCTGAATCGCGTCATGGGCGAGACGCCCGCTCGCAACATCCATCGGCGCATTGATGTTAGGCCCGTAGGCAAGCGCGATGCCCCAGTAGCACATGGCACAGTCTGGATCGAGCCGCGCACCTTCTTGAAAGGACCGAATCGCTTCCTGATGATTGAACGCGTAGTAGAGCCGCAATCCCTGGTCGAAATACCGCTGCGCAAGCGGCACACTGGTAGTAATCGAGTAATGAAGCGAACCAAGGTTGTCATAAACCGGGACCTGGGCCGACTCGACAACTTGAATCTGGGAGCCGGAATCTCCATACGCGACGTGCGACCAGCTAAACCCGAATAGAAATGCAGCAAGGAGCACCGTCAGATGTCGCATTCGCTTCCAGTGAATACTGCTCGAAACAGCCAAAACATGATGGCCCTGTGCGAACACATGGTGATCTGCAAGAACCTGAGTATTGGCGTCGTGTTTCATGCCGCACCTTACAAAATCGAAGGATACCTTTCAGACGATTCACAGCCTCTATCACGCGCTACCATTCAATGCTGACCTTCCATTTCTGATGAAGAAGCGCTACAGTAGCGTCATGGCTCCATCCACCAAACAAGTGCTCAAAGACGCACTACAACTGCCCGATCAAGAACGGGCGGAACTAGCTGCCGAATTACTGGACAGCCTGCCGCCTGCACTGTCAGGACAGGATCGTTCCAATGCCCACTGGCTTGCAGAAATTGAGCAGCGTGCCAAGGCTGCACAAGCCGGAGCCCCAGGCGTCACATGGGAAGACGCACGCGAGCAGGTGTTGAATCGCTTACCTAAGCTGTGAGACCGATCAGCCTCTCGTCCGAAGCTGTCCTGGAATTGGCCGAAGCCGCTGTCTGGTACGAAACTCGTCAACGTGGGCTTGCAACCAGGTTCCTCCAAGAAATTGATCACGTCCAACGTACGATACAGTCACGACCGCTTTCATTTCCTAAGCTGGTAACCACCAGCATCGATCTGGAAATCCGACGAGCCCTACTCCCCCGATTCCCCTATGCCCTCGTGTTTATCGAGCTCCAAATTGAAGTCAGAATCCTAGCGGTAGCCCACCTCAAACGCCACCCCGACTACTGGCTCAACCGCCTACAAAATACGTAAGAGGCGGAATACACAGACCATATCAACCTCCAGCCAAAACGCTTGGGAATAGGCAGCGCGTCACAGGTTCTTACACGGATCGATATCACCACCTTTACTGAGTATGTTCGTATCTCATCTGGCAAACTGCGGTACCGACAACCCTTACGTACAGTGCTGACGCCTTTTCAGCGATGCATCATCTCCCATACCCCGCCCGAGCGATTAACTCTTTCAGCCCGTTCAAATCCAGCGCTCCCGGCACCATCTCGTTACCCACGATGAACCCAGGCGTTCCTGAGATGCCGAGCTCATGGGCGAGGGCTCGATTCTTGTGAATGGCGGCCTGCCACTTCGGATTAGCCATATCTACTTCTAAACGTTTCGCATCAAGACCGACCTTCGTAGCGATCTTTAAGATAGACTCCTTCGTCATGTCCGCATGGGACTCGAGCAGCGCTTCATGGAAGACCTGGTGCTTCCCTTGTGCTTGAGACGCGAGTGCAGCTTTGGCTGCAAGTTCGGATGGTTCGCCCAGGATGGGGAAGTCCTTATAAACCACCCGTACCCGAGGATCGACCTTCTGTAGTTCCGTGACGGCCGGTGCCGCGCGTTTACAGAAGCCGCAGCGGTAGTCATAAAACTCAACGACCGTGATCTCGCCTTTCAGGTTGCCGCTAACCGGTGACAGGGGATCGTGCAACAGCTCGTCCTGTTTGGTCTTGAGGGCGACTTTCTGACGCTCCTTCTGTTCCGCCTCACGTTTGGCTTCCATCGCCTGCAACGATTGCTCAATCACTTCTGGATGCGCACGGATGTAGCGCTCGATTGCCGCATCACTAATATCCTGATTGACTGCCGGTGACGGGATGGTTTCCTTTACCGTGCGTGAGCACCCAGATATGAAGAGCGCGATGCTCGCAAGGACACAGAGTGACAATCGAAAACAGATCCGAGTGCAGACATTATTCATCGTACGCCTCCTCTGGTATGCTCCTCATGCTATCGATAGCCTTCTCCGCTCGTCCCACCGCCGAAACCGCCCCAGTTGCCGCCAAAACCACCTTGGCCTGTTCCCCAATACTCACCCTTCTGAATCCGCCGATAGGGATGCCGGAGGTCAGGACGGCTGAGCCACCAGAAGAACCCCACGATGGCGCCGGTGGTCCCAAGCGTAATCCAAATCCCGAGCCCCTTGATGCGACGGCGTGACGGAGTTTCAAGTCTCACTTCTTGCGCCGGTGTCGCCAGAGCCACCGCAGTACGGTATAGCCCCTCACCGAAATGGCCCCGTTCAATCGCAGGCTGAAGATACTGACGGCTCACTTCATGCCGAATTTCAGGAGTGACCGCCGGCAACATTTGGCGCCCCAAGGTCATCGCCGCCTGGCGTTCCTGCACCGCCACCAACACCATCAGCCCATGCTCCTGCTGTGTCGAGCCGATTTGCCACTTTGCGTACAGGGCATCCGCATATTCCTTCGCCGAGGGATACGGCTTAATACTCGGGACCGTCACGATCACCATCTCGACGCCGCTCTTCTTTTCAAGATCGGTGCAGACGGATCGGATACGGTCCTTCCACTCCCGTTCGACGACTTGCGCGTGATCGCTGACATAGCCGATTGGGCTCGGAAGCGGAACCCGCTCCTTCGATCGATCATAGAGTGCGGCATGTGCGAACGGTGTCACAATCCCGACGAACAGGATCAACCAGACAATCCCAAGCCATGTTTTCTTCGGGAGTGATCTGATCATGTAATCCGAGTCTCCGCGGCCGTGACCAGTCGAGTCAGGCCTTCGAGGTAGCGATCCATGAGTCGCGGAGTTTCCTTCTGGCCCGGAGAAATCTGCCCCCGTTTGAGAAGCAGGGCATCGCGGAGACCAGTCAAATCCACTGCGAGAGCAGCCTCAAGATCTTTCAACAGCGGCTCCGCGTGGGCGAGAACCGGTCGGTCCAGCAACCGCTGCACACCGCGCAGGACCGGAAGGAGTGCGGTCATCGAAAGCGCCAAGAGAATGGTGATGGCCTCTTCCGTGCTTCGGCCTTCCACCAAGCGCTGCCGGAGCCGAAGCAGATTTCCACGCAAGGCTTGGAGCACTTCAGCAGCCAAGTAACGAGTATCGATCTTGAGCCCCACGAAGGGATCTTGTCCCCACAGCAACCGCCGGCAATCATGGATGTCTTGGTACTCCAGCGGGAACGCCTTGGAGGCAGATTGGATGTCGTCGACCGTTAAGAACAAGGGCACGACCACTTGGTCCTTACTCCAGCGTTTGTGAAGACTGTCATACCGTTTCAATGTTGCCAGGTCATAGGACGACATCACCAACAAAAGATTGAGATTGGAACGTCCCGGGAGAAACTCCCCTCGCACCGCGCTGCCATAGAGGATGATGCCTTCCAGTTCAGATCCATAGATCTCGGTCACATCCTTCACATAGCTGCGTAGGAGCTTTTGCGTCTCCTCCGGCAATCCATCGATGGTCCACTCAACTGACTGCATATCTTTACCGGATGCCTCCCGCTGCCATATCACGGGCCGAAGGATCCGGCAGAAATCCGGCTGCCATCAAGCGATCCAGCATACCGAACGGAGGGTCTTTACGAAGTCCGGCGGTCGTCGATAGCACGCGATAGCGAAGACGCGCATTGCGATCCAAGGTGCTGAAGACACGATCCCGAAGAAAGCTGATGAGTGGATTCGCCGTATTCCAGAAGAGCACCTGTTCATCGGCCAACTTTTGCAACATTGCAACGTGAGGTCGTCGTGCATCTTCATAGCGCTTGAGCGTTGCAGCGGAGTAGTCGTTCCTCGCGAGACAGTCTGGTAACAGGTCGGCCAACGTCATCGCATCGACCATCGCCTGCATGCGGCCCTGCGAGGCGTGCGGATTCATGGCATGCGCGGCATCCCCGATCAAGACCGCCCCATCGGCCACCCAGGTGGGAGTCCGAACCCGTCCTGTCGGTAAAAAGGCCGTTTGCTTCCAATCAATCAGGCTCCGAAATATCGGCTCACTCGCCGGATCGATCGCGATCCACGCGTTCTGCAGAGTGGAGAGGCCTTGCGCTTTGACCTGGTCATACGAACCGGTCTTGATCATGTAGAACGCATAGATCTTGTCTCCAGCGGCAGGAAACAAACCAAGAATCGTTCGCTTGCCGACAAAATACTTCGCTTCACTCATGGGAATTGCTGCATCCAACAGCGCGATCAAGTACCCCTGCGGGTAGAGGTAGAGATCAGCCGGAATCTGCAACGCCTCGCGGACTTTCGAGAAGGCTCCATCGGCTCCCACCACCACCTTCGCCTTGATCGTCCGCTCCTGGTCTCCCTGCTTGGCAGTCAAGCCGACCACACGTCCCTTTTCGCGAAGTAAGCCGGTAAAGGTCGCTCGATACCGTAAGGAGACCGAGGGTTCTCGCTCGACTGCGTCCACAATGGCATGGTGCGCCACATTCGGCAGGGTCACCACCGCCCGATTATACGGAGGCGGCAAGTCGCGATAGTCAATGGTGCAAAGCCGTTGACCACCCACCCGGCAGAAATGAAACTGATGCACCGTCCGCGTGGAGGATCCCGGCAGCTTGGTCAGCAGTCCCAAACGATCGAGTACGTGTTGCCCGTTCGGCTGGAGAATTTCTCCCCGTAACCCCTGCGGCGGGCCTGGTGCCTGCTCCAAGACAATGGTCTTGATCCCCTTCTGCGCCAGGGCAAGGGCCAGCACAGCTCCGCCGCCACCAGCTCCCACAACCGCAATGTCGGTTTCTTCGACCAT
This sequence comes from uncultured Nitrospira sp., assembly GCA_902500805.1. GTDB lineage: Bacteria > Nitrospirota > Nitrospiria > Nitrospirales > Nitrospiraceae > Nitrospira_D. Next base: position 734 of record CABVSA010000095.1, on the reverse strand, counting down.
CGTTCCTCAACGCCGCAGATACGGAGCCACCTTACCGCCAACGTTCCTGCTATTTCCACTCCCGGAATCGTTCCTGGTTCTTCCACAGAGACAGAAACTTTTCCCTGGCCTGTACGGTAATGGCATGGTCTCTGATGATGTCCAGCCGTTCGTCGTTGTACTGATTGCCACTTGTCGTCTGATTCATCGAACCGCTCGTATTGATCTCATCATCGACCACGACCTGCTTCAGATGCATGAGGCTGTCGTGTTGATTGATCTTGATTGGGATCCCGGCCTCACGCAAGGCAGAGAGAGCCGCCCGTTGCTTCGGATCGTTGAGCCGTTCTCGATCCGTCAGGATCCGAACGTCAACACCTCGTCGCGTCGCCTCAACCAATGCCTTTACCGAGAGCGGCGACGTGAACCCATAACTCGCGACAAAGATATATCGTTTGGCACGATCGTAGACCCGCACAAGATGTTCAAGTGGGCGATCCTCAGGGCCATACCAGACCTCAATTGATCCAGCTGAAACCGTTCCGCCTGGCCCAAGCAGAACAGTAGCCAGTAACCAGATTGTGACCAGCCGGCAACACCACGTGAGTGAAGGGAACGGTGACCGCCGGATCATTCCAGATCAAAGAGGTCGCGGAAGTGATCATCCGACGACTCCCAGGCCTGTGGGGCTTGGACCTGAAGCCATTGGCGAAGAAACTGTTTTTGGTCCGGCGTGAGCAATTGTTTGATCTGAT
>CABVSA010000094.1 GCA_902500805.1 uncultured Nitrospira sp. | reverse complement strand
TGGGATCGACTGTGAACATGTGGGACCTGAATCGCGGTAAACGCATCAGCAACGGTTAAGATTCTCGACCCGAGCGGGATTAATTCTCCCCGGAGCCCGTAGGGGTATCCCGATCCGTCCCATCGCTCGTGATGATGCGCGATCATGAGGGTTGCCTCGCGTAGGAACAGAAAGGGCTCAAGCAAGATGGATCCAAGGCGAGGATGACTCTGAATGGTGGTGTAGGACTCTGTGTCAGGCGATTCTCGCCCTGTTTGCAGATGAGAGGGGAGCATCAAGAGACCGATATCGTGGAGTAGAGCGGCGAGTTCGAGCTGGTGCAGTAGCTCGTCATGTAGCCCCAATGCCTGTCCAATACGAATGGCACTGACTGCAGTGGTCTCGCCATGGCCTGCTTGCCAGGGCAGAAGCCGATCCAATTCCCTTGTCACTTGCCGGACCAAAATGCTTTCCAGATCGCGTTGTGATGCCGGAGAAATGGAGAGGCGGTCGATTTTCTTGAGCATGCTTTGAATTGCCAAGACGGCCGGCTGGACCTGACCGAGACTGTGGACCTGCATGGCGCTACCTCCTTCAAAACAAAGAGCCCGAAACCACTTGTGTGATCCCGGGCTCTGGGTGAACAACCGCTGGCCGCTCAGAAAGAACTATGGTGCCACTCACCTATGACTCTTGTGGTCGTTTCCCTCCCATGAGCGGCTGTCCGAGCACCCACATTTCATACAGAGGAACAACCATCATAACCAGAAAGCTGAGGGTCATCAGCATGTCGCCTGTGAGCATGGATAGGACGAAAATAGGAGAAATATAGCTGATGAGCCAGGGAGACAGCAGATCGAGCATGACGCCGCCAAACCCGGCCCAGGTGACGATAGCCTTGAGGGTATGGCTGGTATTGGTCAGGTACATCACGTGGATTAAAATCATGAATACGACCGGCATGGTAAAGAGATGAAAATGGGTAATTTCCGCCAGCTCTCGAAACGACATCGGCTCGCCGAATGTTGCATTAGATCCTCGATAGTGTTCGGCAATGCCTTGTGGGGATAATCCCGTCATGCTATGCGCCCAAAAAAAAGAGAAGCAGAACCCGACGAACATCAGTAACAAGAACAATGTGTACAACAAGCGAATGTGGCGATCTGAGTCACGTAGCCTGAATTTCTGGTTAAAGTTTCGCATGTTCGGGACGCTGGGTCCGCTGTGACTAATTACCGAATATCGACGGAAGGAATCCCTTATCCTTTTGGGAGGCTACCGTATCACTGCCGATTCCAGCCGGTTTCAGATAAAATTCGTCGACCAGGACCAGCACTCGCTTGACGCCGGCGCTGATCGAGCGGACGGACATGGTGGCGCCGGAGATGTTGATGATATCTTTGTTGATCCGGATTGGATCCAAGACCGTCTTGCCTTCATATTGCACGTTGAACCGTTTCCGTCCCACTTCACTTCCTCTGGCTTCACGAAATACCAATAGCTCAACGTCGGAGCAGGCCCCTTTGGCGTCGACACCGACCATGTAGGTCATATGCTTGTGCTTGCCGATGGTGTTGTGGACGATGGCATAACCGTCGATCGTATCTCCCGTTTCCCCGATATAGACTTCGAACGCTTGTTCCGGGAACTTCCATCCGATGCGTTGTTCGATCAAATCTTTCTTGTCCTGGTTGAGCTGGATGACTTCCTTGCGAATACGTTGCGACTTTGGGAGGATGATCTTTACAGCCTCATCTTCCGACATGAAGACTTCAGCATGATTCAATTCCGCCTCGGTGAGATAGCGTTTCAGATCGTTATCCCATACCTTTTCAGCTCCAGCCGATAAAGGAGTGGCAAGGCAGAGTGCTGCTCCGATCGCGAATCCAGAAAAGATTCCTCTTAGGTGGCTGAACATCCGTGTTCCTGTAACTTGGCATCAAGCCGATCTTGTACGTCTCGCATGACTTCTACGGATGGATCAGTCGGAGCCCAGCCGAAGAGGCGTGATCCACCACGAAATACCCAACTTTGGCGTTCTTCGATGAAAAAGATTCTTGTCCTGTCGTCCGCTCGCTTCACGCGTAGTGTGAGGCGGGATCGATCTTTACCGTCATGAATTTCCCGTCTGAATACACCGTACTTGCGGCCCGGCATCGGAATTTCGAGCCAGTGCGTGACGATCACTCCAGCCTCTTTATCGGTCGTATCGGCTGACCGATCCTTTACGGCGTCGATGGCTGCGTCCCAGGCTTGGTCATAGCTACAGGTGGTAGCCCGTTGTTCCATACCACTGGTCATCAAGGCACATCCCCCCACGTTTCCAACCAGAAGGAGCGGGAGAATGCGCAGGTTCATTCGCTGCAGAAACTTTGTCATGTCATGAGCTCCCCGCCGAGACGGCGGGGAGCCTCCTTAGCTGTACAGTTAGAAGTAGGTCGCTGCTTGGAACAGGAATCCATCTCCATCCATCGGGCTGCTGGCGTTACCTAAATCTCCTGCAGGGGTTAATCCCACCGCGCCGTTCTGCGCGTTATGCTGCCAGTTGATTTTGAAGACCATGTCCTCCACTGGTCTGAAATTCAGACCAACTGTCAACCGATCGAGTTCTCGCCGATTGCCGAGCGTATTTGCCCCACCCACCGTGCGATTGTCCGTATCGGTGTCGATTTGCTCCCAGCGTACCGTTGCCGTGAAGGTGGAGGCGTCAGAGAAGTGAGTAGGTGCCAGCCTCTTCAGAATTTCCGGCATGAAGTGATAGTTCCCCTGGACATAGTAACCGAACATGCCCGAGGGACCGATGCCATTGCCGGTCACACCGGTAGCATTGTTGTTGCTGATTCTGGTCCATGCCGCTTCACCGATCAGCTCAAAAGGACCACGCTGTAAGGTCCAATCCACTGCGAAAATATCAATATTCCCTGAACCGACCGTAGCCGTTGAGGGCTTATATTGCCCGTGGTATCCAGAGCCGGCGATTTCAATGCCCAACATAGGACTAAAGGCTATACGGCCGACGACGGCTTTGCTGTCGTCGCGATCTCGGGATACGCTTCCGCGTGCACTGCGGATACCCAAATCAGTGATCGCACCAGCAGTTTGGGTCATACCATTGACGGCATAGACTTCATAATCGATCTTCGACAGCGCCGACGGGTAGAAGGTTCCATAAATACCGGCGCCGGCCTCGAACCAGGTGCTTGGAATAATGAGTCTGGAGACCATCGGTCGATCGACCAGATCATTTAACGGCGAATCATGGAGCAGGTTAAACTTACCGACCGGCATGAGGAGAATGCCGCCTCGAAGGTTGATCCGTTCATCGACCAGGTAATCCAACTGCGCGAACTCGATTTGGATCGACCCATCAGTCCCCTGTGGGGCATTCGTGCCTCCCCGTTCAAACTCAATTTCTGCTGCAAACTTTATCCGATCGGTAATATCGGCAAAAATGAATGGCACCAACCGCTGCTGGCCGAAGCTATTACGGCTGGGATTGTCCAAGTTTTGGCGAGACAGGATGTTGTACATCACATCCGCATAACCGCCAAGCGTGGCTTTGGGCGCGCTCAAGAATGGCTTCGCGTAAATCAACTTTCCTGACCCCGTTGAACTAAACCCGAGAGAAGTTTTTTCTTCTCCTGGGCGACCGACCCGAATATCAGTCATTGGCCCGGCCTCCACAGGATATTGTTTTGGAGATGAACCCACTCCGGGAATCTCGCGTGATTCCCGTTCCTGTGCTTTTTGTAACGCTTCTTCGAGTCTTTTCACTCGTTCCTCAAGGCTCTCTTCCGCGAAGACCGGGGTGACCGACAGCGCCAGAATTGAAAGAGCCCCGAGGAGTAACCGTATCTTCATCGGTATCCTCCATGATTAAGTAAAGGTTATAGACTGACTCGGGACTCTATGGTCTCTGGCCTTCAGGTAAACAACAAACAGGCACAACTACATGACGGTCGTTTCTCCTTTTGGAGCGGAATGATCAGGTTGCCGTTCCCCAGCCTTCGATCGAAGCAAAGGGGATTACGACGATACGCTTGCATCGCTTGCACTTCAGTTCCAAACCTTGCCCGCACACCTTGGCAATCAACTGTCCGCACGCACAGCGTGTTTCGAGGGTCGAGCAAGGTTCCAGAGAAGAAGTTTTTGCAACTGCCATGGTGTTCGGCGCGTCTTTCTCGATGAAATTGAGAACGATTATTAATATCCCGACAAGCCGTTTACTGTCAAGGCATAATTTCAGTCAAGCAGGGCTGCGAGAGCATCACAAGATTTCGTATAATTTCCCTGTAACCATGAAACTCGCTATGGTTCAATTCGTGTTCCTGGTGACCGTCGTTGTGGGTCTGTGGGGGTGCGTGACCCAGTTGCCCGCGTTGATTGATCCGCAGGATGTGACTGAGGGGCTGGTTATCGGAAGAGTTGTCACTGTCTTGACCGGGGACCGATCTCGTCGGTTTGTACCTGCGGTGCGGTTTATTGAAGTTGAGGACCAAGCCTCGCACAAACGATTCCAAGTTGAGATCAACTCTCCCGATCGACATTTTGCTGCTCATCTGCCGTCTGGACAGTATCGGTTGATTCGGGTACAGATCACTGAAGGACCCTTCATGTCCATGGCGGATGTCGCAATGACGTTTCCAGTCGACGCCACTGCCATTGCCTATGTGGGGACTTGGAGATTCGGAATTGATTCGCCGCGTTATGGACGGATGATCGTGGTCTCTGTGGTCGCCGACCAAGCCGAGACTGTCCAGGTACAGGACTTTCTCGATGGCCGGTATCCAATGTTCAAGGGGCGCTCGATGGCTAAAACGCTTCCCAAGCCGACACAGATAGAAGCACGGCTCTATGAGATTATGCCGTACCCTCGGTATCCGAGATACTTTCGCCGGCGCTTGTGGTAGGAGGATCGCACAATGAAGACCTCTCAGTCCTCGATCGGTTCTCTGGCGATCGTTGTTCTTCCCCTGGTCATGTTGGGAAGTTGTGCGGAACGACAGCCATCCTCTCAGCCCATCATCGCGAAACGTGCCCAGATGCACATGGGGACTCTTGTGACGGTGACTGCTGTTGCGTTCGATACGCAGGTAGGTGATCGAGCAGTCCAGGCTGCTTTCGATGAGATTAAGCGACTTGAGCGGTTATTGAGTACCTGGCGATCTGACAGTGAACTCTCACAGGTGAATGCCGAAGCTGGTCGTCAATCTGTCTCGGTCAGTCGAGAGACGCTTGAGCTCGTCGTTCGATCTCTGGACATGGCGCAACTCACTCGTGGAGGGTTCAATATTGCTCTGGGACCCGCGATCGAAGCTTGGAGTGTCACCGAACGGCAGCAGATTCCTGACGAGCAAGCCTTGGAACGATTGAAGCCGCTTGTTGATTGGACAAGCATTCAAATCGATAAGAAATTACGGACGATTTATCTGCCGCAGAAGGGAATGCGTATTGATATCGGTGGGGTGGGAAAGGGCTATGCTGCCGATCGGGCGGTCGAGGTCATGAAACGAGCAGGTGCCAAAGGGGGAGTTGTCGCCTTATCCGGGGACATTAAAGCCTTCGGTGTGCTCTCTGAACGAAAAGGGTTTCCTGTCGGGATCAGGCATCCGCGTGAGGAGGGAACGCTGATCGGCATCATCGATTTACATGATGAAGCAGTTTCAACGGCCGGGGACTACGAACGGTTCTTCGAACGGGATGGTGTACGGTATCACCATATCCTAGACCCATACACGTTGCAGCCGGCACGTGGCTGTCAGAGTGTGACGGTCATCGCCAAGGACGGTACGATAGCCGACGGGTTGGACACAGGTATTTTTGTGCTCGGGCCAGAAAACGGAATGGCGCTGGTAGAGCGCTTACCGGATGTTGAAGCCATCATCGTCGATGCGAATGGTACCCTGATGGTGTCCTCGGGGCTTCGTGATCGGTTAGGCGTGCCGTGAGAATCGGTTTTGCCGGTTATCGAGCGGATTTCAGGTCGTAACTGATCGAGAACTTCACCGAGATCGAGGGACGTTCAAGTGGATGCGCGAATTTCACTGGCGGGCCGTTTCTGACGTCCTCCAATGCAACCTGGTCCAATGCTGCATTCCCTGAACCCTTGGCGATGCGCACGTTGCTCAGCGAGCCATCTTCGTGCAAGAGCGCAATCAGTGTCACCTTTCCCTCAATCCCCTCGGCACGCAATGCTGCGGGGTAACGCTTGTCGAGCCCCTCGATCCACTGCGCCATGAGCGTGGCGAGCCATCCATAGTCGACGTTGACCGATCGCTGTGAACTGGCTGATGCTGCTGGAGTACTTGTGGTAAGTACAGGGTCTAAAGCGGGATTCATATCCGACGGTGATGCGGGTAACTGATTGATGTCGGTAGAGGGAGTCGACTCCTGTTCAGGCAATGGCGCGAGCTGAGACGACGGACGAGCCGGTACCGCTGACATCCCTTGTGATGCACGCGATTCGTTCGGAAGTGAGTCCGCTTCTTGAGACGGTGGAGCGAGATCAGCTGGTGGCGCTGAAGCAACCGCGGTCGAGTCGATGCGTTGAACCGGACGTATCGACGCAGAAGTGTGCCTGGTTGGCGAAGTCGCTGGTGTAACTGCAGCTGGCGCCTTTGCTGAAGGCGAAAGAGTTGCCACCATCGCCACATTCCATTGAAACAGGTCCCCTTGTGGTGCCAGATGAATCCGTTGCACGAACAGGATGGTGGCTAGAGCCAAGCCGCCATGCAAGAGACAAGAGAGAAGCCAGCCAGTGGCCGTGGAGCTGGAATCATTCAGAAGCAGTCGCGGCGAGTCTTGCATTTAAAGCCGAATGACCTCCAAGCTCACCTGCTGAAATCCCAGACCGCGAATTTCATCGACAAGTGCCACGAACTTTTCGAGCACTGTGACCTTGTCTGCACGGACGACCACCGCAGATTCACGAGGCCGAGAACTCAGGGCCGTGGGAAGGCCTCCCTCGGGGACCGGGGTATCGTTGACGAACAAGTTCCCCTCCGCCGTCAAGGCAATCACGATCGGCACGTCTTGCCGATCGCTGACCTCTTTCGCTTTGGCGAGGTTGACGGGAATCTGGCCCGTGCTGATGAAGGTGGCCGTGGTCAGCACGATGACCAGCAGGACCAACATCACATCCACGAGGGGAATGACGTTGATCTGATCAATGTTCCGATCCATGTTGTGCCCTATAGTCTGTGAGGAGTTCGGTCACGCGTCGACGCAGCAGGTTATTCATGACGACACAAGGAATCGCGACCAGCAGCCCGACAGCCGTCGCCTTCAGTGCCAGGCTTAACCCGATCATGATGGTGTTCACGGCCATTGTGCCGGACGTCCCCATCGTATGAAAGGTTAACATAATTCCGAGGACGGTTCCGAGGAGACCAATGTAAGGGGCGTTGGCTGCTACGGTTCCGATCACGACGAGACGCTTGGTCAGCGTGATTTCCAGCAGCTGCGCGCTGGAAAACTGAGAGAGGTTGATACGCTTATAGAAGAGCCACCGTTCAATGGCCACGGCTACGGACCACACACTGAGCACCAGTAGGAGACCAATCACCCCGTAATCAATGACATCTTTCAATGCGTCCATCTCGACTCCTTAGATTGTGGAAAGGGGGCTCAAGCCGGGTGGGGTTGGAGACCTCAGCGCTTGTTCATCCATGCCAGATTTCCGGGGAGGCTGTCAATCTTCACCTGCAGCCGGTTTATTCCTGTGTTGCTACGGACGAGGAGGCGTTTCGGTTTGAAACAGCACGGTATGGGTTGCTGAAACGCGGAGTTCGACAGAGGTGCCTTCTTGGTAGACGCTGGTTGAGCTTTCGCTACTATGGACGATCTGACCGGAAGGAAGCTGAACTCTATACAAATTTTCAGACCCGCGGAACTGCCTGGCCACGATTCTGGGTTCGGCGGATTTGTTCGGCACGAGATGCACGTCGTCCGGGCGAATCATGACCGCAACCTGGTCTCCTTCGGAGCCGTTGATTGTATTGGGGAACGTTCCGAGCTCGGTGTGAACCACTCCCTGATGAATCTGGCCGGCAATGAAGTCGGCTTGACCGACAAAGTCGGCCACGAACCGCGTGGCTGGGAGATGGTAAATGAGTTCAGGGGAGTCCATCTGCTCAAGCACCCCTTGATTCAACACGGCGATGCGATCAGCCATGGCAAAGGCTTCATCATGGTCATGCGTGACCATGATGCTTGTGGTTTTCATCTGACGTAACAAGGCGTGGACCTCTTGGCGCATGCGACTGGCCATGTCAGGGTCCAGGTTGCTGAACGGTTCATCCAGGAGGAGCAAGACCGGATTTTGTACCAGCGCCCGTGAAAGAGCCACGCGTTGCTGCTGTCCTCCCGATAATTCATGTGGGAATCGGCGCTCAAACCCCTCCAAGCCGGTCAGGCACAGCATCTCATCAACTCGGCGCTTTCGCTCTGCTCGGGGCAGGTGGTTGAGTCCAAAGGCGATGTTGTCGGCGACACGCAGGTGCGGAAAGAGGGCGTATTCCTGAAAGACCATGCCGATGCGACGATGTTCCGTTGGAACCGTTTCCGAGGGGGATGAGACCACCCGTCCCGACAGGAGAATTTCTCCGGAACGTACCGGCTCAAATCCTGCAATGGCACGTAGAACGGTGGTTTTTCCGCAGCCGGATGGGCCAAGCAGGCAGAGGATCTCACCTTCCCTGACGGAGAATGACATGTCGCGAACGGCAGGCCGACTTGAGTCATAGGCACAGGAGATGGAGCGAAGCTCGAGGATCGGAGCGGCCGGAGAGAAGAGATCGGCGCGTGCATGGAGTTGATCGGTATTGATCGGTCTGGTTTGTGCCGGTGTGTTCATGCTCCGTCCTTACGCGGCGCGCCAATCGCGGGAGAGCAACAAGCCGAGGGCGGGCAGACCGACCAGTACGATCAAGAGAGCGGAGGGGGCCGCCAACTGATAGTATTCTTCACTTGCTTCAAGCCAGACTCTGATGGCCAAGGTGTCAAACCCCACCGGGCGGAGTAAGAGTGTGGCGGGCAGCTCTTTCATCGTTTGAAGAAAGATCAGGACCCAGGCCACGATGATGCCGTTACGGATGAGCGGCAGCGTGACCTGCCGCACGGTTTCGCGGGCGCTCAGTCCAAGGGTGCGGGCGACTTCTTCGAGATTGGGTGTGATCTGTTGGATCGCCGGTTCGAGCGATTGGAGGCCGGCCGGAAGAAAGTGCAAGACATAGGCGATGATCAACACGAATACCGTTCCATAAACAACCGGTATCAGTTTGAGACAGAGGATCAGTACGGCGAGTGCTGCGACCGGTCCCGGTAACACATATCCGGCATAGGCGGCCTGTAGGCAGCCGGTATTGAGCCATGTGGGTTTGCGACTTGCCAGATAGGCTAACGGCAGTCCGACCAGCACGCCGGCTGTGGCTGCCAGGGTTGCGAGCACGGCACTGTTCCAGACAAAGCCAAAGAATCGTGCATCGAGAATGGCAAGGGCCTCAGGAGAGAGACTCCACAGGATCAGGAGGCACACGGGGACACCGAAGGCTGCTCCCAGGATCATGGACAGAGAGGCCGTCAGGCCGACAGTCTGGAGCCAGTTGCATTGGATTCGCTGGGGCGCGCGGTAGCGACCGGCGGTTTGGTAGAAGCGACTTTTGCGGCGAAACCATCGCTCGGTTAACAAGAACAAGAGTGCCAGGACGACCAGCAAGACGCTCAAGATACTCGCGGCCTGATTGTCCAACTGGCCGGTCATTTGTTGAAACACGGCATACGTCAATGTTTGATAGCGCAAGAGCGATACGGCTCCGAAATCAGAGACCACGTACAGGATGACCAGCGCGACCCCGGCGACGATGGATGGTCGCAACAGCGGGAGGGTGACGGAGACGATTCTTCTCAGGGGAGAGGCGCCACAGGTGCGGGCGACTTCTTCAAACGACACGTTGAAATTCAGGAGCGCGCTCCGGGTGAGCAAATAGATGAACGGGAAGGTCGCGAGCCCCATGACTACGGTGACACCCAGAAAACTTTGCGGCGAAAAAATTCTGGCCTGAGGGCCGGCCAGCATCTGCCAGAGTGCTTCAACCGGGCCGCCGAATCCCAACAGATAGTTGAAGACATAGGCCAATACGAATGTCGGCATGGCAAGAGGAAGCACAAGGGCGACTTCCCAGAGCCGGCGTCCAGGAAAGTCACAACGGGTCACGATCCATGCGGTTGAGACCCCCAATACAAGCGCGAGGAGTACCACCGCACCGGCCAACGAAATCGTATTCCAGAGGAGTTCAGGGACACGAGTCGCCCACAGTCGAGACCAGACTCCCGGATCGGCCGAGAGGGCCAAGGCCGTGATGTAGATCAACGGGAGCAGCACCAGTGCCGCACTGGCCAGGGCAGCCAATTGGAGGGAAGAGAGCGATGATGGGCGTGCGGCAATCACAGGTCGCTCGGTGTTACCGCATGCCCACTTGTTCGATGAGTTGAAGGGTGGGCGCGCGGAGCTCGGCCAGTTTCGCCAGGGGCACCATGGCGGCGCGAAAACTCTTTCGCTCGACGAGGGCTGGGTCAGCCTGGACCTCGGGGTGAAGCGGGTATTCCTTGTCAAGATCGGCGAAGATCTTCTGCCCTGCCTGTGCGACGAGGAATTCGATGAGCAGTTTAGCCTGTTCCACACGAGGCGAATGTTTCAGCACACCGATGCCGGCCACGTTCATAATGGCCCCCATTCCGCCTTCCTGTTGATCAGGCATGACAACCGCTATGGGAGAAGTTGGTTGTGTGGCGAGATGCCGATAGACGTAGTAGTGATTGACGATTCCCAGCGCGACCTGACCTTTGGCCACCGCCTCGACGATCTGGGAACTCTTTTGGTAGACCTGCGTCCCGGCGTTGTCTCGAAGCCCTTCCAGGAGCGTCTTGGTGCGATCATCACCGATACTGGCCCGAATCACGGAGACGCCTGCTTGCAGATATTCACTGCCGGCGTTCGGAATGGCAAGTTTCCCTTTCCAGATCGGATCGGCCAAGTCCAGCAACGACGTGATCTGGTCGGGCTTCACCATCCTGGTGTTGTAGGTAATGATCCAAAATCGTCCGGACAAACCGATCCAGCTGTTATCTGTTGCCCGAAATTGGGGAGGAATGGCCCGCTCGACTTCGCGCATACTCAGCGGTCGAAATAGTCCGGCCGTGCGGGCGAGCTCCAAACTCCCGGCGTCATTCGTAATAAAGACATCGGCTGGACTACGGTCGCCCTCCGCTTTCATCCGATTCACCAGTTCGGTCGTACCGGAGGACAATAGCGCGATCTGAATGCCGGTCTTTGCGGTGAATTCGTCCAGAGCCGGCTTGATCAATCGTTCAGCTCGTCCGGAATAGACGGTCAGTTGGTCGGCAGCGGCAGCAATGCTTGGGATGATCATGGAGAAGAGCAGAACAATACAGGTCGTGATGATACCGATGAGCGGACGGTAATTGGTGCACGGAGTGGTGCGATGAGCCTTGTGAAGGGATCTCGACATGGCGGACCTTTTTGCGATCGGGGGCGATATAATTTGAAATTGATAAACTATATCAAAAAGAATACCAGAAACATTTCTGCGGGTCAATGACGGCAGCGGGAGCAGAGTCCGTAGAGTTCAAGCCGGTGGGTGGTAATGGTAAAGCCGTTCTTAGTCGCGACTTCCTCTTGAAGGCGTTCGATATCGCAGTTTTCAAACTCCACGATCTTGCCACAGCCTGTGCAGATGAGGTGGTCGTGATGGCCCTTATGGGACACGTTGTCATACTGGGTTTGTGTCCCAAAGTGTCGGGCTTGGGCCAGTCCTGCTTCGCAGAACAGGTTGAGGGTCCGATAGATGGTTGCGAGCCCAAGATGGGGATCTTTGCGTGCCAACTGATGGTACATTTCCTCAGCCGTGATGTGTTCTTGTTTCAAAAAGGCGTCGAGGATCAACTCACGCTGGCGCGTAAATTTGAGCTGGTGGTTCTCAAGATGCTCTTTCAGAATTCCCATTTCCTTGGCATGTTTGGACATCGTGGCAGATCGCTCCTCCCTTGGAGGGGGATTAAAGACGAAATGAAGCAGTGGGTCAAGAGTATTTCTCTGGACCAAGGCCGAGCAAGCAGGCGGCCTTTGACGGCCGCTCCTATGGCTGGCTATAGTGAAGCCCTCGGTCGTCTGGTGAGGATTTCGTGAGAACACCCAGCCAAATTCTTGTTGACCGTGTGCTCCTGCTCTATATTCTACAGCTCGCTGAACCTCATGGATTGTTGAGCGACGTGAAGCTACAGCAGCTCTGTTTCTTGTGTGAGCTCCAAACCTTTGCCAAGGGGTTCAAGGCGCTTCACTTCGAATTCTTCCGATTTGCGTACGGGGCCTTCAGTAAAGAACTGGATAATGATCTGACATCGCTCCGTCGGAAAGGCCGGATTGAAAATTTCACTGTGTCAGATCAGGCCAAGGAGGAGGCGATCCCATTGCTGCTCACGGCGATTGAGGGGGTGGAGGCCCACGAACAGGTACAAGAGATCATCGAGGCCGTCGTGGCGGCCTATGCGCTACAAGACAGTGGGACGATTACGAACTCGGTTGAGGCGGTGCAGCTGAGTACGCCCCAGGATCCTGAACTCAAAATTCCCATTCGAGATATCGTGTTCCACACCACCCTGCTCGTGCCGCATCGGATCGAAGTGCAGGCTGAATTCACCATCCCGCCTGCTATCGCGGGAAAGCTCAATGCGGCGATGGGGTATGAGTCCCGACCGGCGTGGGACGCTCAGAGTTGGTAGAGATCGCCATACTTCTGCTCCACATAATTGAGGAAGGGCTCGGGACGGAGTGAGGAACCCGTGATCCGTTCGGCCAGGTGAGCTGGAGTAAACATCCGGCCCCAGCGGTGGATCTTCTGCTCCAGCCACCGGCGCAGGGGGAGTAGTTGCCCGGCAGCGATGTCAGTCTCCAGCTGTGGGAGCTCCAACTTGGCCTGTTCAAAGAATTGGACGGAATACAGGTTGCCCAACGTATAGGTCGGGAAATACCCGAAGGCGCCGAACGACCAGTGCACGTCCTGCAACACACCTTCGGCATCGGACGGTGGCCTGATTCCCAGATATTCCTCCATTTTCTGGTTCCAGATAGTGGGTAAGTCTTCCGGCTGAGTTTTGCCTTCCACCAGCCCCTGCTCAATCTCAAACCGCAACATGATGTGGAGATTGTAGGTCAGTTCGTCGGCCTCCACACGAATCAACGAAGGTTTGACGCAATTGATCGCGGCATAGAATTGGTCGATACCCATGCCGTGCAGTTGGTCAGGGAAGGTCTGTTGCAACATTGGATAAAAGAAGCGCCAGAAGGGCCGAGACCGCCCGACGCAGTTTTCCCAGAGCCGGGATTGGCTCTCATGGATTCCGAGGGACACCGAGTCGCCCAACGGCGTGCCGAAATAGCGCTGATCTAGTCCTTGGTCGTACAATCCATGGCCGCCTTCATGGATACAGCTGAACAGGCATGACTGGAGTTCATGTTCATGCACGCGGGTCGTCACGCGGACATCGGTCGGATGAAACGAAGTCGTAAAGGGATGGGCGGAGAGGTCCAGGCGGCCACGTTCGAAGTCATATCCCATGGCGGTTAACACCAACCGGCCAAATTCCAACTGGCGACCATGATTATACGAGCGGTGGAGGATGCTGTCGTCAATCCGGACCCGGCTCTGGGTGATGTTTTTGAGTAACGGCACCAGACGAGCCTTCAGTACGGAAAATATTGGCTGGAGCGTCGCAATGGTTGCGCCTGGTTCATACACATCCAACAACGCGTTGTAGGGGGAACCTTCGTAGCCAAGATATTCCGCTTCTTCGCGTTTGAGCTGGAGCACGGTTCGAAGATTCGGCAGGAACATCGAAAACTTGTTGTGTTGTTTGGCCTCCGCCCAGACCTGTTGGGCGAGAGAACATTCTCGACTCAGCTTCATCACAAAGTCGGATGGAAGCTTCTGTGCTCGGCTAAAGTCTCGCCACACTTCCCGCAACAGCGATCGGGACGGCTCATCCCACGTGTCGCCTGGCCGGTCTGCTGCCTGGCCGGTC
>CABVSA010000093.1 GCA_902500805.1 uncultured Nitrospira sp. | reverse complement strand
GGCCTCACGTATGACGAGACGTTTACGATCAACCTGACCAATGTGAACGAAGCGTCGAACTTGAATGGTTCTCTGGAGTCGAATACGGTGATAGCGCTCCTAGGAGCTGCGAAGCCGGTGGCTCCGGCAGTGGGGAGAGCGAACACAATCAGTGAGGTGCAAGTTCAACCGCTGGATGGCTTGGAGATGTCGTTTGAAGTGAGACCTGAGTCGCCATTCAGAGTGGACGCCACCATGACTCCGGCAAGCGATCTTCCACCCCTCGCTCATACAGCGGATATTAAAGAGGCGGCTATTGTAGGAGGGATGCAGAGTTTACCTACCCTTTCCGACAAGAGAGAGGGGATCGCAGTGAATCTCGACGCAACGGGAAGCCAGGACGTTACCGGTCTGGGATCACACAACCCGACTGTGCAGCATGCAGGGGAGATGAAGACGACCTCAGACGAGTCCAGCGGGCTGGACAGGCCAATGGCTGCTGGGTTAGCAGGTATGATGCTGCTGCACGGACGTACTGGGATGAAAGACAAGATGACAGTCATGAGTAAACGAATACGTGGGCTTCCTCAAGGGCCTCCGTCCGATACAAAATCTGGCGAATCGAACGAAGATGAGGAGGGATCTGTTCCACAGGAGTCCGGGAACCATCGCAACATCTCGCCTAAATCCGGCTCGTCCTAACCCGCAGTATTCATGAGCGCATCCACTACAATCGCGGAATCGCTGCTACGACGATTTTTTGTGGGCAGGCTCGCTCCTCGCGACGTCGACGTACTGTGTCAAGTATGCCTTAGTCTCTGGATCCTCCACATGCTCCTTTCGCCACGCGACTTTGGGATTTCGTGACGATCCATCATGAATATTGCAGGCTAGTGCACGAGATGGGCGAGAGTCACTTGCAAGTGCGTGAAACGTATCTCGCCCTTCGATCGGACTCAGGGCCGTGAGCTTGTCGACCGGTGAAGCACTTCAGCCAAGGGTGTGACGTTTCACCTTTCACGTCGCATGTTTCAGGTTGATGGCTTCTGTCTGACCTGAAACCTCACACATGAAACCTGAAACTCAGGATCAATGCGCGAATGACGAACGATAAAACCTCAGCCACGGATCGGCAATTGTAGAGGAAGTGCATCATGAATGATGCGGGTGTACAACACATTGGGGGAATCAGCTTGGCATCCGCGCTAGAGGCTTGTACAATGCGGCTATGTCGCAAGTACCCTTACTCTCACGCATCACGGTTGATCCGGCGGTGTGTCATGGGAAGCCCTGCATCCGTGGTTTGCGGTATCCCGTCGAGAGTATCCTTGAATATCTCGCAGGGGGCGATTCTGTAGAACAGGTGCTCGCCGAGTTTCCCGACCTTGAGCGGGATGATGTCCTCGCCTGCCTTGAGTTTTCCCGTAAGATGCTGGCAGCCAAGAGTGTGCATCTGGCACTGACGTGAACTTTCTGGTCGATGCGCAGCTCCCACGTCGGGTCTGTGCCATGCTTGCTCAGCACGGGCACAACGCCATCCATACATACGAACTTCCAACCGGGAATGCGACTAAAGACTCCCTCATTAACGAGAACTCGGTCAATGAGCAGCGTGTCGTCGTTTCCAAAGACTCCGACTTTTTCTATTGTCATGTCCTGCATGGCCGTCCGTGGAAGCTGCTCCTAACGGTGTGTTGATACATACTGGGTCCTCTAAACGACTCGGTGCACATATGGTGCACTGCCTCAATCTGGATGCTTCGCAGGCTGTTTAGAAAGGCCGTCCAGCAAGGCCGCAGCGAGCGAATGGGCGAATCGTACTCTGTCCCGTACGGTGAGCCTCTGAGCGATGCGAGAACGCTGCTGGCGGTCTTTGTCAACAGCCTGCTGATCAAGACAGACAACATGTCTGCTCAAGCCTTATGCGCCTTGCTGGAACGGCACCTGTCGGCCATCGAGACTGTGCTCCAGACTCACACCCTGATTGAAATCGATCATTCCACTGTTAATCCAGTGTTGTAGTAGTCTGGAGAAAACTCGGTGAATGCCGATCAGCTGGTCGAACTGTTCTGAGAGACAGCGCCATGGTGAATAACGGTATGCGGCCGGTACACCCCGAAGAAATTCTGCTGGAGGAGTTTATGCAGCCATCGGATCCTCCCATGAATGCCAACTGGCTGGCTAAGGCTCTTGAGGTACCAGCCAATCGGATGACGGCTATTATCAAGGGGCAGCGTGGGGTCACAGGAGATACGGCGGTGCGGTTGACGACGTTCTTCAATACGACCGCTGAATTCTGGATAAATTTGCTGGAGACCTATGAGCTGCGGCTTGCCGAACAAGCACTGCCAGTGAAGGTCCGCAGGCACATCGAGCAACGCCGAGGAGCACTCATGACCGCCTAGACTGTTCCCCAATCCTGAGCCATCGCCAATCCGTACTGTGGCATCTCCATCACTTTGTGTCGAGGGAGATCCTGGCGATCGTTCACACAAATCATGTCCATTCGGAATGGCCTGTGCGCACCTTCCCTGCTTGACCCCTCGCATCGAGAGTTCTGCTCAGACGGTTTGTGATGGTTTGTGTCCATCCTTGTCCGTTCCAAACTTCCTCGCTGGTGTGTGCCTTGCCAATTTTACATTTGGATATCCAGGCCTTACGGCAATATGCCGATGAAGAGGTGAACCCCTATCGGAGGAAAGGGCGAGTTGCGCCATGTTTTGGCGAAAGAAACAGGCCATGCCTCAAGACAAAAAGAAGCCTAGTGAGGCAGAATCTGCTCCGAAGGCGGTTGGCCCTGCTCGGTCCAAAGGAACTCTCCTCTCACTTGAGTCCCGTCTTATGTTCGATGCTGCGGCAGCCGCGACGGCCGCTGAGGTGAATCAAGAACAGGTCGCGCAAGAGCAGGCTGAGTCGGCCGTCTCAAACGAGAATACATCAGGCTCCGAGAGCCAGGCGTCAGTCGAGAGCCAAGAGCTGTTACAGGCGATTGCCAGCTATTCACCCGGAAACACACCCACCGAAATCGCATTCGTCGATCCCACCGTGCCGGACTATCAAACCCTCATCGCCGGCATGGGACCAAACGTCCAGGTCGTAATGCTCGACGGCGGGCAGGACGGGATGGAGCAGATTGCTGCGTCACTCACGGGGCGAACAGGGATCGATGCCATCCACCTCATCTCGCACGGCGATGCTGGTACGTTGCTGCTCGGTACCGGCACGCTTAACGTGGACACGATGACCGGCCAATACGCCGATGAACTCGCGACGATCCAACAATCGCTGTCAGAACAAGCCGACATCCTCGTCTATGGCTGCGACTTCGCAGAGGGAGAAACCGGGCAGGTCGCAGTCAACTTGCTGGCGGAAATGACTGGTGCGGATGTGCAGGCGAGTTCCGACGAGACAGGACATGTGTCACTCGGAGGCGATTGGGAATTCGAGGTGCAAACCGGAACGATCGAGACGTCGTTGGCAGTCGGCTACGATGCACAAGTGAACTGGGCCGGCCTACTAGGGACCGAGACCGTGAGCGATACGTTTTCGGCTGAGTCCTACAGCAACAACAATGGGACGCAATCATGGTCTACCAGCTGGTCTGAAACGGATGCGAGTGGTGGGGGAGCAAGCGGCGGAGACGTCCGTGTCAATTCATCGCAGCTCCGGATCGACACCGACACGGTCGGGAACGCCATCAGCCGTGGCGTCAACCTCAGTGGAGCGACAAGCGCCACGCTGACGTTCGATTATACAAATGCCTTACTGGGTGCTGACCGTATCGAGGTGCGCGTCTCAACCGACGGAGGAACAAACTATCAAGCTCTGACTGGCGGTATCTTCTCCAGTGCGGCTAACACAGGCAGCGGTACAGCGAGTCTCGATCTCTCCAGCTATATGTCAGCCAATACGAAAATTCAATTTATCGTCACGGCTACCGGCGGTGGCGAACGGCTGTACGTCGATAATGTACAAGTCAGCTACCAGACAAACAATGCGCCGGCGATCACAAGCAATGGCGGTGGCGCCACAGCGTCCATCAGCGTGGCTGAGAACACAACAACCGTAACGACGGTGGCGGCGACTGACGCCGATGCTGGCCAGACCCTGACCTACTCGATCAGCGGCGGGGCGGATGCCGCGATGTTTACGATCAACAGCAGCACGGGCGCGTTGAGTTTCACCACCCCCCCCAACTACGAAGCCCCGACCGACAGCGGCGGCAACAATGTCTACGACGTGACCGTACAGGTGTCGGACGGCAACGGCGGTATGGACACACAGACGCTTGCCGTGACGGTAACCAACGAAGCGATTACCAGCGTCTCCGCGACGGGTTCAGCCACCGCGCTGGGCGGTGGTGTGTATACGCTGAACCTCGGCGCCAATGAAAACGCCACGAGCTGGACCATCAACTGGGGTGACGGCACGATTGAAACCGTGGCGGGCAATCCCGGTTCCGTGACACACACCTATGCCGCTGGAAATGCCGGGTTGACATTCAATATTCTGGCCAGTGCGACCGATGCAGCCGGAACACACTTTGTCAATGATGTGATCGCTCCGACCGCGTTTCTGACTGGCGAGGGGCTCTACCGGTACGACGCTGACTCCGGAACATTCGAGCAGTATTTCAGCGGGGCCGAGGTCACTAATCCGTATGCCGTCACCGTCGGGCCGGATGGCCTGATTTATGTGGCGGGCCATACCTCCGACAATATCGTTCGCTACAACGCGACGACCGGTGCCTTTGTCGATACTTTTGTTGCAGCCGGCAGCGGTGGACTGAACGCAGCCGCCGGGCTTGCTTTCGGCCCCGATGGCCACTTGTATGTCAGCAATCAGATCGGCGACTCAATTCTCAAGTACGACGGGACGACCGGCGCCTTCATATCAACGTTTGTATCCGCCGGAAGCGGCGGACTCAATGCACCGGTTGCGCTGATATTCCGGCCGGATGGCTATTTGTACGTTGGCAGCTATAACAGCGACAGCATCCTTCGCTATAACCCCACCACCGGCGCATTTGTCGACACATTCGTTGCTGCCGGAAGCGGCGGACTCAACGGGCCGGCGGCGATGGCCTGGGGCCCGGACGGGAACCTCTACGTCGCCAGCAACGACGCCACGGTCAAGCGGTATAACGGGACGACCGGCGCCTACATCGACAATTTCGTCACAACGGGCAGCGGTGGTTTGGGCGAGGCGGTCGGGCTGGCATTCGGCCCCGACGGCAACCTGTATGTCTCAAGCTATTCAAGCGACAAGATCATCAAGTACAACGGCACAACCGGCGCGCTGATCGGCGACTATGTCACGGCCGGCAGCGGCGGTCTGGATGGCCCCACCAGCTTCACGTTTCTTCCCAATCAGCAGGTCAAAGTCGTTTCCACCAACGCGAGCCCGACGCTGGATGCCAGCAAAAGCCCCGCACTGACGACCCAGAACGAAGACGCCGGTGCGCCGGTTGGCGCGGTCGGCACGCTGGTGTCGTCGCTAGTGGATTTTGCTTCGCCGGCTGGTCAGGTGGACAACGTCACCGATTCTGACAGCGGCGCACTGCTGGGGATCGCAATCACGGCGGCGGACACCACGAACGGCAGTTGGTTTTATTCGACAGACAACGGCACGAACTGGAATGCGCTTGGTTCGGTGACCAACACCTCAGCACGGCTGTTGGCGGCAGATAGCAACACACGTATCTACTTCCAGTCGAATGCCGACTACCACGGCAGCGTCCCGTCGGCACTGACTTTCCGTGCCTGGGACCGGACCACGGGCAACAACAGCGGTACCACCGACACCAGCACCAACGGCGGCACCACGGCCTTCTCGGCCGCAACGGATACCGCAAGCCTCACGGTCACTCCCGTCAATGATGTGCCGACCATCACGAACCTGAGCGGGGATAGTCTGAGCTATAGCGAAGGTGACGGGGCAGTGGTGATCGAGCAAGGGGACAACGTGCTCGTGGCCGATGTGGATTCGACGAATTTGGATACCGGCACCTTGACCGTGTCCATTCCGTCCGGCGGCGACAGTGCGGAAGACGTGCTGGGCATTCGCAACCAGGGCACGGGGGCCGGACAGATCGGCGTGAGTGGAGCGAACATCACCTACGAAGGCGTGACGATCGGCACGTTTACCGGCGGCAGCGGGGGGAGCAATCTCGTTATTACGTTGAACAGCAGTGCCACGCCCACGGCGGTGACGGCGCTGGTGAAGAACATTACCTATCAGAATACCGACACCAACGCTCCCACCACCGGCGCGCGCACCGTGCGGTATGTGCTCACCGACGGCGACGGTGGCACCAGTACCAATTACGACACGACGGTGACGGTGACTGCGGTGAACGATGCGCCTCTCAACACGGTTCCGGGCGCTCAGAGCACGAACGAAGAGACCGCCCTCGTGTTCTCTTCTGGCAACGGCAATCAAATATCTATTCAAGATCCCGATGGCAGCGGCAGTACGTGTGAGGTAACTGTATCCGTGACCAACGGCACGCTCACCCTTGCCAGCACCACCGGGCTCATCTTTACGACGGGTGACGGCACGACCGACAGCGCGATGACCTTCCGCGGGACCGTCGCGAATATCAATACGGCTCTCAACGGCCTCAGCTACAACCCCACAGCCGATTACAACGGGAGTGCCACTCTGACCATCACGTCTGTGGACAATACCCTCGTGTCGCTGAATGTCGATGCGAATCTCCAAGCTCACTACACCTTCGACGGCACAGCGAATGATGTAGCCCCTGGCATGGCCCAGAACGGCACGCTGACGAACGGGGCGTCGATTGTCACGGATAACACACGTGGTCAGGTGCTGAACCTGGACGGGGTCAACGATTTTATCGATCTCTCCTCATCGACGGCCGACTTCGCATCGTTCACTGAAGGCACAATTTCCGGTTGGATCAAAGCCACTGGGACCTATGAAACTATCTTTTCTATTTCCGACACGGCTGACACTGGCAGTTATGCCGCCCTGTTCCTCGGTGCCTCGGGCTATCTCACCTACGAGGTCATGGAAAATGGCGTGATGCAGTTGGCGGTGTATAAAAGTGACATCACCATCAACGACGGGAATTGGCATCATGTCGCCGTCTCGATCGGTCCCTCGGGGAACGTTTTGTACGTCGATGGCGTCGCTGCGACCGCGGGGCAGTTGACCTATGACGCCGGTAACACGTCGACACAAGGGTTCTTCAGCAGTGTCTCGAGTCTCGATTCGATGGCCATCGGCCGCAATCAAGACTCCACCGGCGGCAAGTGGTATGCCACGGGGCGCTTGGACGATGTGCGGGTCTATGACCGTGTCTTGAGCGGTGCGGAAGTTTCTTCCCTGGCCAACGACCTGAACCTGACCGACATGGACACCGTGGCAATCACGGTCAATGCCGTCAACGATGCGCCGGTGTTGGTGGATACGGCCCTATCTATCACCGTAGCCGAAGATGCGGCGGCACCCAGTGGAGCGGTGGGTTCGCTACTCAGCGCCTTTACCGGCGGTATCACCGACGTGGACAGTGGGGCGTCCAAGGGCATCGCGATCACGGGGACGAACGAGACGAACGGCACCTGGTACTACACGACCAACGGCGGAAGCACCTGGACGGCGGTGGGGACGGTAAGCAACACGTCGGCGCTGTTGCTCGCTGACAACGGCAACACCCGCCTCTACTTTGCCTCGAACGCGGATTACAACGGCACGAGCAGTGGCGCGCTCACTCTGCGAGCGTGGGATCAGACGAGTGGGAGCGCGGGCAGCAAAGTCACCACGGCGAGCAACGGCGGGACGACAGCGTTCTCGAGTGCGACGGATTCCATTGATGTGACCGTGACTGCCGTCAACGATACCCCGACCGATCTGAGCCTGTCTGCCAGCAACGTGGCGGAGAACGCCGGCAATGGCACGGTAGTTGGGACCATCACCGGGACGGACCCCGATACAGGCGACACGAAGACCTATAGCCTGACGGATTCCGCTGGTGGCCGGTTTGCGATCGATGGCAGTACCGGCCAGATCACGGTGGCTGACGGCAGCCTGCTGGATTACGAGAGTGCCACGAGCCACAACGTGACGGTGCGGGTGACGGACAGCGGCGGCCTGACCTACGACGAGACCTTCACGATCACGGTGACGAACGTCAACGAAGCCCCGACGGGGGCCGATGCCACGATCACGATCAGTGAAGATACATCGCACACCCTGACGACCGCCGACTTCGGCTTCAGCGACGTGGATGCGGGGGATAGTCTGAGTGCCGTCCGGATCGACACGGTGCCGAGTGTAGGCAGCCTGACCCTGTCAGGCGTGGCCGTGACGGCAGGTCAAGTGGTGAGCGTGGCCGACCTCACGGCAGGCAACCTCGTATTCACGTCCGCCGTCGATGCCAATGGGACGGGTTATGCAAACTTCACCTTCTCCGTGCGCGACAGCAACAATGCGTATGATGCTGCGCCCAACACGCTCACTGTTGATGTGACCACCGTTAACGATGCGCCGATTCGCACCGCCGGCACGGTTAGCAACCTCACCGTGTCGGAAGACGCGGGTCTCGTATCTCTGGGCTTGGGCAGTGTGACCTACAGTCCGGGTGGCGGCGCCGATGAGAGCGGGCAGACCCTCACCTACGCGGTAACGGCTTTGCCGTCTGGCACCATTGGCAACGTCTACTTGGCCGATGGCACCACGCTGGTGACGTTGTCCGCGTACACGCTGGCCGAGATCCAAGGCATGCAGTTTCAGCCAACGGCCAATGCCAGTGGGGTCACAGCGTTTCAGTTTAATGTCTATGACTCGGGTGGGACGGCCAATGGTGGGGCCAATACCATCAGCCAATTTATCCTGATCACCGTCAATGCCGTGAACGACGCGTCAACCATCACGAATTTGAGCGGTGACAGCCTAAGCTATAGCGAAGGCGACGGGCCGGTGGTGATTGAGCAGAGTGGCAACGCGGTGGTGGCCGATGTGGACAGCACCAACTTGGATACCGGTACCCTGACGGTGTCAATTCCAGCCGGCGGCGACGCGACCGAAGATGTGCTGAGCATTCGAAACCAAGGCACGGGGGCGGGCCAGATCGGCGTGAGTAGCAACACGATCACCTATCAAGGAGTGACCATCGGGACGTTCACGGGCGGCAGCGGCGGCAGCGACTTGGTCATCACGTTCAATGCCAGCGCCACGCCGACGGTGGTGACGGCGCTGGTTCAGAACATCACCTATGAGAACACGGATACGAGTGTGCCGTCGACGGGTGCGCGCACCGTGCGCTATGTGCTCACCGACGGCGATGGCGGCACCAGCGCCAATTACGACACGACGGTCACGGTCACCGCCGTCAACGACGCGCCGGTGCTTACCCCGGTTGCGCCTGACGTCACATTTGTCGAAGGTGGGATGGCACAGGTCATTGATGCGACTGGGACGATTACCGATGTGGACTCAGCGAACTTCGATGGAGGGGTGCTGACCGTCTCGATCTCCGCCAATGGCACCGCCGATGACCGAGTGATCGTGGGGAACTGGGGCACTGGACCAGGTCAGGTGGGAGTTTCCGGTAGTGACGTCACCTATGGAGGGACCGTCATCGGGACTGCCAGCGGCGGGACCAGCGGGTCCGATCCCCTGGTCATCACGTTCAATACCAGCGCGACGCCCACGGCGGTTCAAGAAGTCTATCGCAGTATTCAGTTCAATAATGTGAGTGAGAATCCGTCCACGGCCACTCGCACCCTCACGATCGGCCTCACTGACGGCGATGGCGGGACGGCAATTCCGCAAACCAAGTTGGTCTATGTCCAGGGGACCAACGATGTGCCGGTCCTGACGTTTGGAGAAGGGGACAAGAATTTCACCGAAGGCATGTTGGCAGTGATGATCGATGCCCTGCCGAATGTGAGCGATCTGGACTCCACAGACTTCGATACCGGGACGCTGACCATCACAATCAGTGCTAACCCCAGTGTGGACGATCGGGTCGAGCTGTTGAATACCGGGATGGGCGCCGGCCAAATTGGTGTGAGCGGGACGAATGTGTACTACGGCGGGACATTAGTCGGGACGCAGGCCGGTGGGATAGGCTCCGTGCCGTTTGTCGTGACTTTCAATGCCAATGCGGATGCGGACATCGTCGGTGAAGTGATGGCGAACATCCGGTTCTGGGTGGCCGGCGATTCACCGTCTACTGCGACCCGCACGGTTGAAGCGGTACTGACGGACGGCGACGGGGGCACGTCGCTCACCGCCTCGAAACAAATTACCGTGACGGCCGTGAACGATCCCACGGTGGTAACGGGGGGCACGAGCGGCAGCGGCACCGAAGACACCATCATCACCAACACGCTGACGGCGACCGATGTGGAGGGGTTAAGCGACGGGACCGTGTTCACGGTGAGTGCCAATGCGACGAACGGGGTGGCGAGCATCGATCCGGCGACGGGCCTGTGGAGCTATACCCCGAATGCCGACTGGAACGGCAGTGACAGCTTCACCGTGACCATCACCGATGATGCAGGCAATACGGCGACGCAAGTGATCAGCGTGACCGTGACGCCGGTCAATGACGCGCCACTTCTCGTCGCTAACACCGGCAGCACCGTCGCCGAAGGGGGCACCGATACGATCAGCAGTAGTGAGTTGGCGGTGACGGACATCGAGCAAGCTGCGGCGCAATTGAGTTATTCCATTGGTGCCGGGCCTCTTTATGGGCGATTGGAATTGACTACTGCTCCGGGCATCTTGGCCGCGACCTTTACCCAGGATGACATTGCCGCGAATCGGCTGATCTACATCCATGATGGGTCCGAAACCACGAGCGACAGTTTTACCTTCACTATGAACGATGGGGCTGGGGGCTCTCTTGGCCCAACCACCGTGACGTTGACGATCACCCCGGTCAATGATACGCCGACGATCTCCAGTGACGGAGGTGGTGCCATCGCGTCCTTGAATGTTGCGGAAAACGTGAGTGCCGTGACTATCGTGACCGGAGCGGATGTAGATCTTCCAACGCAGGCCCTCTCCTACAGCATCAGTGGGGGCGTCGATCAGGCTCTATTCACCATCAATACAACGACCGGAGACTTGAGCTTTACGGCACCCCCGGATTTTGAAGTGGCGACCGATGCGAACGGCGACAACGTGTATGTGGTACAAGTGCAAGTCGTCGATAGCCAAGGGGCCAGTACCACCCAGACGATCCAGGTGACCGTAACAGATGTAGTGGAAAGTGTGGCCCCGCCTCCGGTTGTTCCGCCGATTCTGTTGACGCCCATTCCTCCGCCTTCCTCCGGTGGGCCGACTTCCGGACCAGGGGCGCCTCCAGCGGATGAACCGGCGACTGCCTCAGATCCAACCACAGTTCCACCCGGGCCCACAGTGCCGCCGATGGTGGGGCCACCCGTGAACGTGGTACCGCTGACCCTCGTACCGCCGTCAGACCGTCCTGTAGAGCGGGTGCCTGAGGAGCCGCGTAAGACTGAGGAAGATGCAAAGGACCGGCCGCTCTTCCTCGTCAACGATGACCAGGGGCACCCGCTGTACAGTGTCTTACCCGTGGAGCCGGCTCCCACACTGGAGCCGGAGCCTCCGGAGACCACACCATCGGTGAGTGACCTGCTGATGGCCAAGCTTGATGAGATGGCCGTCTCGCTCGAACAGGCTGTGAGCCAGTCGCAGGAGCGCCATGAGCTCATGGCCCGCGTTGCCGCGGTGACCGGCACGACCTTGTCTGTCGGCTTTGTGGCATGGGCACTGCGCAGTGGGGCGATCTTGGCAAGCATGCTGGCCACCATGCCAGCCTGGCAACACTTCGATCCACTCCCCGTGGTGAAACTTACCCGCAATGAGCGCAAACACCGGCGTGACGAAGCTACCAGGGCGCAGCAACAAGAAGCGGCAGAGTTCAAGGGGTTGAACCAGGTGCTTGACAAGGCACCTACCCTCAAGCGGACGGCTTGAGCAACCGGCGACAAGAAGGCTATGAATCGGTTTTTCCCAAGTCTCGTGATCAGTCTCTGTTTGGTCGGGGTGACGATCGGTGCCCTGGTAATCGGAGCAACCTTGGTCGACCTAGACTCTGACAAAAGAACCCACGTTTTTGCCGCGCGAAAGACCCTGTCAGAATCTCTCGCCATCGAGTACGCGATCCTCGCCGCTTCAGGCCAACAGTCGGCTCTTGAGGGAGCTCTGAGGGCGTTGGTGGCTCGTGACTCAGCTATTCAGTCCATGGCTATTCAGGTGATTGGTGGTGAACGGCTGGTGGTCGTCGGTGATCACGAGCGATATTGGATTGAATCGCCTGTGCGGCAGTCCACCATGACTCACATGCAGGTTCCCATTCACAAGGACTCCTCACCCTGGGCCATGTTACAGATCTCATTCAAGCCGACCCCTCTCTCTCCTGAAGAGAGGTGGTTGACTGGCGCGTGGCCTCGCTTTGTGGCCGTGGTTGCCGTGCTGACATTCATTGGTGCACTTGCCGTCATGACGCGGATACTCCGTTATGTGGATCCATCAGAGGTCATTCCTCCCCGGGTGAAAGGCGCTCTTGATAGCCTCACCGACAGCGTGGCTCTGGTGGATCGGTCAGGGTCCATCGTTCTGGCGAATGAGGCGTTCTGCCGATTAGCCCATCAACCGCTCGCCTCCATCCTGGGCCGTTCTCTCTCTCGGTTTTACTGGGAGCCGGATCCGAATGGTTCACCTTCCACTGCGTTGGAGTATCCATGGGAACGAGCCATCGAGTGCAAGACACTCCAGCAGGGCGTCCGGCTCGGGTTTCGTACTCCGGTCGGTGCACAGCATACGTTGTCTGTGACCAGTATGCCGATTCTCGAGGAAGGGGACGTCGTGAGAGGCATCCTTGTGTCCTGTCACGACGTCACCGATGTGGATCACGCCAAGGCACAGCTACGGGATGCCATTGCCAAGCTCGAGCTATCGCAATCCAAAGTGGTCGCTCAAAATGAGCAGTTGGCACAGGCGAATGATGCGCTCACGCAGGAGGTCGCACAGCGGAAGCGGATTCAGGCAGAACGGGAGGAGTTGAATCGCAAACTGCTTGAACGTTCCCGGTCGGTCGGGATGGCTGATGTGGCGTCAACGGTGTTGCACAATGTAGGGAATGTGCTCAATAGCCTCAATATTTCGGTCGATGTCGCCATGCGTGCGCTGAAGCGAGTTCCGGTCGACGACATTGCTGTGATTGCCTCACTGTTGCAACAACATCGGCATGAGCTTGTCCATTACTTGTCTGAGGATGTGCAGGGGAAGCAGATTCCTTCCTATCTGACGATGTTGGCCGAATCGGTGACGCAGAACCAAGCCCTGGTCGAATCAGAACTCACCGGATTGAGCCGCAATGTCGACCATATCCGCCAGGTGGTTGACCGGCAAGTCCACCTGGCCAGATCGGAGCGACCGCTGTGGGAACCAGTATGCTTTCAGCATGTGATGGAACAAGCCCTCGCCATCCACCGCCCGACACTTGACCGACGAGGGTATGAGATCGTGGAGCGGTACGATAAGGAGCTTGAAGGGGTTTGTGATCGACACCAAGTCTTACAGATATTGGTCAACCTGGTCAGCAATGCCCACAATGCGATGGAAGCGCTACCGGACAAGCCCCACCGATTGACGCTGCAGGTTAGCGCAGCAACGGATCGCCCAGGCTTTGTCCGGTTTGAAGTCATCGATACCGGAATGGGGATCGCAAGTGATCATCTTCCGCGTCTCTTCACTCAGCGCTTTACCACCAGATCTGATGGGCACGGCATTGGACTCCACAGTGCGGCGCTTGCCGCCAAGAATCTCGGAGGGACGCTTCAAGCCCACAGTGATGGACCAGGACGGGGGGCTACATTCATATTGGATCTGCCGGTCAGCCCCGTAGAGGTCCCTGTTTAGTTCACCCACCTACGCAGGAAGCCACAGCTGTAACGCTGTGGAGGAATGCGCAGTGGGTGTTATCCGACCCGTCGGCCAGAGCCTCTGGGCGGCGTGCCGAAGCCTTGGCGCCCAGCCTTCGCAGCCTGAAATGGCTGCTTCGGCGGAGTAGGCAAGGAGGACGCGCTTCGGCGGGTTCCGCCAAAGA
>CABVSA010000092.1 GCA_902500805.1 uncultured Nitrospira sp. | reverse complement strand
GGGGAAGGGAGCTCCGGATCTTTCAGATCCAGCGGTCAGCAAGAAGCATTCGGATACCCAGTGGTTCTGGCGTATTTCGGAAAAGAAAGCGGGAACCACGATGCCGGCGTATAAGGACAAACTGACCGAGGAGCAGCGTTGGCACGTGATCGCGTATCTACGGACCTTGGCACCATCCGGCAAGTAGACCGCCGGAAGGGAGTTGCTATGAAGACAGCCTTCATCCCCATGACCGCCGTGCTGATGCTCGTCGTATTGGCAATTGTGGTGCTTCTGTCTGCTCGTCAGGTATCGGCTCTACCATCATTTTCCCGGGAACATGGTCTCAAGTGTAGCGACTGCCATGCGGGCTTTCCCCTGCTAAATGAGTTCGGGATGGAATTCAAGCAACGGGGATTCAGGCTGCCGGACGAGGACGGGAAGTATCCCTGGGAGCACAAGAGTCTGCCGGTCTCCGTGATCGGGATCATGCAGTACCTCAACGCGCATGAAGACGATCCCGTGACCAAAGCGCGACTCTCTTCGACCAACAAGGTAGAAATCGAAGAAATCGAACTGATGGCTGCTGGAACTGCCGCGCCGAAGGTCGGATTTCTGGCGGAGTTTGCCCAGGAAGTGGCCGAGGGGGGAACCTTTGGAAACGAACAGATTTGGATGCAGTTCAGCGACCTGATACCGGCCAGCGTGCTCAATCTGCGCGCTGGCCGCATGCTGAACGAACAGTACTATCTTTCGCAGAAGCGGCGGCTGACTTTCCAGCGGTATCTGGCGCCGGTGACCTTCAACGTGACCGGCGCCGAACTCAACGGATTCTGGTCTGGATTTCGGTACGCAGCCGGAGTCGTCAACGACGAACGCGAGGAAGGAGTCAACGCGCCGACGGTCAACCTGGACAAGAAATTCCAAGGGTTCTACTCATGGACGACCTATACGTGGTGGGATCACATCATTGGCATCCGGTACATCAACACCAAGGCGAATTCCGATCAGCCTTCGCCGATCATCGACGGCCGGACCCGCCAGCAATTGGATGCCACGCTGAATCTCCGCTTTGCTCGCGGCCAGATCTTGCTCGGCTATTTTCATAACTGGGACATCGGAGGTGTGAATGGACAGGATCGGAGGAATTATCTGGTGGAGGGCATCCTCGAAGCGCTTCCAGAGAAACTGTTCCTGGATGCCCGCTACGAGATACAAGATACGGGGCCGGCCCCCGGCAGTCCCAACAATCCAATGAGGGCCAACGGTACCCTGGTCACCGCGCACGCCTCCTATTACGTCACCGCAAACATACGAGCGGTGGCGGAATTTACCAAAGTGAGGGGCGAAGGGCTGGACGTACAGCGGATCGGCGAATCGAATGCCGTCGCGGCCGGTAGTCAGGAACGCTACCTGGTGGGGATCCATTTTGGGTTTTAGTGCGAGAGAGCGATGTATTGCGCAGAGTACGCCGACCAAAACGGCGAGAGGTGTCTAGAAACGTTTGAGAATCTCTCGACGCTTCTCTAGGTATTCGTCGTCGGTAATCAGGCCCTGTTCGTGCCATATCTTTAAGTGATGGAGCTTCTCTTCGGCTAGTGAACCTGGAATATCCGGTTGCGCCTGAGTCGGAGAAGAAGCTCGGCTAGGCTCAGTGAGCCATGCTTTGTAATCGAGAGAAAGAGTTTGGACAGAGCTCTTGACGAGAGTCGATGAGAGGTCGTTCCTGGCCAAGGTTGTCTGGTGAGGTCCTGGCACGAAATGAAACTCCATTTCTCCGATCGGCTGAAGAGGAGCCTCCTCGGAGGTTTCACGCTTTCGTGACGTAGTGGTTGGTCTGCGGGCATTCGCGAGTAAGACGATGAGCTGATCGCCGTGGATGAGCATACCGCCTGTCGTGACGAGGGGAATGCCATCCTCACGGGTTCGTCGCAGAACAAAGACGGCCGTTTCATCGGGTCGGGCTTTGACCAATGCGGCCAGAAGATGAGGGGCAAGGAGTTGAGCATCGTCATTGGGAAAAGCCGGTTCCGGTTGCGGCATGCTTCTCAGAACCCAGTAGCTGACAAAGCTCGTCTCCCGCTGGATCATAATGGATTGGAGGACGCTCGTAAGATGTGCGGTGGTGAACTTGGCAACCTGCTGATCGGGTTCTCCGGCAGCGTCCTTCAGAGGTGAAGAGCTGTCCAATCGCACAAGGACGATCGGGTCTTCGTACACGGTTCGGGAAATGGTGGGCGAGGTCACACAACCAGCCAGGATGAAGATGGCCGCAACGCTAGAGGCGCCGAACCTTCTCCACAAGGAGGAGTCAAGCCGGACTGTCATGACAGCTGATTATAGGTAAGGGAGTGCGACAGGACAAGATTGTCCGCCAGTCAGCTTCCAGTGATGCGCGGTGCAGGCAACCAAGTCGGTGATATTGGATAGGAGGCACGAGATATGGTTGGCCAAAGTCCAAATTTTAAGATGCTGAGGACTTCCACGAACGAGTGGGGCCAGTCTATCTCTCGTGAGGCGACATGAAATCCAACGGCTGGCACGCGCTCACGGTCGAATCACTGGAACGTGAACTAGGCTCCGACAGCAATAACGGATTGACTGAACGTGAGGCGGAGCATCGTCTCACGACGGTGGGGCCGAATGAATTACCCGAAGCCTCTCCCCCTTCTCCGCTCAAAATCCTTCTCGCGCAATTCTCGAGCCTGATCGTGTGGGTCCTGATCGGTGCGGCGCTCGTATCCGGCTTGCTGCAAGAATGGATCGACGCGGCCGCGATCGTGGCGATTGTGGTCCTGAATGCCATCTTAGGGTTCGTTCAGGAGTTCCGCGCAGAACGGTCCTTGGCAGCGCTCCGCAAACTGTCGGTTGCAACGGCACGGGTGATCCGAGAGGGAGTCGCTCGGTCGATCCCTGCCCGCCAACTGGTTCCCGGCGATCTGATCCATGTGGAAGCCGGAGATCGGATCCCGGCCGACAGCCGGTTGATCTATGCAACGAGCCTCCAGACACAGGAAGCCTCCTTAACCGGAGAATCCACACCGGTCGGCAAATCCGCCGAGGCGATCTCTCAAACCGAAGTGCCTTTGGGGGACCGCCGCAACATGCTCTTTATGAGCACCATCGCGGTTTCTGGGAAAGGGCGGGCATTGGTGACGGCCACCGGGCCTAAGACGGAGCTGGGAAAGATCGCGGCCATGATTCACCGCGAGGCGCAGGCGGAGCAAGAGGAGACGCCGCTCCAGCGCCGGCTCGAACAGCTCGGGCATACCTTGCTGTGGCTCTCGCTGGTGATCGTGACGGTGGTGTTCCTCCTGGGCATGCTCCGCGGCGTGCCACTGATCATGATGTTTCTCACATCGGTGAGTTTAGCCGTTGCGGCCATTCCAGAAGGCTTGCCCGCGGTGGTCACCATCACGCTGGCGCTCGGTGTCACTCGCATGGTGCAGCGCCATGCCTTGATCCGGCGGCTGCCGGCAGTAGAGACGTTGGGGTCAACCACCGTGATCTGCTCCGACAAGACGGGCACGTTGACCAAGAACGAGATGACCGTGACGCGTCTGTATCTCGGCGGTGAGGTGTTGACTGTCTCGGGCGAAGGTTATGCGCCGCTTGGTGAGATCCGTACGGACGAAGGAGCGACCGGCGGAAAGCCGTATCCTGGCCTCACGGCCCTCCTGCGG
The DNA here is from genome assembly GCA_902500805.1 of uncultured Nitrospira sp. Classification (GTDB taxonomy): domain Bacteria; phylum Nitrospirota; class Nitrospiria; order Nitrospirales; family Nitrospiraceae; genus Nitrospira_D. Next base: position 10,638 of record CABVSA010000092.1, on the reverse strand, counting down.
GCTTGCGTGTTGTGTAACGGAGCCGAACTGCATCTAGAGTCGTTCGCCTGGCAGGTGGTGGGCGACCCGACGGAGGGCGCTTTGCTCGTCGTGGCAGCAAAGACCGGGCTCTCGAAAGCCGATCTGGATCGTGATAATCCCGTGCTCGGCGAGGTGCCGTTCGATTCCGAACGCAAAAAGATGACCGTGGTCCGCCATGCCGCCTCCGGTCCGATCGCCTATGTCAAAGGCGCACCCGATGTGCTGTTGCGCGATTGCACCGCCTGGATGACCCGTGACGGGCAGATCACAGCGCTGACGGAGGAGAGCCGTCAACGAATCCTCTCCACCAATCGGCAATTTGCTTCGCATGCCCTGCGGGTCCTCGGCGTGGCCATGCGGCCACTCGACATCCTGCCGGACGCGTATACGGCCACCAGCTTGGAGCACGACTTAACCTTTTTAGGGTTGGTCGGAATGAAGGATCCGATCAGGCCGGAAGCCAAAGCGGCGGTCCACACCTGTCGGGCTGCAGGCATTCGAACCGTCATGATTACAGGCGACCACAAGGACACAGCCATCGCCATTGCGCATGACTTGGGAATTTTGGACACGGGTGCGCAAGCGATCTCCGGGGCCGAGCTGGACCAGCTGTCAGATGACGAGTTGGAACAACGTGTCGCCGGCACCGCGGTCTACGCGCGGGTCTCGGCTGAGCACAAGCTCCGGGTCGTGAAGGGGTGGAAGCGGCAGGGAGCGGTGGTCGCCATGACCGGCGACGGGGTCAATGACGCGCCCGCGTTGAAGGCGGCCGATATCGGTGTGGCCATGGGCATCACCGGCACGGACGTGACGAAAGAAGCCTCTGACATGGTCATCACTGACGATAACTTCGCGTCGATTGCAGCGGCAGTAGAAGAGGGGCGAGCGGTCTTCGACAATATCCGAAAGGCGGTCTTCTATCTCCTCTCCTGCAACATCAGCGAGATTCTCCTCATGTTGCTCGCCACGCTGTTTGCCCTTCCGCTGCCGTTGTTGCCGGTGCAAATCCTCTGGATCAACCTGGTGACGGATGGGCTCCCTGCGTTGGCGCTCGCCGTTGATCCCAAGGATCCCGACCTGATGCGACGGCCACCCCGACCATCGGCGGAACGATTCCTAACGAAAGAGCGGTTTCTCATGTTATTCGCTCAAGGCTCGTTTTTGGCACTGATTACGCTCGGAGCGTTTGTCTATTGTCTCTACGGCATGGACTTAAGCCTGGACCGGGCCCGCACGCTGACGTTCACGATCCTCGTCATGGCTCAACTCTTCCATGCGTTCAATAATCGCAGTGACCGCCGGTCCCTCTTCGAGATCGGCCTGTTCACGAACAAGCCGCTCCTTGGAGCCGCCGCTCTTTCGGCTGCGCTGCAAGCCGTCATTGTACTCACTCCGCCGATCCATCCGATTTTCGATGTCGTCTCCTTTGACGCGGAACATTGGCTTCTCGCTCTGGGCATCGGAATCTTGCCGCTGGTGGCGATGGAAATATGGAAAGCTGTGTTCGGGAAACGGCGCATCTCTCACTGAAATCCAATCCTAGCGGTTTGTAGCGTTGCCAAGCCTATTGCGGGTATTGGGGTCGCTACAAGGTTCGGACGAGACCCTAGGCAAGCACCAGTGTCGTATCGTGAAATCACTACCGTCGTCACGACTCCTTGCGAGAGGAATCGATGTGGTCAGCGTCCAGAGAATCCACTTGGATCAACGACGTATCGCCTCTTACCGTACGTCAATGTCGGCTTCTTGAAGTGTCCCCAGGACCGCCGTTTTGGCGAGCATAAAGAGATTCATGCGCACCACAGGTAGCGAGACGTATGGTTGACATATGCGATTTTTGGGCTTGACCGGTCTCTCGGCATTGAGGCAGACTATCGCACTATGAACAGCTGGCTACGTACGAAGGTGAGAATGCGGTTCGTCAGCCTGGTCTTATTCTTTGCCCTCTGTCAGATCGTCGGGACCATGTGTACGGTGCCGGATCTATCGTTGGCCGACGACGCAGCACGGTTGACTGAAGAGATGAGGCATATGGCCTGTCCCATGGACGGAACCATCATGTGTCCGCCGTCAGTCACTGCGTCTCCTGAGCGTCAGATAAAAAGCGGCATGGTCGTGGTTGTTGATCCTGTTCTGTCTTTCGTTAGTCCTATGGAAGTTTCCGCCGGTGTTTCTAGTGAGATGCTATGGTCTTGGAGTAGCGCGTACTCCATTGTTCCTATCTCCATAAGTTCTTCTTCGGTTCTTCGAATCTGATCCAACACCTTCAGTATCGTCGCCCTCTGCTCGGCTGCTGACGCTGAGCGGGCCATGATTCCATTTCCTTTGCCGGAGGTGCTGTCGTGAAACAAGTTGGTGTGCTCCACCACACATGCGGCGTTACTCACCTCGTGAATCGTCCCCTAAGACTGTGCTTTGGCACCCTTGAGGGCTTGATGGTATCTCTTAGGATCACGGTAATTTCTTACGTAGTGAACCGTTGGATCATTATTAAGGAGAAGATGCGGCCCATTAGCCTGGTCCTGCTCTTCGCCCTCTGTCAGATCGTCGGGACCATGTGTACGGTGCCGGATCTGTCGTTGGCCGACGACGCAGCACGGTTGACTGAAGAGATGAAGCATATGGCCTGTCCCATGGACGGGACCATCATGTGCCCACTTTCCGCCGTGTCATCGCCGGAACGGCAACTCAAGCATGCGACAACCACTGATCTGAATCCGGCGGTCCTGCTTAGCCTTGTCACAATGCCCACTGTTTCCTCAACCTTAGAATCCTCATCCTGGAATTCCGCCTCGGAGTTTATCCCCATCTCGATAGCCTCGTCATCGGTCCTTCGGATTTAATTCAAAACGTCAGTTCATTTCACGGCCACTCCGTTTTGTGCTCGGAGGCGGCATGGATTCATCCGTTCGCTGGGTTTGAAGGTGTCATTACACAATACACAATCGGCCCCGACGCGACTCCACCCGGTGTCCACGGAAGAGGGGCTGATGATCACATGAAAGGAGAACCTCTCATGATGGGCATGCGTTGGACCAATTGGCTGGGATTTGCAATGCTAGTGTTCTTTCTCTTTATTCATGAGCCGATATGGCTGCTCCTAGGGTTTCACACCACGGCGTCTGGCGGCACGGAGTTTGACAGCACGAAGATCCTGTGGGCCATTCCGGTCGTCGCCTACGTTATCGTTGCGGCTGTGTTGATATTACGGGGAGGTCCAGAACGCGACGAATCGTGATCGTCTCGTGTAAACAAGGAACGTGGTGCTTCTCTCTCTATCTTCTTATGGAGGTCAACATGAGATACCTTCGAGAAAAGATAATAAGAAATTGGGCTCCGGCTTACTACCTCTTGGTGGCCCTGACGCTGGTCTCCTACACTCCGGCCACGGCTCAGCCAGTACCGTTACCGGGGAGTGAGATCCCGCAGTTCGTGGACCCGTTGCCTCTTCTCGCTGTGGCGGGCGGAGCCATCGAGACCATCACCTCGGCATCGGCAACGCTCTCGATGTGCGAGTTCAAGGCCAACGTCATGCCGTCGACATTCGTACCGGCGGCTTCCGCTCCCGCCTACTCAGGCACCTACGTCTGGGGTTACCGCAACGGTTCAACCTGTCCCGGATCGGGAACGCCATTTCCTACTTACTTTGGACCGGTGTTCGTCGTGACGCGTGGCACTCCGACCGAAGTTCAGTACATCAACAATCTACCCAATACCGCGGCGAGCCACCTGTCGGCTTGGAAGACCTCGACCGATCAGACTCTTGACTGGGCCGATCCACTGAACGGGGAAGCCAACAGATGCGCAGACGCCGTCACTGAAAACCAACCGCCGGTGGGAATCTGCGCGTCGAATTATGCCGGTCCGGTCCCAACTGTCCCCCATCTGCACGGAGGGGAGGTGCCGCCGGTGCTGGATGGAAATCCGAACGCCTGGTTCACCGGTGATGGCGTCTACCGAGGCCATGCGTACTACAGCAAAGCGGGTGCGGTGGCGAACGGAGCGATGTACCGCTATCCGAATACACAAGAAGCCGCTCCTCTCTGGTTTCATGACCATGCCTTGGGCCTCACACGCTTGAACGTCTATGCGGGGTTGGCAGGAGGGTATCTGATCGTGGATCCGGCGCTGACGTTGCCGGCCGGTCTACATCCGACCGGATTGCAACAAGGCGTTGCAGGCTCCGTCGACTATATCATTCCACTGGTGATTCAGGACCGCATGTTCGATACAAACGGGCAGCTCTATTTCCCCAACATGGGGCCCAACCCGGAGCACCCGTTCTGGATGATGGAGTTCTTCGGCGACACGAATGTCGTGAACGGCAAGGTCTGGCCGTATCTGAATGTCGAGGCTAGACGCTATCGGTTCCTCCTCATCAACGCATCGAATGCGCGTACCTACGAACTCTCCTTGCCTGGACAGCATCTATGGCAGATCGCCACCGACGGAGGGTATCTCGATGCGCCGGTCAAACTGCACAAGCTGACCTTGATGCCTGGTGAGCGCGCCGACATCATTATCGACTTTTCAGGATTAGAGGGCCGCACCCTGATGTTGAAGAATCACGGCCGCGCACCATTCCCCGATGGGGCACCACCCGATGGGGCGACGGTGGGACGCGTTCTCCAGTTTCGAGTGGGACCGTCCACGTTGGCAGGGGCGGACGCAAGCTACAACCCGGCTCATGGCGGCGCGCTTCGCTCTCCCATGCGTCGGCTGGTGAACCCGGCCACGGGGACGCTCGCCGTCGTTCCTTCGAAAACGCGCCAACTTACCCTTAATGCCATGATGGGTGCCAGTGGCATGGAAATGGTCGAATTGCTGTTGAACAATACAAAGGCATCCGGCAACCGCGCCGATGGCATGGGCCGAATGGATTTCACGCCCATCACGGTGGGAGGCGTGACGGAATATGTGTCCGAGTTGCCGGTTGAAGGCGAGACCGAGGTCTGGGAAATCGTCAATCTGACAGCCGATGCCCATCCGATCCACACGCACTTGACGCAGGTGCAGGTGATGAATCGGCAGAAGTTTCATCGGAACCGGTACAATAAGGCCTACGAAATGTCGTTTCCCGGTGGCGCCTCCATGTTTGGCGATGGTCCACCGTTGACGTATGCGCCATCTGCTGCCTCTGGATTGAAATACGGAGGGAATCCGAATATCCAGCCCTATCTGCATGGCCCCGTACAGCCTCCGGAAGTCAACGAAGCCGGCTGGAAGGATACCGTGATCGCGTATCCGGGCCAAGTCACTCGGCTCGTCGTGCGCTTCGCGCCGACAGACAAGGCAACTGGCGCAGCGGGGAACTATCCCTTTGATCCAGATGCCGGTGCGCATGGGTTCGTCTGGCACTGTCATATCCTCGACCATGAGGACAATGACATGATGCGGCCCATTAAGGTCACCGCTGCACGAAGTGTGGGGAGAACCTATGTGTTGGGTGTGGATTACTAAGCGAGAGTGAGATAGGAAGACCAGCCTCTGGATGTCGGGCGGTCTAAAGAGACCGTCCCACATCCACGGACGAAACCTAATTCATCGAATCATAGATAGAAAGCCAGCAGTGCCGGTGCGGTACGCGTAAAAACTCATCCATCGGCAGTAGGGACGAGTCGCGTGCGTTAGACGTACCCTTCCTCATGCCTTAATCAGCGGTTTACTTGTTGTCTCCTGAACGGCACGGAACTATCTCATATCCGGAACGAATACAGGGAATCGATCATCATGCAACCCAATGAGAAGGCTCAGGACAAAATCGACTGGATTTCCCGACGTGTGCTACTGAAACGGGCCGGAGCGTTGGGACTGCTCGCTGCGATCCAACCGCTCTTATCTGCCTGCGCAAGTCATCGGTTACTTCCTATGATTCCCATTGGGACACAACCAGCAACTTTGAGCGGTGAGGTGATCGACCTGATGATCGGCGAACGATCCTTTGTCCTGGACGGGCAAACCGAGACCGCCATAACGATCAACGGGACAATCCCGGGACCGCTCATTCGTTTGAAGGAAGGCCAAGATGTCACGCTGCGGGTCACAAACCGCTTGGCGGAAATTACCTCGATTCATTGGCATGGCATTCTCCTCCCGCCAGAAATGGATGGAGTGCCGGGTGTGAGTTTCGCCGGCATTAAACCCGGCACGACCTTCACCTATCGGTTTCCCGTCAAGCAGAGCGGCACCTACTGGTATCACAGTCATTCAGGAGGCCAAGAGATGCGGGGAATGTATGCGCCCATGATCCTCGATCCTCTCGAACCCGAGCCGTTTCACTATGACCGAGACTATGTCGTGATGCTCTCAGATTGGACCTTCGAGTCGCCGGAGGACGTGTTTGCCCATCTCAAAAAACTGCCGGGCTACTATAACTTCCAGCAACGGACAGCGGCCGAGTTTTTCGCCAATATCGCCGACTGGGGCTTGTGGACGACGCTGAAGAACTACCTCATGTGGGACCAGATGCGGATGGATCCCACGGACTTCGCGGATGTGACCGGCTACACCTTTACGTACCTCATGAACGGCATGGCTCCTGGCGCCAACTGGACCGGACTGTTTCGCCCCGGAGAGAAAGTCCGCCTGCGTTTCATCAACGCGGCCTCCATGACCTTTTATGACGTGCGTATTCCTGGCCTCACGATGACGGTCGTGCAAGCCGATGGGCAGAATATCCAGCCCGTCGCGGTGGAGGAACTGCGGATGGGAGTGGCGGAGACCTACGATGTGATCATCGAACCCACCGGCGACCGCGCCTATACCATCTTTGCCGAGACCATGGACCGTAGCGGATACGCGCGCGGAACGCTGGCTCCTCGGCCTGGGATGGAAGGAGAGATTCCAGAACGTCGTCCTCGTCCCCTTCGGACCATGGAAGACATGGGCATGAGCATGGAAGGGATGGAGATGAACGGTATGGATATGCCGAGCATGAAACACTCTGAGGGCAGCGGCATGACGATGCCGGGCAAGAATCCTTCCAGTGACATGCCAAGCATGGGGCACGGGCAACACGATATGGGGATGCACGATATGTCAAGTAAAGCTCCTGCCGATCAAATTGCTTCGATGATTCCCGGCGCCGAGCCCGTCAAGCACGGGCCCGACGATCATGGGACCGGCAATCAAACGGTGGCCGAGTATTCGCAGAATCGGTTTGGGGAACCAGGCAGAGGGCTGGAAAACAGCCCCCGGCGAGTGCTGCTTTACACCGATTTGAGAAGCCTTAGGCCCTATCCTGACCAACGGCAGCCGGAGCGGGAAATCGAGCTACACGTCACGGGCAATATGGCGGACCGGTATATGTGGTCATTCAATGGGAAAAAATATTCCGACGCGCCGGAGCCGATTCGTTTCCGCTACGGAGAACGGCTGCGTCTTACGTTCGTCAACGACACGATGATGGAGCATCCGCTTCATTTGCACGGCATGTGGATGCACTTGGAAAACGGCGCGGGCAAGTATCTGCCACGCAAGCACACCGTCATCGTCAAGCCCGCAGAGCGGGTGTCGGTTGCGGTCACCGCGGACGCCCCCGGACCCTGGGCATTTCATTGCCATTTACTCTTTCACATGGAGGCAGGCATGTTTCGAGTCATCGAGGTGTCCGATAAGACGCTGTAAAGGTACTCATGTCTTTTCACGCCCTTTATTCAATTGCTTTGGCATGTTCCCTGAGCGTCAACATCTGCGCTCCAGTTGCCGCTGCTGAAACCTTTGTGACCGTATCAAATAAAGGCAATGTGCTTGGTCCTTCCAACTCCGCCGGCCAGCTCAGTCCCTCGGTGAAAACAGTTCAAGCGCCGTTGGGAGGAGAGTCAGAAATCCTCGGAGGGTCTGTCCGCACCTTGCCGAACCTATCGCCACAACAGGACTGGGCTCCACCCGTCAACGATCAGGAGAACCACCTGTTTACACTGATCGACGTGCTCGAATACCGGCCAAGAACGAGTGGGGGTGAGCGGACGAGCGATTACCGCTGGGACATCGAAGGGTGGTACGGCGGAGATTACAACCGACTGTGGTTCAAGAGCGAAGGACAACAGGATACGGCTTTCAAAGCGGACTACGATGTGGACTTTCAGCTGCTGTATGGTCGGTTCATCCGAAAGTATTATGATTTTCAAATCGGCCCACGTTTCGAAACGCAAACCTTTCGCGGGCGGAATGTGACCCGTGGGTTCGCGGCAATCGGGATCGAGGGAATCGTGCCCTATGATTACACGATGGAAGCGACCTTGTTCATCGACCAGAATGGCGCGGTGTCCGGGCGTATGACGTTGACGAAGGATCTATTGCTGACCCAGCGGTTGATTCTCCAGGGCCGCTTCGAGACCAATGTTGCCATACAACGAGTCGAAGAATTTACGACCGGCTCGGGGCTGAACAACCTGGAATTCGGGGTGAGGCTACGGTATGAACTTCGGCGCGAATTTGCGCCCTATGTCGGCTTTTCAGTGGATAGAAGTTTTGGCGAAACCGCCACGCTGGTGCGCCGGGAGGGGGGGGATCCGAGTCAAATTCGATTCGTAGCCGGCGTGCGTATGTGGTTCTAGCACCCTTTTGTCCTTTACTTCGTATCAGCATTTGTTTCTTTCCAGGCACATCAAGGTCGGACAACGGTCGGTGGACTGACCAGCTTCACAAGTTTGGATGAATTTTTTCAGCGCACAAGCCAGTACCCGCAAATCTTGAACCTTGGATTCCACCTGCACGAGTTTCGCCTGTGCCTGTTTCTGCACATCATCACGGCAAGCCCTTGAGGCTATCCGTAGAGTAAGTGATTCGGCAATCTCGCGTAGGGTGAAGCCTAATGCTTGGGCCTTCTTGATGAACCTCAGGCGCCGTTCCTCTTCATGCCCGTACAGTCTATATTTCGAAGGCCTTCTCGCTGACGGATTGAGCAAGTTCAGGCGCTCGTAGTAACGGACGGTCTGGACATTCACCCCAACAGTCCTAGCAAGCTGGCCGATAGTCAGTTGAGCAGCCATGTCATCACTCTGAAGGGATACACCTTGCACTACAGTATAGAGTCAAGCGATTCTACGGAGTTTCGCACCCCTCTTGACTTGATACTATGGTACAGCCCGTAGGATGGCGTTCAAAGGGAGGTGATGATTATGTGCCCCTGGGTAGAACAGTTTGGCTTTTGCCCCTATGAGGCTGCGTCCAAGGTATGGCAGTGGATGCACAGCTTCCTGCCATTATCTTATCGAAGGGCGGCAGTCTTCGTATGCTGCCGCCTTTGTTGCCTTTGCTTCACATACATGAACATGACAAGCTGCTCAGTTGGATGCGTTCGAGGCCCTCTCGATGAGGGGCATGTCAGCCGTATAGCTCCACCACTTCATCCTAGAAATCATAATCCATTCCAGCGGAATGATCATGACCAGCCCGGTAAGGGCCATGAGCAGATAGCCTCGTAGACCAGGACGGTCAAACCATCCCGGGTGACCAAAGATCACCCGGCCGGCCCAGAACATGAGCAGAACGAGGAGACCATCACCGAGACTCGCGAGCATGCAGTGCCACCAAGGGATAGCAGTTCCATCGTTTGTAAGGTAGAAGCTGGACTGAACCCGTTCCCAGGGATAGTTGAGGATGACCGCTATGACAAAGAGACGGCTAGAGTCACGTCTGATGAACTCCTTAATAACCCATCTCACAATTCCACTATCCTCCAATGGCAATCACGATCTATCCTTCGCGTAACACGAGCGACCACTCAACTAGGCATCACCGAAATCAACAAGTAACGTATAGGTCATGGTACTTCTCCGCTCTCATTGACTGGCAAAGATCGGCGCCGCCACAAGGCGTACAACACCGGAATGACCAGCAACGTCAGTATCGTGGAGGACACCATGCCGCCGATCATTGGCGCGGCGATCCGCTTCATCACGTCGGCCCCGGTGCCGGTGGTCCACATAATAGGGATCAATCCGCCCATGATCGCCGCCACTGTCATCATCTTGGGACGCACGCGCTGAACCGCTCCTTCCATGATCGCTTCTCGCAAGTCTTGAATGGAAGCCATTCGGCCTTCGCGCACGCGCCGCTCATACGCTTCATCGAGATAGACCAGCATCACCACGCCCGTCTCCGCCGCCACGCCTGCCAACGCAATGATGCCCACCCAGACCGCCACACTGAGGTTGTAGCCGAGGTAATGGAGATACCAGATGGCACCGATCACAGCGAAGGGGACGGATAAAAGAACAATCAGCGATTTCGCGAGCGAGCGGAAATTGAGATACAGAAGCAACAGAATCACGGCCAGCGTCACGGGCACCACCAACTTCAACCGCTCTTCCGCCCGCACCAGATGTTCGTATTGTCCGGTCCAAATCAGCCGGTACCCTGACGGGAGTGTGACCAGCTCATGGACTACTCGCTGGGCGTCTTCGACATAGCTGCGTAAGTCACGCCCACTCACCGACACCGACACCAGGCCGGCGAGCGAGCCCGCCTCATCCGCGATCGACGGAGGCCCCTGCGTGATCACCATCTCCGCGATTTGTCCAAGGGGGATCTGCGCGCCGGTTGGCGTAGGAATCAGTACCCGTTTGAGCCGGTCCGGATCGTCGCGCAATTCGCGCTTGTAGCGAACGTTCA
>CABVSA010000091.1 GCA_902500805.1 uncultured Nitrospira sp. | reverse complement strand
TCACCCAGAAGTATCAGAGCCAGGATACTGGGCCCGACCCATGCGGTGGGCGTCAGCCAAGCCCGTTCCTGTTCAACCGCGAGCGGCCCGAGGAGCATCACGACAAAGATGAAGAGCACCATGATGGCCCCGCCGTAAATGATGATCTCCAGCGCGGCGGCAAATTGAGCGCCCAATAGATAGAAAATCAGCGCCAGTGCAATCAGCGCCACGACCAGGTAAAGCAGCGCATGAACGGGATGTAGATGCGTGATGACGCGCAGCGTCGCTAGGAACGTCACAGCGGCAGCAATGTAGAAGAGGATTTCCATAAGAGCGTATGGCTTATGGCGTATGGCTTATGGCGTTAACACGGAAAGAGTGATGAGCTGCGTGTGCTATACGCCATTTGCTATACGCTCTCCTTCCCTAGGGCATCAAACTCCGCACATCCACCGGTGGAAGTTCGTTCGCACCTTGCCCTTTATCCTTGTCGAGAGTTCTCACGCCGGCGACTCGATAAAAATTATAGTCGTGATACTTGCCCGTCCCGCTGATGAGAAGATCTTCCTTCTCGTAGACGAGATTCCGGCGTGCATATTCGCTCTGTTCGAAATCTGGGATGAGCTGAATCGCATGGGTCGGGCAGGCTTCCTCACACATTCCACAATAGATGCAGCGGGAAAAGTTAATCCGGAAGAATTCCGGATAACGGCGTTCATGAGCATCTGGATTATCCGCAGCCTGAAGTGCGATGCAATCAACAGGACAAGCCGCAGAACACAGGTAGCAGGCGACACAGCGCTCCTCTCCGTCAGGATCTCTGGTCAGGACGATTCGTCCGCGCCAGCGCGGAGGTAAGTAAGGGCGCTCCTCCGGATACTGGACCGTGACCGGCTTCGCAAAGGTCCGCTTGAAGACGATCCATAACCCGACGATCAGATTCCGCGCATATAGCCATATGCTCATCATACGTATGGCCCCTTTAACAGTCTCACTCCCCTTCGTACTCAATCCGATCCGGGCTCACGGCAACATCGAGAGTTCCGATGCTCCGGTTTTCCACAACACGACACCACCAGTCAGTAAGAGATTGATCAACGCCAGCGGCATCACAACCTTCCAGCCGAAGGTCAGCAGCTGATCAAAGCGGAACCGTGGCCACGTCGCCCGAATGAGGATGATCAGGACGATGAACCCGAACATCTTCAAGCCAAACCAGATAGCCGGCGGCAACCAGGGTCCGTGCCACCCACCGAAGAAGAGAATGACGGTCATGGCCGAGAGCAGCAGGATGCTGAGATATTCGCCCACAAAAAACATCCCGAACTTCATCCCGCTGTACTCCGAGTGGTAGCCGGCGACAAGCTCAGCTTCCGCCTCAGGCATGTCGAACGGGGTGCGATGGGCTTCAGCCAGTCCCGCCATGAAAAAACAGAGAAACCCGAAAAATTGAGGAATCACAAACCATTGATGCCGCTGGGCCTCGACAATGTCGCTCAGGTTGAAGGATCCCGCCAAGAGAACCGTGCCCATCAGCGACAGTCCCATAAAGACTTCGTAACTCAATAACTGTGCGATCGCCCGAAGGCTGCCGAGAAACGCGAACTTGTTATTGGAAGCCCACCCTCCGATGATGACACTGTAGGCCGCGAGGCTCGACATGGCCAAAAAGAACAGGACGCCCACATTAAGATCAGCGACCACGAAATCAGGCGCAATCGGCACCACGGCAAACGACATGAGCGCGGTGATCACGACGATGGCCGGGGTGATCACAAACACCGCTTTATCGGCGAAGGGCGGGATCCAGTCTTCCTTCGTGAAGATCTTGATCATATCCGCCAACGATTGCAGGCATCCGCCTGGTCCGAGACGGTTTGGGCCGTATCGTTCCTGCCAGACCCCGAGCAGTCGCCGTTCGAGCCAGATCATCATTCCCGCCAAGGTCAGACAGCTTCCAAGAATGACGGCGATGGTGAATGCGGTGTGGCTCCAATCGATCATGCCGCCCTACGCTTTCGTCCGCTCTTGATCGCCTCAAACAGATCGATCCACGCAGGGACATGGACGCCGGATACCTCAGGCACCAGCAAGAGACCGACCGTCCCCACCGGAGTGGAAGGCTCGAAATGAACAGCAAGAGAGTACGTTGTCCCATGCCACGCCAGATCAATCGTGCTGTGGTCATCAAGCCCTACCCGTGCTCCATCGGATGGGTGCACGGACAAGAAAGGCCGGACAATCCGTTCCGCAATCGCCGGAGATCGATTGCTAAGTTCGTCGCTTCCAAACACGGCGGATAGAGAAAGCAGCAACCATTGCCGAGCGGCCGGCTGAAACGCACGTGGAATGGAAGTGAACCAGGCAGGCGCTTTCGTTGCCACTGGCTCGATCAGCCTCACCCCCGGCATTTCATCGCGTAACGGCCCACCGACTTCATCCTGATAGGTATTCACCGCCTGGATAGAATTCCAGCCAGGAGCCCAGAACTGAGAAATCAATGGTGAGGGCATCGATCCTCGGTATCCCTCCATCGTGAATGCCAGTGGCGAGTCTTGGTCGACAGGGGGAGGCGGCTCATGCATGGTCAGATGAGAGAGTAGCGACGTACGCCCACTATATCGCTCAGACTGTCTGGGGAGTTTTTGACCAACCAGACGAAAACCCGCCGACGGGGCGACCTCGCCGACGCGTGCCAGCTCCGGAGCAGCCGTCGCCGTTGCAGACACTGCATCGTCGAAGCTATTCCACGCTGCGATTCCGGTCCCGACGTCCGTCTGCTGTGATTGTGCACGGGCAAGGTCTTTGAGCCATCGCCAGCTTTCGATGACCTCCCCTTGCGAAAGATAGACTTGGTAAAACCGTTGAGCGCGCCCCTCGTTATTCACAAAGGTTCCATCGGATTCTGGTCCAGTGGCGGCTGGGAGGAGGATGTCGGCATGGGCCGCCGTGCGATGTTCAAGTGAGTCGATGACCATCACCGTGCGGGCCTTATCAAGAAAAGCATCGACGGTCGCCTGGTCCGCCCGGCGATACAAGTCGTTCTCCAGCACGATCACCGTATCGGCCTTCCCTTGACTGATTGAGTCGAACGCATCACGCAAGCTTCTTCCACCGAGCAATGCAAGACCCGCGCTATTCGCCTCAGGAAGCACGAAACTGAGCCGTGGGTGTTTCCCTTGTTGATGCAGCGCCCAAGCAACATTGGCAGCCGCTTCAATCGTCGCCTGAGACCCACTACCCGTTCCGGCGATAATCAACGGGTGTTGTGCATGGGTCAGAGACTCGGCAATGCGCTGCGCAAGTTCCTTGACCTCGAGACTGAGATCAGGAACGGACGGTGCCCCCTGCCCGATGGTGCCCGCCACGGCGAATCCCAACCGGGCGAGATCATCCGGCGCGGCGAAATAGGAATCCGTGGCATAGGCATGGAACCAGGTACGCCGAGATCCTGCGAGAAAAAGGGGGCCTCGTCGATTCTGCACGGCATTACGCACCGCCGCCTCATCCCAGTGCGGAATCTTCAATTCGTCCACTCGTTCCATCGGCTGTTGACGAATCGACTGTAAGAGTGCCAGGGCGAGGCGTGGAGCCTCGTTCAAGAGATCAGGCCCAAGCACAAGGACCGCATCGGCTTGTTCTGCATCATGAATAGACGCGGACGGGACCGGTCCAGTCCGCAAGACGTTCAGGATCGTGGAGAGCAGCTGGTGTTCCTGCTCATCGATCCCTTGATAAAATTGCTGCGGTCCGACGAGAGAGCGAAGAGCCACATTGGCCTCGAGTGACGCACGAGGTGACCCAATGCCCACAATCCCACGGGCCTGTCGTAACCGGTCCGCTGCGAATTCCAGAGTCTTTGGCACGCCCTCCGGCATTCCCGGCTGGGTACGGTCAGACCCCGATCGCACACGAGGACGTTTGATCCGATGGTCGCTGTTGACATATTCGTAGCCGAACCGTCCCCGGTCGCACAAAAAGTAGCCGTTCACCTGGCTGTTAAACCGATTCGTGATTCGACGCAGCGTGCCGTACCGTTCACCAGCGGTGGTGTTACACCCAAGACTGCAATGCGGACAAATTGATTGGGCCGATTGCAAATCCCACTTCCTCGTATAGTGATGGAAGAAGGTTTTGTCGGTGAACACGCCGGTCGGACAGACCTCCACCAGATTACCGCTGAATTCATTCTCCAAGGTGCCGTCTTGCTCCCGGCCGAAGTACAGGGCGTCGTGCGCCCCAAAGACATTGAGGTCTCGTCCGCCCGCATAGTCCCGGTAATACCGTACGCAGCGATAGCATTGGATACACCGGTTCATTTCATGACGAATGAACGGACCAAGGTCCTGATTGCGATGGGTTCGCTTCGGGAAGCGAGAGCGTCGGTAGACATGTCCGGTCATGACCGTCATGTCTTGCAAATGGCACTCCCCTCCTTCATCACACACCGGACAGTCGTGCGGATGGTTCACCATCAACCATTCGATGACGGATGCGCGAAAGGCTTTGGCCTCAGGGTCATCAATCGAGATACGCGTGCCGTTGGTGGCCGGCGTCATGCAGGACATCACCAGCCGACCGGACTGATCACGATCGTCCTTGAACTGTTTGACCGCACACTGCCGGCACGCCCCGACCGACCCCATCGCCGGGTGCCAGCAGAAGTAGGGCACATTCAACCCATGGCCAAGACAGGCAGTAAGAAGATTCTGCTTCTCATCCACGTTATACGACTGATTATCGACGATGATGATCGCCATAGGCCTAGACCAAGACCCTCTGCTGCGCTGACTTCTTGCTCCACGGACATCCACCGATCGTGATGTGTCGCTCGAAGTCTTCGCGAAAGTACTTCAAGGCTGACTGCAACGGAGCCATCGCTCCCGGTGCCAGACCACAGAAGGTGTGCCCTGGCGCCAGCCATTTGGTGTGCATTTCAAGCAATGACAAATCGTCGCTGGTCGCGCGTCCTTCTTCAAACGCCATCAAGAGTTTTGCTACCCACGGCAACCCCTCCCGGCATGGTGTGCACCAGCCACAGGACTCACGCGCAAAGAACTTTTCAAGGTTCAGGACGAATCCAACGGGGCAGGTCTGGTCATCCAGGATGATCATGGTCCCCGTGCCAAGACGACCCACATCCGGCGGGAATGAGGAAAAGTCCAGAGGGAGATCCAGGTGTTCCTCGATCACAAAAGAGGTCGAGATTCCACCGGGCAACAAGCCGCGAAAGCGAACGCCATCGGCCATCCCCCCTCCGTGCCGCTCCAAGAGTTCACGCGCGGTGGTTCCGAGCGGCAATTCCCACCACCCGGGATTCGTCACGCGACCACTGATGCCGTAGATCTTGGTGCCACCGTCCTTGGTCAGACTCAACCGGTGATACCACTCAACACCATGATTGATGATGTGGGGAATGTTGTAGAGCGTCTCGACGTTCTGCACGATGGTGGGCTGCCCCCAGAGGCCGACCGTCTGTGGGAAGGGAGGTTTCGCTCGCGGAACCGCTCGCTTGCCTTCCAATGCGTTGATCAGTGCCGTTTCCTCACCACAGATGTACCGCCCTGCGCTGGAATGGAGATGGAGGTCGAAGCGAAAGGTTGTCCCAGGGAGCGGCTTCCCGAGATATCCTTCCGCATAGGCCTCCGCAATGGCCTGATTCAGACGCTGGGCGGACAGGTGATATTCGCCACGCAGAAAGATGTAGCCGACCTCGGCGTCGAGAGCATAGCCGGCGAGGATCATGCCTTCGATGAGACCATGAGGATCACCTTCCATGAGCACACGATCCTTAAATGTGCCCGGCTCCATTTCATCGCCATTAGCGACGATATACTTTGGTTTCGGCGCATCAGGTCCCATTGGGACGAAGCTCCACTTGGTGCCGGTGGGGAATCCTCCGCCACCCCTTCCGCGTAGCCCTGATTCGCCGACCAGCCGTTGCACATCCTTTGGAGCCAGTTCGGTCCCAAACCGCTGGAGACTTCGATACCCCCCGGTCGCGACGTACTCTCGCAGGAACCTCGGACTTCCATCAGGACGCAGATGTTGAGTAAGCGGTCGCTCAATATTCATTAGTTTGTAATATGTATTTGCATCTCTCTACTAACTGAATCGTAATAATTAACAATTGCTAATTTAGACTATATGTATTTATCCATAATGTTTTTCATTTTCTCGGGAGCCACCTCGCCGTATACATCCTGATCGATCATCATCGCCGGGGCCCGTTCGCAATGTCCCAAACATGCGATCGGCAAGACAGTCAGACGTCCATCGGAGGTCGTCTGTCCAAGATCCACGTCATAGAGGTTCTTGATCTGCTCTTGCACTTGTTCGCACCCCTTGATCCAACAGCTGATGCTGTCACACACGAAGGCCACATGCCGGCCGACGGGTTTCCGAAACACCAGGTTGTAGAACGTGGCGATGCTGTCGAGATCCTCAGCCGTGATCTCAAGAAACTGTGCAATATCCAGAAGCGACTCATCAGAAATCCATCCACGGTGTCGCTGGACAGTCAGCAAAGCATCGATGGCCGCTCCCCGTTTCTCAGGGTAATGTTTCACCGCATCTTCCAGCTCCCGGCGTTCGATCTCAGTCAGCATGACGTCTCTCGTTCCTAGTTTCTGGTTTCAAGTTTGAGGTTTCAGGCTATGGCACAACTCCAAACTCGAAACCCGGAACGCGAAACATATCCGCTTACCGATCCACGTCCGACAACACATAGTCCACGCTTCCAAGCACGGCCAGGAGATCCGAGAGCAGTTCGCCCTTCGCCATGAGCGGCACCATCTGAATGTGGGCAAACGAAGGCGTGCGGATTCTGGTCCGATACGAGAACTGCGACCCATCACTCGTCAGATAGTAACTGGTCTGCCCCTTGGACGATTCTGTTGAAACTTCCGCTTCGCCCGGCGGAAGAACCGGCCCCCAGCTCACCCCGACGAAGTGGTTGATGAGTGTTTCAATATCTTGCATCGTGTGCTGCTTCAACGGCGGAGTAGCGAGCGGATGGAGCGACGTATAGGGACCGGATGGCATGGAATCGAGACACTGACGAATGATCCTGAGCGACTGGCGCAGCTCCAACATGTGCACCACTGCTCGGTCATAACAATCACCGTTCGACGCAGTCGGCACTTCAAAATCGAACTGCTCATAGCCGGAATAAGGACGGACCTTTCGCAAATCCCACGGCAACCCGCAGGCCCGCAGCATCGGACCGGTGGCACCCCACGCAATCGCATCCTCGAGCGATAAGACCCCAATCCCGACGGTCCGTTGCTTCAGGATTGGATTGTCCATGACCAGACGCTCATAGTCGTCGAGTCGCTCCGGAAACCAATCAATGAACTGACGAACCAGCTGGTCCCACCCAATCGGAAGGTCTCGAGCAACCCCACCGATCCTGAACCAATTCGGATGCATCCGACCGCCACAGACAGCTTCGACGATCGAGAGGATGCGTTCTCGATCATTGAACATGTAAAACACAGGTGACAACGCGCCCACATCTGCGGCGAAAGTCCCGTACCAGACGAGATGACTGGCGATTCGATAGAACTCGGACATCATGACGCGGATCACTTGCGCCCGCGGCGGAACGGTGATGCCTGCCAATCGCTCAACCGCAAGACAGTAGGGCATTTCATTCAGCACGCCCTGGAGATAGTCGATACGGTCCGTATAGGGAATAAAGGTGTGCCATGTTTGCCGCTCAGCGATCTTTTCCTGTGAACGATGATGGAAGCCGATATCCGGAACGATGTTGACGATTTCTTCACCCGCAAGCTGTGCCACCAACCGGAGCACGCCATGTGTGCCGGTATGGGCAGGACCGAGGTTGATGAACATATAGTCGAAGTCCGAGTCGCGATCGTGGTAGGTGCGCGGCAAGCCCCATTCCTCAGGCTTGAATTGCAGGGCATCCTGCGCCATGACCAATTTGTCCGGCGGCAATTGGAACAGTCCGACTTCCGTCGCACGCGATGGATGATCTTTTCGAAGCGGATACCCCTCCCACCATGAGGGCATTAGGAGACGACGAAGAAACGGGTGCCCCTCGAACCGAATCCCGAACATGTCGAAAATTTCTCGTTCATACCAATCAGCGTTGGGCCACAGATCGATACTCGAGGGCAGCGAGAGCGACTCACCATCCAGCGCCACCTTGATGCGGAGTGACTGGTTCCGATCAAAGGAAAAGAGATGATAAAACACCGTAAAGGTTCCGATCGGTAATCCGTCATGATTCCGGCGGAGCCGTTCATCGGTCGCACTCAGATCGAACAACATGGGAAAGGGACGAGGCAGTTCAGATTTGACGTAGCGAAGCACATCACGAAGGTGCTGCCTCTTGATCCAGACCGTCGGAATCCCGTCTTTGGTGGACTGGACCGCGATTAGAGCTCCGTCCGAGCCACAGTGAGCCACGAGCTCTGAGACCAATCCGGTTTGCTCACCGATCGAAGCATCGCTGAAGGTCGAGGCACGCGGCGTCATAACTTGCCTTTCGGGCGCCCATCTGGCTGTCCTGCAAAGTGAGGCGAGAGCAGATCGGTCCGAGGGAGCACATCGATGCTGGGATATTCACGCTGTCCCATCCGCTCCGCGCGCTTCGCATCCCGCATTGAGGGCATGATCGGTCTCTGCACATCCTGTGGACCGAAATGCACGCTCAACGGACGTCGCTCTGACCCCACCATGCTCTGGAGGAGCAGCAGACACTCCATAAACGCATGGGGCGGCGGTGGGCATCCCGGCATATACACATCCACAGGAATGAACTTGTCGACTCCCTGCACGACGGAATAGGCATCGAACATGCCTCCGGAGTTCGAGCAAGAGCCCATGGAAATCACCCAGCGCGGCTCAAGCATCTGTTCGTACAGTTGCTTGATGACGGGAGCCACCTTCAGAAACACCGTCCCCGATACGACCAACACATCGGCCTGTCGGGGTGAACCGCGCGCAACCTCTGCCCCAAATCGCGCCACGTCGTACACACTCGTGAAACTCGTCGCCATTTCAACAAAGCAGCAGGACAAGCCGAAATTCAACGGCCAGAGGGAATTTTTCCGTCCCCAGGCCAAGAGATCTTGCAGCTTCGCAAAGAGGACCGACTGTCCGATGACAGTTGAGAGCGGACCATCGCCGCCCTCCGTCACCCGCACACCTTCCAATCGTCCGTTACGCCACTCGGTCATTGTAGAGCTCCGCTCCCTTATCCATATGCGGTTTCTGCTGATGACGGGCCAGCGGACGCTGAGAGCGCGCATGCCAATCAAGCGCTCCGGTGAGCCACAAATACGCAAGGGATGCCAACAGAATGGATACGAAGATCGTCACTTCGATAAATCCCAGCCAGCCGGTCTCCGGCACCGCGACGGCCCAGGCATACAGGTAGGCCGCCTCCACATCGAAGATGACGAAGAACATGGCGATCAAATAGTACTGCACCGGCGGGCGCACTTGGGCGTTCCCGGTCGGCCGAATCCCACACTCATACGGGATGGCGGTGGCGCTCTCAGATCGACGTTCGGGTTTCCGCCAGTGCCGCTCGCCAAGCAAGGGAGGGAGTCCCAGCATGACCGCAATCACCACGCCGACACAGATCCCGTATACGCAAATCTGCCAAATAGCATCATCTACCATGGCAGTAATTATGTATGTAATTCTGACACACGTGCTTTTCCTCACCCTTGGATATCATGCCAAGTGAGGTTTGGCTCTAAAAAATGCAAATATTGCAATGCTGGCAGGAAAGACGGACTTGGAGTTGAAGGGCACGAGACGCTATGTAGATCGCGAGAATTCAGCCGGATAAAGTCTCGGCCGCCGTCGCTCCGATGAACGAATGAGATTCTCTGAGCCAGTGCTCGTCAAACAGAGGCCTCTGCAGCGTTCGGTACATCTTCAGATATTCCGAACCACACCACATAGAGGGATGGTAGAAAAATGAGGGTCAGCACGGTGGCGACCGCCAGGCCGCCCATAATCGCGGCAGCCATGGGGCCCCAGAAAACAGTCGGAGCAATGGGCGACATGCCAAGAATCGCGGCCACGGCGGTCAACATGATCGGACGGAATCGCAGGAGAGCCGCTTGCACAATAGCACGCCAGTCCGAATGCCCTGCTTCCTTCTCAACTTGGATCTGATGAACGAGAATGACTGAATTGCGGATGATCATGCCGACGAGCGCGATGACTCCCAGCAACGAGACGAACCCCATGGCCTTCTGTACAACCAGTAGCGCCAAGACCACTCCGATGAGGCCGAGTGGTGTGACGCTCAGCACCAACACCAGCCGACTGAAGTTCTGCATTTGCACCATGAGAACGGTCATCATCAAGATGATCGTGATCGGGAAGACCACAGCCACCGACGCCTGAGATTTTGTGCTTTCCTCCACGCTGCCCCCCACCGCAATGTCATATCCTGGAGGAAGCTGTTCTCGCAAGGCCATGATCGGCTGTTGAAGATGGTTGACAGCTGTGTCTGGCATGATGCCGTTCTTGACTTCCGCCTGCACCGTGAGCGTGGGCACTCGGCCTCTCCGCCAGATCAGGGGAGTATCTTGCTCATACTGAATACTCGCCAGTTCGGTCAGCGGCACGGTCTTCCCGTTGGGCAGCGGAATCTCCAAGGCCCGCATTCGGTCTAAGGAGATGCGTTCCGTTTCTTTCGCCCTGATCACGACATCGATCAAGTAAATATGGTCACGGACCTGCGTGGCTGTCTCGCCGGATACCACCAGATTGACTGCCTGAGCCACATCCGACGAGCTCAACCCCAACAACCTGGCTTTATCCTGATGAACCTGAATGGTCAGCTTCTGAATCGGCTCCATCCAGTTAAAGTTCACGTTTCGTAGTTCTGGAGTCGCCGCCATGACATTCGCGACGCGGTCGGCGATCTCGCGGACCTTGATGGGGTCAGCCCCGCTGACGCGGTACTGAACCGGCCACCCGACAGGAGGACCTAATTCAAGCGGGTAAATGCGTCCGACGACTTCAGGAAACTTCTGCGCCAACGTGTCTTCAAGGCGGGCCCGTACATGTTCACGTGCCTCAAGACTCTTCGTGACGATGACGGTTTCGGTAAAAAACTCGTTGTCTAGTTGGACATCGAGGGGTAAATAAAAACGGACGGCCCCGCGCCCGACATACGAACTCCAATGATCGATCTCGTTATCATCACGAAGAATCGCATCGAGCCGCTGTGAGACCTTGTCGGTCGTGTACATCGACACATCCTGCCTCAGACGTAAATCGACGACAAGCTCAGGGCGGTCTGAGGATGGGAAAAATTGATTAGGAACCAAGGGCAGCAACGCCAGGGCGCCACAAAAGAGGCCGAGTGTCATGGCGATGGTTGTCTTGGAATGACGCATGCACCACACCAGCACCCGGTGGAAGCACCGAACGGTCCACCCCTTGTCCGTTTGCATGGAGTGATGTGATGTCGACAACACGAGCGTGCCGATCAAGGGCGAGAACAGCACCGCGACAAACCATGAGGCGAGTAAGGCGCCCGCCACTACAAGGAAAAGGGAAAAGGTATACTCGCCCGCGCTGCTTTTCGCAAAACCAACCGGCACAAAGCCGATCATGGTCACCAGTGTCCCAGTCAACATGGGAAATGCTGTGGTCGTATAGGCGTACGTCGCCGAACGGAACGCATCCCAGCCCTGTTCAAGTTTGGTGATCATGCTTTCCACCGTAATCATGGCATCATCAACCAGTAAACCGAGTGCGATAATCAGTGCGCCTAGCGAAATCCGTTGAAAGTCGACCCCCCACAGCTCCATCATCACGAACACACAGGCCAACACCAATGGGATCGAACAGGCCACCACGAGTCCCGCTCTGACACCAAGACTCAGGAAGCTGATGAGGAGGACGATGGTAATCGCTTCCCACAGAGCCTCCATAAAATCATGGACGGCTTCATGCACGACCTTCGGTTGATCCGCCACAAGATGAATATCGATCCCAACAGGCAACGTCGCCGTCAGTTGTCGTACGACCTGATGGAGATTGTGTTCGAGCGCCAGTATATCGCCGGCCGTCCGCATCGAAATGGCCAAGCCGATCGCGTCTTGCCCATTAACTCGAAAGAGCGGTTGTGGAGGATCGGTGTACCCACGGGACACCGTGGCCAGGTCCCCCAACCGCAACATGCGATTGCCGATGGCAAAATTGATCTGCAGAAAATCCTGTTCAGAGAGGAATTTTCCTGAGACCTCCACAAGAACCCGTTCATCGTGCGTTTGGATGATGCCCGAGGGATTGACCGCATTCTGTTGTTGGAGTGCCCTGATCAAGGCGAACCGATCAAGTTCGAGCTCGGCCATGCGTTGCGCAGAAAACTCGACGAAGATACGTTCATCCTGCGCCCCAATGATATCCACCTTCGCAATATCGGGGGCTTCCAGAAAACGAGACCGTGCCAGCTCGACAAAGTCCCGCAACTCGCGATGAGAAAACCCATCGGCGGTGAAACCATAAATGATGCCAAAGGTATCGCTGAACTCATCATTGAAGAATGGTCCCTTCACGCCTTGAGGGAGTTGGTGCGCGATGTCGCCGACTTTTTTTCGCACTTGATACCAGACAGACGCCACCTCTTCTTTGGGAGAACTATCCAGGAGCGACACAAAGATCGTGGACTTCCCCGCCGTGGTGTAACTTTTCAGATAGTCCAGATGGGGAATCTCTTGCAGTTTCTTCTCGATCCGATCGGTGACCTGCTGCATCGTTTCATCTTGCGTCGCACCCGGCCAGAGGGTTTGCACCACCATGACCCTGATCGTAAACGGGGGATCTTCATTCCGTCCGAGATTCATATACGCATAGGCACCCGCAATGAGCGTCACAACCATGAGATAGATCGTCAGGGCCCTGTGACGGATGGCCCATTCAGACAGATTAACGCCGGCCATTCACATCCTCCAGCAACGCAACCTGTTGCCCTTGATGGAGCGAATGCGCGCCTGCCGTGACGATTCGTTCCCCAGACGCCAAGCCGGAGGCAATCACCACCGCGTTCTGATGATGGCGAACGACCTCCACCTCACGTTTCTGAACGGTGTGCGAGTTCGGATCAATGACCCACACGGCGGGATGGGACTCCCGCATCATCAGTGCAGAGGATGGAATTTCTATTTGCGAGCCTGCTCGTAGTTTCACCCGACCGACAATGGTCGACCCGAGAAACATTCCGGAGGGAAGCGAGTTCAGGCTCACCTTCACCGGATAGGTTCTCGTCGATGGATTCGCCTGCGGGGAGATTTCACGGACATGACCCAGCGTCTTAATAGATGGGTTGTCGGCCAGCCACACATCGATTTCTTGCTGCGGTGAGAGACCATCTCGAATAATCTGTGCCGGCATATCGAAGACCGCATCCCGGCCTTCTTGATGCGCCAACACGAACACCATCTGCCCCGCCTGAACGACCTCACCAGGCTCCGCACCCTTCGCAGTAATCACTCCGGCAGCATCCGCCTTGAGCTCCGTATAGCTGAGCTGAACCTCCGAGGAATTGAGCTTGGCCCGGGTCGCGTTCACTTGAGACTGGGCAGCTTTCAGCTGCCGCACGGCCTCTTCATACTCGGCCTGCGACACGGCCTTTTCTTGAAGCAGGTTGCCGAATCGACGTTCAGCCGCAGTGGTTTGATCTAGCAGGGCCTGCGCCGCCGCATGATCGGCCTGTGCGGCATTCCTGGCATGCCGTTCCGTCGCCGCATCCATCAGCGCCACGAGCTGCCCGGCTTTCACCGTATCGCCGACGCTCACCGAGCTATGAATGAGCTTGCCTGAGAGCCGGAAGGCCAATTTGGTTTCGTCACGTGCGTGCAACTGCCCAGTCAACGCAATGAGATCACCGGACGCGTGGGCTTCGATGACCAGACTGCGTACTGGACGCACCACCTCAGGCTCCATTTTCTGCTCACACGCGGCTATGAACAGGATAAATAGAAGTACCAAAGTGCCGTGCGAAAGGCTCATGAGAGACTTGTTTACAGGGCTTGGAATTGCCATCACATCGATCCCTTTTCCCCTCCTACTGTTCGGTCATGGTAGATAGGCCCTTTCCGCTCCTGCGGCGAAAGGATTTATCCTGTGGAGCGCGGCTGCCTAACCGTTGCCAGATTCCACTGTTTCACCTGCCGGCATCGGCTGAACCGAACTATTAGGCGACCACCCGCCTCCGAGTGTCTTATACAACGGCACCGTCGACGACAGCAGGAAGCGACGCCTGCTGGTCAGGGCCTGCTCTGCCTCAAACAACTTTCGGCGCGCGACTAACACATCCAGATAGTTGGCCAGCCCGCCTTTGTAGCGAAGTTCTACCAATTTGAGCGCGGATTGCAATGCCGTCAGCTGTTGTTCCTGTGCGTCGCTTTGGACACGCGACGTTCGAACGGCGATGAGCGCACCTCAACTTCAAGAAAAGCCGTCAACACCTGTTTACTCTGAACCTCCCCAGCCTTCTGCTGAAATCTCAACACCTGCGCATTCAGCAGCGGAGTAGCCACTGCAGCACTAAACACTCCGAATGAACTAGGATCGGTGAACAGCAAGGAAAGCGTAGGATGCGCTACGCCCAGCAGCCAGGTCAACGTGATCTTCGGGAATCGTTCGGCTTTGGCCGCTCCGATACAGGCCGTGGCAGCCGCCGATTGTTGTTCTGCAACCAACAGATCTGGGCGCCGCTGCAATAATTCGGACGGCAGGCTGGCCGGTACATCTGGAGCCATAATTTGCTCATCCAATGAAATGAGCGGCCACGGGTTACAATAAACCCGGATTCCGCAGTAGAGAGAGGCTTATGGAGAGGCTCGTGGCGTGTGGGGTGA
>CABVSA010000090.1 GCA_902500805.1 uncultured Nitrospira sp. | reverse complement strand
TATCCTCCTGGGACAACAGCTTAAACCGGTGTCTCAAATCTGGGGTCCACTATAGTGATGCGGCTACGAGAGGACCAGAAGAAGTTTGTATTGCGACATGCCACCACTGCCTCTATACCGATTGACTTTAGGTCCAACACCCAAAATGTTGAGATCCTCGAAACAATAGAACAACCTGAAGGCGGCCTAGGACGCCAAATTAGGATATTTGACGTAAACCTTGATGTGTCAGGACAACCGCTAGGACAGTGGTTTGATGTACACTTAGAGTCAACGTACTGGAATGCCATAAATAACCCTGAGAACCCATGGGTGGGATTTCCAGTGCAATACAAGACTAATCAAGCCGATATCGAAGTACGATTACCTCGCAGTAAACCGATCTCTAGATGGGAAAGACGGGAAGGTTCTAGGGATACCAAAACGAGTGATCTCGTAAACGATGCTGAAGCGCGTTATTCAAAAGAGGACAATGTTATCGAATGGAGAATTGAACAACCTCTTAAAAATTGGGTATACAAGATTCTTTGGAAATGGTGAGCGCGTGGCGCACAAAGGACAGAGGTGGCTCCAGTTGGTTGGACAGTTTCTGCGCCTTCAAAAGTGGCGCCTGGCCGATGATACCTACGCGGCGGTCAGAGGTGGCTTCGGTTCTTTGGACAGAATCTTTCACTTCATAAGTGGTGCCTGGCGGTATCCGCCTACGCAGCCGTGGGCTGTGCAGGTCTGTTCTCCCAGTACACGCGATCGGGCGTGCGTCCGTCAAGCGCGCGATGCGGCCTGATCTGATTGTAGAAGGTCATGTAACGCGCCACGCCTTCGCGTGTGGCCCCGACGGTTTCGTAGGCATGGAGATACACCTCCTCATATTTGAGGCTCCGCCACAACCGCTCGACGAAGACGTTGTCCCGCCACCGCCCGATCCCATCCATGCTGATCTGAATTCCATGCGTCTGCAGAAACCCGGTGAATTCCTGGCTGGTGAACTGGCACCCTTGATCGGTGTTAAAGATCTCGGGCCTCCCATACCGAGTGATGGCCGCCTGCACCGCCTCCAGGCAGAAGTCTGTGGTTAACGTGTTGGATAACCGCCAGGTCAACACTCGGCGACTGGCCCAGTCCAGGATGGCACAGAGATACATGAACCCCCGTTGCATTGGAATGTAGGTGATATCGGCGGCCCACACGTGGTTCGATCGTGTGATCGTCAGCTGGCGTAACAAATAGGGATAGATCCGGTGGGCAGGATGTCGTTGACTCGTTCGGAAGGAATAAAAGGGGTCGGAAGTCTTTTCTTGACAGTCACATGGTGGATTCGGTACAAGCTTCCGTATGCCGCGCCGCCCCCGCCTTGCTGCTGGAGATCTTGCCTATCACGTGCTGAATCGTCGCGTAGGACGGCTGCCGCTCTTTGAAAAGCCCGCTGACTACGCCGCGTTCGAGCAGATTCTCGCCGAAGCCCAGGCCCAGACCAAGATCCGCATCGCCACCTATTGCCTGATGCCCAATCACTGGCATCTCCTCCTCTGGCCTCGACAGGATGGCGAACTCTCCGAGGTGCTCCGCTGGATCACCGTCACCCATACGCAACGCTGGCATGCCCATCATCACACCGCCGGGACTGGGCCGGTCTATCAAGGCCGCTTCAAGTCGTTTCCTGTCCAGACCGATGAGCATTTCCTGACCGTCGCTCGTTATATCGAGCGCAATGCCCTGCGAGCGAAGCTGGTGACTCGCGCGGAAGACTGGCAATGGTCAAGCCTCTGGCGGCGGGATCAACGAGACGAGACATTGACGACGTGGCTCAGTAACTGGCCGGTAGCGCGCCCACGAGATTGGCTGACGCGAGTGAACCGACCGCAGTCGGCATCAGAGCTGGAATCACTCCGAACGAGTGTGCAACGAGGCCGCCCGTTCGGGGAAGAAGCCTGGGTGCGGCGGATGGTCAAGCGGTTCGGAATGGAAGCGACCCTCCGGCCACGCGGACGACCCAAAGGATCATAATATAATGACTCCCGACCCCTTTGTTTAACCATCTTCCATGCGCTGGGATTCCGCTTGGCCGTTGCCGCGAGCCGGTGACTCGCTATTGGTTCCGAGTTATCGGAGGCGATCTGTACACGCAACTCGGAGCGCCACCTCAATAATCATTCGGATGTCAGGTTCGCGATAACAGCTAGAGCAGTCAGTGAGGGACCACTGACACAAATACAAGAAACAAGACTTGACCCCATTTGTTTTTCTGCTGAACACCAGACTTGACAATAACTCCACCTCCAGACCCACCTGACTGTAGGTTGAAGGCATCTACTTTCGAGCCTGCGTCACACCAGGGTTCAAATGGCTTGAGGTTAATGCCTGCTGATCTTAGTTATTGAGGACAAATGTACTTGAATGAATAAAGATCTGAGGGCAAATGGATTCGTTGACCTTTCTCAAAACCTCGCGTAGTGTGGGCGTCGTTGAGAGAAATACCGTCTACAAGATTCGATGTCGTTAAGGTTGACACCGATTCCTTTTCCCGGTACCGTGCGAAATCGATGCTATTTATGGAAGCAAACGCGAAGACCCCAGACCGTTGTCTTGTCTGACGCGGCCTGAGGTCAACCAAGGGGAGGAGGCACGATGAGAAGACAGTAGACCCCCTTTAAGGGATGTCCGACCGAGTATTTCTCGGAGGACCGTCAGAGCCCTGAGATGTTTCGCTGGCAGGCGAACATCTCGGGTGCTTCTAACGGACCGGATTCTACTCCCGCTATCTAATACTGTCCATCAGAAAATCTCAAGCTGCTTTCGGCACAGTCGGCTCTGATCCTTCGGGGGATAACTGGATAGAATAGAAACACGGGCAATCAAATCTATTCTAGATGGTGGTCAAATGCGTCATGGATTGATCGTCCTTCTCTTTGTGTTGACTTTCACTAGCTGTGCGCATGAAGTTCAGATGGTCAAAATAACGCCCAACTGCCCGAGAGCCAATGGGGTCGGGAGTCTTTTAAGGTCGTGGTTACCGGTTCTTTCCCCACTTCGCGCTGCTTTCGCGCAAAAGACCTGCTTCACTCAAAAAAGTAGAATGGCACCGTTTCTCTCCCCCTACAGCGAGTTAGATCTCGTAGGCGGTGCGAGGAACCCCGCTTTGACAGATGATCTGAAAATCGTGAGATCTGAAAATGAACCGGGAGTCTGTTCCTGTTACCGTTTAACCACTTTGCCTTTTTACACGTATCCTGGTCCTGCCCTGGAGACGAGGCTTACATGGCCAGCGGGGTGAGTGCAAAGACCCTCCCGTATTGTGCTGCCGTCGCCGTATCACCGGCTTTCAGTGCCGCCCGAAAGACTTCGCTTGGGGTCGGGAGTCATTGTTTGGCGAACCACCGTAAGAAACGACTCTCGACCCCGTTTCAGTCGCTATTTTGAGGTCAGATCTTGTATCGTGCATGAGACAGAACCACGCATAGCTCTCCTGGCTCACCCACCTCACCAGACCTTTCATGACCAGCCACCTCATCGCACCACTCGAAACAAGACAAGGTATCGGGAGTCTCTTGTGTTCCGTGACCGGAACGACATGAAACCTCTCGCCCTTGACCAACCTGCCCTGGGTCTCTCGAAGGGCTCAGAGCGAACAGATGATCGCCGGCCATGCTGCGGCTTATTACGAGGTCGTTTTCGGAGGAGGACTATGCCAGACCAGAATTTATGGGATTTTCAGAAAGTGCGCGTCCGTCGTGATGACCGCCAAGCCATACTGCCTCGCAGACGCGGCAATCCAGATAGTGGGTAGAGCACCTCATGTGGGGTTTTGTCAGGCAGGTCGGCAAGCAAAAGAAGGGTTCGATTAAGCTGGCCGGGATTCAGGCATATCGAACCGATAGTCCAAGGCCCGCAGTACTCTGCTCAGCGGTAGACTTCTTTGCGGTCGCCGATCTTGACGACAAGGACGATGAGCTCCTTGTCTTGAATCGTATAGATGATTCGGTAGTTCCCTTCTCGGATTCGATAGAGGTCCTCCTCACCGGCCAGTTTTTTCACGCCCTGCGGCCGCGGATTCTCACGGAGTGACTTGAGCCTTTTGACAATGCGTTTCTGAACCGAATCGGTTAGAGACGTGAGTTGCCGTTCGGCAGGCGGGGCGAGGAGGATTGAGTAGGCCATCGGGAAGGACTAGAGGCCAAGTTCCTTCAGAATCACATCGAGAGATCTGGCTCCTTTTTTCTTTGTCTCAGCCAGAGCAGCCCGCGCGTCGGCGAGGTCGATGCGGTCTTCCAATTCTTCGAGGAGCCGCAAATCATCAATCGGCACCACAGCAGCGATGTCTTTTCCCCTTCGACGCACCACGACGCGTTCTTTTCCATATGCGGCACGGTTGATCGTATCCGCAAATCCCTGTCTCGCTTTACTGGCGGGCAGATGGGCCATGGTGCTCTCCCTTAACAAGGGTGTCAGAAAAGCAGGACTGAACAAATTGTACAAATGGTACAGCAGGTCTTGCAGGAGGTCAAGCAGGGGGAAGCCCCACTCCGCTATACATTTCCTGACCCGCCAACTCACCTCACCGTTCGAATCGAGACATCGCCTGCTTCTCTATGCCGACTTTAATGATGGCTGGGCTGGCCATCACACTGTTCGGGGCCACGCTTTCTTGGTTACCTTATCACGGTGTACCCGAGCATCAGGTCTTCGATCGTGTCAGCTGGAAAGATAGAAATCTCACGTCCTTCGATCCGTACGGGGCGTCACCCGACTTCATGAGCTATGTTACGAGGTTGCTCTCACGGGCGGGCTATGCCAGACCAGGATTTGTGGGATTTTCAGAAAGTGCGCATCCGTCGTGATTACTGCCAACCCATACTGCATCGCGGACGCGGCAATCCAGATATCGTTCGTCGGAATCGGTGTCCCCGCGTTCCACAACGCATTGAGGATCACGGCGTACCGCTCAGCTGTCTCCTCGTCGACCGACAACGCCGAGACTCTTGACGACGCGAGGAACTGGCGTAAACGCGCTTCATTTTTCTGTCGCAAGCGACCTCGAAAAAATCCAGCCCGTAACTCCCCCAGCACGACAGCGTTCACGTAAACGGCATCCACGGTTCGGAGCCACTCCGTGACGGTTGGGTCACCACGCATAAACGCAGAGTAGCCTGAGGTATCAAGCAACGCTCGGCTCATTTCCACATCTCCAGATCGACGCCTCGTTGTTTCGCCAGCGCCCGATCAAACGCCTCAGCCTCCTGCTTGCTCCATGCCCCTGCAAGTTCATCGAGATCGTGATATTGACGGACGGGTTTCCGCTCTGACTCCCCTAGATGATCTTGCAAGAGACCGATGACGACTCTATTGACGCTCACCCCTTTTGTCTTTGCCCGTTCACGGATCGTGCGATCTAACTTGGGGGGAAGATTTCGCAAGGTTACAGCTTTCATCGCGCCTCCTCATGCATCATATTATGCATCATCATGATGCACTACGATAGCACCACGATAGACAATCGTCAATGATCTGATGTGACCAAGGCGAGACCAAATACCATTGCATCAATGAGATGGGGCTACAAGTCCTTGTGGCCTGATTCCCTACGCCGACTTATGATCGCCTGGCTCGTCATCACGCTATTCGGAACCACAATTTCGTTGTTCTCTTGCGTCTTAATCACGAAGGGATAAAACGGGGACATTCTGAATTCCCAAGCAGGTACAGACTTCGCTTCTCGACGTCCCCAGCCGCCTAGCAGGATACTGAAAAACTCGCTGAGACTCTCGGCCCATGACAAATCTCCACAGCTGCGATGAGATCAGATAACCATGCAGGATGCTCAAAATGGCCCCGCTTCTCACCCACCCACCCCGGTGCGCCAAGACGCACCGTTCCACAGGCAAGGCCGCAGCGCGCGAAGAGGCGAATCGTACTCTGGGCCGTACGTTGAGCCTCTGAGCGATGCGAGAACACCGCTGGCGGACTTTTTCAGCATCCTGCTAGAGCTGCGTGGCTAGGTCGGCCTGAATCATCTCCGGCTTCTCGCTCGGCGCATAGCGCTTCAGGACCGTGCCGTCGGAACCGACGAGGAATTTGGTGAAGTTCCATTTGATCGCCTCGGTCCCGAGAATCCCGGGCTTCTCCGATTTCAGATATTGGTAGAGCGGGTGTGCGTTCGCGCCGTTGACGTCGATCTTGGCGAACATCGGAAAGGTCACATGGAAGTTCCTGGTGCAGAATTGCTCAATCTCGGCTTCACCGCCCGGTTCCTGCTGTCCAAACTGGTTACAGGGGAACCCGAGCACCATGAGACCTCGCTCTTTGAATGTTTCGTAGAGCGCCTGGAGCCCCGCATACTGCGGTGTGTAGCCGCACTGGCTTGCGACATTCACGATAAGCACTGTCTTGCCGCGGTAGACCTCCATCTTCTGCGGCGTACCGTCGATCGTGACAAGGTCGATGTCGTAGAGACTCATAGATCCCACCTCACAGCGTTTTCAAGTTCATGACCGTACCAGTCTGTCATCCGTCGGCACTGCCAACTGCTCACTTGTCGGGACAGTGGCATGCACGGCCCGAAACATGCCAAAGCGACAGAGCCCTGTTCCAAACGCCAGACGCATCAATAGAATTGTGGGCACTTCTCGCAATGATTTCATCAATCCGGTCATGCCGAACCGAACAAGCCCTGCTGGACGGATCACGCCCTGCCAGATGGAATCGAGCCATGAGGGTAAGGTTTCGGCAGTCCAATCGGCAGTGGTGACGTCACCCGCCACCAGACCGGTGGCCTCCAGTAATTCTGAAAACTCTTCAATGCTCGCAAAGGCCGGATGCGACCACTGATCCAGTAATTGCCGCATCACCGGCTTTTCCCACCAGTTGAGTGGAATCTGGCGATCGTCCCGCTGATTCCAGTCGGCAACAACCAGAATTCCGCCCGGTTTCAGCACGCGCATGAGCTCTCGAGCAAATTTGGCCTTATCCGGCATGTGCGGTCCTGCCTCGACCGACCAGACCACATCAAAACTGGCATCGGGGAACGACAGGGCCAGCGCATCATCGACCTGAAAGTGGGCATTCACCTCCGGGGCGGTCAGTTCTTGAGCCCGTCTGACTTGCTGAGGGCTGAGGGTGACTCCGGTGACCGCAAAGCCATACTCCCGCGCCAGCATGCGACTGCTGCCGCCGATGCCGCAGCCCACATCTAACACCGTCGTACCGGAAGGAAGCTTGTCTAACCCACCCCAACGTACCATTTCATGCACAAAGTCTGACTTCGCTTGGAGAAAATCTTTTTTACGAGGTGGAGAGCCATAATGTCCCAGATGGATATGTTCGCCCCAGTAGAACTCGAGAATGCCGTCATTCGTCCAGTCATCATAGGAAGTGGCGACAGAATCGGCAGACTGATACTTGCGGGGAACTCGCACGTACAGCACGATTCCGATCAACAGGAGGACCAGGAGAAGGACGATCGTTATGAGGAACATGTTCATCATATCGAATATCTCATGACCGTGATGTCGTTACCATTGATGCCCCCTACCAAGAAACGTGACCGAGTACCCTAGCAGGATGTTGAAAAAGTCTGCCAGCTTTGTTCTCGTCTCGCTCAGAGGCTCAACGTACGGCGCGGAGTACGATTCGCACCTTCGCTCGCTGCGGCCTCGCTGGACGGCCATTTTGACCATCCTGCAGGACATCCGATGATCGTTACAGCCACTCGACTCTCATGCAGCGGACTATGTCCCAGATAGTTTATCAACAGTCTGCTAGGGAACGCCCGCCCTTCTCTCTTGCTATGCCAATAGCGGCGAAATGTGGCGAAGAGTAGACTCGGAAATGTGACCAAGTCAAGCTGCCGGAGACTCTAACTGCCACGTCCTGAATCGCCGTCTTACACAGAACCTCCCGCCCCTTCATTCCGCTCGAAGGGCTGTTGCCGAGTGACAGATCTGCGAGAGATAATGTGTCCCTGAAGAAACAACTCACCGGAGATCAATCAGAGAAGGAGAACAAGTCTCCTCTCCCCGATTTCTTCTTGAGGGGGAAGTGCTGACTCTCCTTGATGGAACAGAGGAGCATCGATCAGTCATGGATCTGAAGGTCGAGGAACAGCGAACTGAGCCCCGCATTGCAGTGCACTTACAGGCTATGGTGTCGGGCTCTGTGGAGTCGGAAGGGACTGGCATTCTACTCGATCTGTCACAATGTGGGTGCCGGATAGAAAGCCCGTTCCTCATGTTGCCAGGTCTCTCGGTAGAACTGCGCATCGCGGTGCCCGGCCTGGAGTGGGCCCTGATGATTGATGGGGCCGATGTGCAGTGGGCGGACGAGGACCGCGCCGGCCTGGCATTTGTTCGCATCAGAGAGACGGAACGGCAGCGATTGAATGAGGTCGTGGCGGCTCGACTCGCAAAGGGGGCTGATACCAACGACGATGCACAGAGCGAGCTGATCCCATTTGAGTTTCAAGGGCTGGAAGCGGTGCTGGCGAAAGATCCCACGCTTGCCATCAGCAAGGGGCTGGCATGGTTCGCTCAAGACCCTGCAGAATTCCGATTTCGAGGAGGGAGTCTGCTCAGCAGGGCGTTTCCTACCTGTACACCTAACTTCGCAGCTGCGCTCGGTGAGTTGGTAAGGGCTGGTGGCGACAGGGAGGCAGATTTTTCTCTGGCGCTTCTCCAAAACTATCTTGGTTCGACCTCGACCGACAGTGTCTTGAAAGAGATTGTGTCGCGCTTTTCCAATGACGATCGCATCATGGGCGGAGTCCGGACTATCATTAACAGCCCCAACATGGCCTCGGTCTCCGGTGAATTCGCGCTGGCGGAAGCTTGGCGGGTCAAGAAAGAGTCGCTGACGCGCTGGCTAGCAGACGAACGACCGGTGGTCAACTCGTTTGCCGAACAACACCTTGCAGAGCTCGACCGGATGATTGCGGCAGAACGGCATCGTGTGGAGACGGAAAGAGAGCTACGAGAGCGGAGCCGACATGAGGATGAGTCCGGCCATGATCATGGCTACAGGCCGAAACCCTTCTGATAGCAAGAATGTAGAAATAGGCGGGTCTTGAACCGTGTATGACCCAAGAGTAAATTTCAACATACCCTCTCATAGCTGAGCAGACGCCACACCCTCCAACTGTCCTTCTCCTATTGAAGGGAGGCCATCATTCCACACGGTTGAACTGCTCTGCGAGGCCTTGCTCGATGGGAATCAGGCTGCTGGGCGCAGGCGATTGGCAAACGCGAGCGGCGCTGCTGTTCTGTCTGACGCAGCAATAGTCAGCAATGGCCGTTCGGTATAGTTGGTCTGCTGCGCGACCCAGACCGCGGGAATTTGTTGAATGGCAATGTTGTAGAGGTTGACGGACTCATTATAGAACTCACGACGATCGGCAATGGTGTTTTCCAGAACGGAAATGCGTTGCTGAACAGCCAGGAACTCTTGATTGGCCTTGAGATCAGGATACTGTTCCGCGACCGCAAAGAGTTGCCCTAACGCGCCTGCAACTTGATTTTCTGCGTTCGTCTTCTCATTGATAGTGCGGCTTGCGCCATAAGCATTGCGCGCTCTGATGACGGCTTCAAGCGTCTCCCGTTCGTGCACGAGGTAACTATTGCACACCTCGACGAGCTTGGGCAGTTCGTCATGCTGCTGTTTTAAGATCACGTCGATATTCGACCAGGCCTTGTCGATATTGTTCGACAGCCGGACCAGCATGTTATAGATGCCGACTGCATAGGCAATGAGCCACACGAGCCCGATGCCCACCAACGATCCCACTATTACCGTGCTATTCATGGAGATGCTCCTTTGACAAAGTCATGAGGGTTCAATGACGCTCACGTATCGATTAAGCAACAGCGCCGTGCAGGCCGCCACAACGATCAGCCCACCTAGAAAACAGGCCCACATCTGCCAGGTCAATTTGGCCACGAGGTCCTTTTCACTGCGATCAGAAATGATAAAGGTATGGTCACGGCTGTAGCCGATGTAGAGCCGGGATTCATTGGCAATGTGATGCCCCATGCCATGATGCTCGAGGGCGGCCCCCAGCACATAGATGGATTCGTTCGGTAAGATGACCGACTCTCGGCACCGCAAGACTTTGTTCCCCATCCAGCTAGTGGACGCAATCCCTAAACGACGTAAGCCGGTGACCACGACAGGCGGTAATTCTCCAAGCCAACTCGTTCTGATGCTCCGCTCATCCGGCAACATCAACTGTGCGCCAAGCGGGACCACGAGCACTCGTCCGGTTACATCACGCACGTAAAACGGCTGTTCCGATGTGCCGCTCGCAATCGTTTTCCAGCGGGTGTTGTTCCCTGAACTGACCCGTTCTTCGACCGTGTAGGAGTAGAAGACGCAGGGCAGTCCGCCAAACGGCGAGATCAGACTCTCACCCTCACCCTCGGCCTGACCATTGATTTCGACCAAGCCAAGCGCCAGCGAACGAATGGGTGACGTCGGGATACTTTCGATAAGGCGTGTGCGCTGCTGAACCGTCCAGCCGTACCAGAGCAGCCCGAGCCCTCCGACCACACCTCCTATGAGGTAGAATAACAGGGCATCCGGCGGCTGGTTCCAGCGAGTAGTGTGGAGGGATTTCTTGACCCCAGCGACGAAGATGAGTCCAGCGATAACCAACGCTAGTCCAAAAAAGACACTCCAGAACCACATATTCGCTGGGGCGGTTCTTTGGGATGTGGGCTGAGCATGAATGACGGGGTGGAGCGTTTTCGTTCGAGCGACGGCGCGGGCGTAGAGCTCCGGCTCATCGATCTGGATCCTCACGGCGGCTCCTTTGTACGTCTCGTTGAGATGAGTCAGGCATCCGTAAGGAAGCCAACATCCATGACAGACGTTGCACCATGCGAGCGTAGTCCCGGCTATCGCCTCAGTATTCATCTGAATGGTGCAGAGAGGGCATTTCGTCTGCGTGCGAGCAGCCACGCCTCCACCACTGCCCGTCGCTTGCTTAAGGGACAGGTAATCTCCTACGAAGCAATTGACTTCTCCGGCATCGAGCCACAGCCCATGGCCTGAGGGGCAGACATCGAGATCAGGACCCTGGAACGTGGGGAGTTTAATCAGGGCGTTGTCACAATCGAGACATTTCATGGGAAAGGTATCTTTACACTGTAGCAAGATTCGAGAGGCTGTCAATTTGAACGGTTTGTAACTGCATAACAATAAAGACAAAGTACATGGGGCAGGCTGTTGTTCTGATGGTTTGGTGGCCGTTCTCGACATCAGTGAGAAGCACAGAACTGAGGGGCAGAACGTGTATCGTGCATTGAGCGGGAATGAAAGTCTGAGGGAAAATGGGCCGCCCATCCTCAGAGCTTCCGGCTAAGAGCGCGTATTCCATCGTGTCCTCTGT
Source organism: uncultured Nitrospira sp. (assembly GCA_902500805.1). Lineage (GTDB taxonomy): Bacteria > Nitrospirota > Nitrospiria > Nitrospirales > Nitrospiraceae > Nitrospira_D. The sequence continues at coordinate 3,648 of CABVSA010000090.1, read as the reverse complement.
CTTTTCCGAACAGAGGGTGTACCTAGGTCCTATCTTTCCTTACCCTGCCATTCGGGCGACGTCGTCACACCCCCACTCGTGGTGATCAGCCCCGCGGCCACTTGTCGAATGTCTCGCCACCCTGTAGTCTTTGCCCCGGAGCAGTAACACCATGAAAGAGAAGAAGCGCCTTCCCACCGACGGTGGGCCGATTGCATGGACTAGCCCATTCGCCGCCCTGAAAGATGCACAACTGCCGACAGGTTCACTCGACCGTCTGGCTAATGGTCAGAGTGCTTCCGTGCCTGCCCTGCCCAAGAAGAATCGTGGACGTGTCGATATCATTCGGCAGACGGCGCACCGTGGCGGAAAGACCGTCACTGTGATCACAGGGTTTGTCGGGATTGGCCAGGCGGAGAAGGAGGCGCTCGCGAAACAGATGCAGAAAGTCTGTGGCGCTGGTGGAACAATTAAAGATGGACGAATTGAGATTCAAGGCGATCAGCGTGAGGCAGTCGCCCGCATTCTCGTCGAGGCAGGGTTTCGGCCGGTCTTTGCCGGTGGATAATACCATTTCCTGAGACAACGATCCGTGTACAATGAGTAAGCGCCTTGGCATGGGGGTTGATCCTAAGTCCCTAGGGCGCTACGAGAGTTTTCGTCGAAGACTCTGAAGTCCATGTGATCAGTTTTCCTATTGGGTGCTGATGCGTTACCCGCTGATCATCGGATTGGTCCTGCTCGGGTTTTCCCTCATCCTATGGGGACGCAACCTCCAGGCGTCGAGACATGTGAGCGACAGAGCGTATGACTTGGTGCTGTCGACGCTGCTCTCAGCTCGCGTGCCGGCAGTGTCAGTCGATCAGATCGCATCCGGTGCGTTTCATCTGCTTGATGCTCGCTCTTCCCGCGAATTCGACGTGAGCCATATTCCTGGGGCTATCTGGGTGGGTGATGAAGACTTCTCATTAGATCGGCTAATCGGCATAGCACAACATGCCCCGATAGCCGTCTATTGTTCAGTGGGGTATCGTAGTGAGCGCACGACCGAATACCTGCGCCGGCAAGGCTATACAAATGTGGTGAATGTCTATGGCGGAATCTTTGAATGGGTGAATACAGGACACCCCGTTGTGACTCCTGCTGGCGATGTCACGGAAACGGTCCACGCATACTCGAAGTTATGGGGTGTCTGGCTCACGCGTGGAGCACGAATCTATTAGTGGCAATACACTGACTCAGAACCTTCACGCCATGAAATATCCTCGCACTATGGGAAAGATCCTCGACCTTCCAGTCTTGCCTGCCCGGCAGACATCTGACGCTCTCGCAGGCCCCCATTCAAATCCATAGACCGACATGGATCCCGCACAGTAAAATACAGAGTGTTCTATTCTTCTATGGAACGTGGGAAGAAGACTCCTTGAGAGACCTGTTAGGGTGAAAGGATGGTGTTGATGCGGCGTTATGTTTTGCCCCTGTTATTGGTTCTGACCTACGTGTCAGGTATGTGGCCAGAGTCGGCGTCAGCCGCACAGTCCCTTGAGGAGGCGGAATTAGCGTATGATCGTGGCGACTATACCCAAGCCGCTCGTCTCTTCAGTCCTCTGGCAGAACAAGGCGTCGCATCGGCCCAGTTCTACCTCGGCCTGATGCATGAAAGAGGACGAGGTGTCCGGCAGGATCACTTCACGGCACTGACCTGGTTTCGCAAGGCGGCGGCGCAAGGTTACGCCGGCCCACAGAACAATCTGGGGCTGATCTACGAACGCGGTCGAGGCGTCCGGAAAGACGTGGTTCGTGCGCTGATGTGGTACACGATCGCTGCCACCATGCTGAGTGGCAATGATGGAAAGGTGGCCGTACAGCGTCGAGACCATCTGACGACACAGATGACGGCTGCGCAGATTGAGCAAGCACGGGACATCGCACAGCGTTGTCAGCAGTCACAATTTAAAGACTGTGACTAGCCGGGCAGCGATCATGCGATGAAACTTAAAGGATCGGTTTTGCAAAGACACATCTCCAGGCGGAGATACAACTTAGCCAGGACAGGAGAAGTCATCAATGAGAACACACATCTTTATGACTATATTGCTCTGCTCCGTCACGCTCGTTTCGACGTCTTATGCGGAGGAAGTGGGAAGTGTCGACACGAAATTCAAAATGTTGGGGCCTGATCACAAAATTGTGATTGAAGCGTTTGATGATCCCAAGATTGAAGGGATCACCTGTTATCTGAGTCGATCCAAAAAAGGCGGCTTAAAAGGGATGGTCGGTTTGGCAGAGGAAACCTCTGATGCTGCGCTTTCGTGTCGTCAAGTCGGTCCAATCCGTACGACGGGTGAACTGAAAGAAGGCGAACGGGTCTTCAGCGAGAATCGATCTCTGGTTTTTAAGAAGCTCCAAGTTGTCCGCTTTTTCGACAAGAAGCGCCAAACCTATGTCTATCTCGCTTACAGTGATCGCGTGATCGAGGGCTCACCACAGAATGCCATCTCGACTGTGCCGATCCAACCTTGGGCCAATCAACAAGGCTCCTGAGATATCGTCACGTTGCAGAGTTTGAAGGAAAAGCTGCCGGCTTACGTCGTGACGCCGTAGCATCACTTAGAAAGACCGGTTCAGTGAAACCGTTTTGACCTGATCCGCTCCTGAAGGTATTCTTTCGCTATGGCTCGGGTTTGCGAACAGCGGAGAATCCTATGATCAACGGACGGAGTCTACTCATCGCGTGCGTCGGAAGCCTTATTGGTTTTCTAGTCGGGTATCAGTGGCACGCAGTACCGCTCTCACAAGTCCATGCCGAAGGGATTCTTCAGTATGAGGAGCCCGTTCATCCAGCTGTGACACCAACCTATCCACCAGGCTATTACGTGATGGGAAGAATCTATCTCGATGGCAGCACTGCAGAAATGCTCGGTAAGCGAGTAGTGGCTTCAGGGGCGTTGACGGTCCAGACACACCCCGAGACGCTGTCCTACCCACGGATCGTAGGCCAAGGCTCGGCAACCCTTCATGCTGCGACGCCTCCAATGAGTACGAGGACCAAACTTCCGAGTCATCGGCTTAGGGAAGGTTGAACGTCTTATGAACCAAGGCCACACATCCCCATTTGGAAGACGCGCCTCATGGCCCTGCCCCACACATCTCTTTGTAACGACTTCGTACTCTCCGGGAACGTGCTAGACTTCCCTCATCAACACATCCAGGCAGATACCAATCATACTCGCTCAGGCAACCGACATGCTGCGAATACGTTCACTGGTACCCTTGGCATCTAGTGCAACTGGCTACTATGGATTATGTGGAACAATCATCCTGGCGCTCCTTGCCGCCGCTCCTGCTGTTGCAGAGACCTTCCGCGCAGACTCCAAACGGTTTGTAAACTCCAAGATGGACATCGTGGTAACCGAGACGGAGCGTCATCCGAGAATGTCGGTCGTGGAGATTCAAATCAAGGCTGTCGGTTCGTCAGTCGGCTCTTCATTCTTCCTCCTATGCAGCGTACGTGACTTGGCCAGGCAACGCGGCAACTACCGGTATATTGCCAAGGTTGAAGAACAGCCTCACCGAGGCCACATGTTGATCGCTTTCCTTCAGAGCGTCACCGAACTGAAGTTCCCCCCATTGTTTGCACAGGTTTTCATCTGAAAGAAGCGTATGAAT
>CABVSA010000089.1 GCA_902500805.1 uncultured Nitrospira sp. | reverse complement strand
TAATGAGCCAGGACGCTGGAAACCGGGTCACCCAAAAGACCGGGTAGGAGAATCGATAAGCTCCATGTACCGTGAATGTGGAGTTGGGGAGGTTGGGAAACTCAGAGCGAAGCCAATCGCGGAGACTAATGCTGAATCAAGAGCAGAAAAAGGGGCACCTCAGTTGAGGTGCCCCAGTCGGTGAACATTTCGAACGTGTGTTGCCTCAGTAGCGGCTACGCTTTGGACCACTACTAAAACGACCGGCTCCCCCAGACCGAGGTTCCATCGGTTTGGCCTCATTGACGGTTAAGGATCGCCCATCCATTTGTGATCCGTTCAAGGCTGTAATAGCCGCCTGAGCCTCTTCGGTGGTCGACATTTCGACAAAGCCGAATCCACGAGATTGGCCGGTGAACTTATCTGCGACGATACGGGCCGACTCCACGGTTCCGTGCTCAGCAAAGAGGGTGGTCAGTTGCGATTCGGTCGCTGCGTACGGCAATCCGCCGACGTATAATTTTGTACTCATAAACATATCTCCTTCCAGGTGTGATGATATGGCCGAGACTCGAGAAATAGTATGCGAGGGGAAGGAGAGGGCCGAAGACGCAACCAGGGAGGCGGCTTAGGTCAGGCTTCCGATCAGGTTTCTCGGTAACAACAACATCGGTGATGGGCCATTAGGATCTTGTTTCATGCGAGGCCCTTCGCGATGAGACTGCGGTATCCTAGCAGGTGTGGGAGGAAATAGCTATTTGGCGCCTCGAGTGAGCGGTTTCCGTTCTGTGCTTTGAAAATGAATCACTGGTTGCTCGATGATCGAGGCCCATGCCAGATCAGGTACGGCGGTTTTTTCATCGCCTCACCCGCGTTGGGGTAGAGACGCAGGGTATAGCTGTAGGCCTGTTCTTGGGCAGTCAGGCATGTGGATGAGGAGAGGAGGTGACTCGCGATATTGCGGAAGTCCGTGCGATCATCGGTTTCGACGACAGTATAGACTGAGCAGGAGAAGTCGCCTTCCTTCGAGCATTCCGTGCTGATCGCGAGGTAGGATCCATCCGAAAACGTCATGAGTGGTTCAAGGTTCAGACGGCTCATTTCGACTCCTATTGTCGTGAGGGGTTTGGGTGTATGGCCCAGTTTTGGGGGAGAGTCGCAATCGGTAAACTACGCGTACCATAGCCATTAAATTCTACGGAATAACCAATGCGCAAGGAAGTAGTAGTGATCTCAGAAGCCATAATTTTTCGAGAAGGTGAAGGGTCGGATATCGTGTCTGGGCATTAATCAAGAACTGCCCGGGGAACTATCTCAACGATCGTACGTGGAGTGAGCCTGCCCGATGTCAATTCCATCGCTGGAGAGATGGGGTTAGGGAGACAATTACCTTGTTAATCTCGAACGGTACTCTCATGAATACGAAAAATATTGCTCTGTCTATGGTCCACCTACGCTGAAGTAAACCATAGGTACCTGCTAGGGATGGCACGCTCGCCTAATAGAGTGGTGCTTGAGGACCCCAGTGCAAACCAGCGAGATCTGGGTCTTCGCCTTCTTGGGCTGGGCGATCCGGCTTGTTCGCCTTCCGCTCCACGCGGCGCGCTTCTTTGTCGCGCTGCTTCTGTTGACGTGATTTTTCTCGATCTCTCTTCGCGGCTGTAGTTTTTCCTGGTCCTCCGATGATGGCCTCCTTTCGGGTGCAAGGTGCTGACGTTCTGGTTACGATGAAGCGGGATTCCGTTTACGGCCAGACACAGATCGCTTGGTGCCTGGCCCTGAGCGCCCATCCTGCTGTTGAGAGCGGGACACTGTATCGGGACTCAACCCTTGACTGGCGGCTGATGTAATTTGACGACGAAGGTCTTCAATCGAGGTTGCCGATGACGATCCTGCCGGATCTTGGAGCCCCAGCTTCTCCCACCGCACCTTGGTCCGAAGTACGACTCGCCTCCGTTTATTCGGGGATTTCGTTCCCCATGATGTTTTCATGCTAGCTCCATGTGACACGTTTATGTGCAAACCAGCGGCTCGATGCCGGCGTTACCATCACCGAGACTTTACACGGGATGCAGGTGCCTTTTCGGTCGCAGCCACAAACCGATCTTCTGGAAGGACGGCTCGGAGCCGGTCCGTGAGAGATCGACGATACAGTTCAGATTCACGACCGATCAGAACTAACTGGTTGGTGTCGATCAGAACATTCAGATATTGCTCTGGAACCAGCAACCGTGTCCCCCCCTCCACCTTGACGCGATACTGTGTTTTTCCGTCCGGGTTTCGCTCCGATCCGGAGACGATCTCTGTGAGTCCGTCAATAATTCCTTCGTAAGCTTCCGATCGATGACGCACTCGCGTGCCGTTCGGAATGCGGACCCAATGTTCTGCGGGTGCTGGTCGGTTATTGCTCGCGGTTGTCATAAGAGATCCTCTCCGAGTCTAAGTACCCAGTGCGGCTCGTGGGCCTGACACTAAACACTGTGCTCTTGGGAATTGTTCATGTTGCTACAATTCTATCCGGCGCAGGCCGCAGTATTCTCACACGCACCGCAATGGCTCACAAGAAAATCTTGCCCAGGGAATTCACTGCTGACGATCGCGCAAATACGGTGTCGGGAGGGATGGGCGCGAGGAGCAAAATTCGTATCTGTTAGTCTAGCATACTAAGGCTACAATTGCGAATACGCAACGTCGTCAGGGGTATAGTCAGTCAATGGAGACATCTCGTCTATCCCATTCCTTTGGTTAATCAGACCGTAACAGGACATGCCAGGGATTATGGTGAATCTAGGATGAAGCGATCGCCCTCCCGAGGATATACAAACAGCACGGTGTAGGCCAAGTACCTACGTCTGTTGGGTGCATGTGAGGAGAGGGCACGAGCCACCCGACTCACCGTCAGGCGATGGCCATGGCAGAACTCCTGGCGAGCAAGACTGACGGGTTTCCCACCCTATGATCTTCAGCCATGTGCACCCCTCGTCCATAAAGCCGCGCGTATCAATTCAAGACGACGATTCCAATCAAAAATGCTGCATCCAGTAATGCTCATCCTGGCTTCAGATTATAACTCATCGAGTATGTGTACATCCTGCATGGTGGGTGACCTCCTTCCTTGATAGCGGCATAGGTATGATTCAGGGTGTGTGGATCGTCCTCCGTATTTGTTAAATCGAGAGTCTTCTCTCCATCGCTCAGAGGACGGAATTACTGTTTAGATCGATTGGTTGAGGAGGGGCTGGTTGAACGGCGAGGTTACTGAGGTTATTGACGTCGAAGATACGCAATGACGGCTTCAACACGTCCATCGACCGACAGCTTCTGGTAGATGTGATGCAAGTGCGTCTTTACGGTATCGACGGAGACGCACAGGTGATCGGCAATTTCCTTATTGCTTTCACCGACTGCCGCACAAGCCAATATTTGGCGTTCACGGTCACTCAGGGTGGAGAGCTGCATGGCGTTGCCGTCATGGGGGTGTCGTAACGAGCCAGGAGCATTATGTACAAAGCGGTCCGGTAGTATCGGGGAGAGAACCTGTCGGCTATTTGCCGTTGACCTGAGGATGCGTAGGAAGTCCGTCCAATCGGTATCTTTGAGGATGTATCCAACGGCACCAGCCTTCATCGCGGCCACGATCCGCGCGTCTTCATCGTATCGAGCTAAGAGGAGGACTCGCATCCTGGGATGGTGCTTGTGGAGGAGGTGTGTGACTGATGCAGCGTCAAGATGCTGCATGTCCACGTCGAGTAATACGATGTCGAGTCTGTGTGCCATCGCAAGCCGACAGACTTCTTGTGCATCGGACGCCTCCAGGACGGCAGCAATATCACGCTCCCTCTCCAGCAGGAGGTGCAGACTCTGTCTGAATAGACGCTGTGCTTCAGTGAGCAGCACACGGATGGATCCTGACGATACTCCGTGTTCGGAATGAGCATGGTCGGCTCTCTCGCGATGGTTCGACGTAGAATTCCCCCTCCCTTCATAGTGGACCACAGAAGCACAAGGGTGGAAGGTTTCGTATCAGGCACGCAACAGCACGATGAGACGTGACCGATAATTCAATGAGAGGAATAATAAGAGAGAACCGCGAGGGGGACCAAATATGACCAGGCCTGTTCGCTCGGTCTGCGGTTCTCTGGACACCCATGAGGACCACCTCCTGTTAGCTGAGGCGGTATCGCCTTACACTCTACGCTCGGTGCAATATCTTGGTCAAGGCTCAGTCACGGCATGTCCTGGACCGGATTACTTGGCGACTGCATGAAATTGGGAAAAGGTTGGCCGGATCAGCGGAGCTCGGTAGCATAGAGCGTCATGAGGCTCGCTTCCGTCATCATAGGGATCTTACTGGTCGTGCCGGTCCAGGCTTTGGCCGGGACGGAGTTCGTCGCACGGGTGCTGACCGTGCATGAAGGGGACCGCCTGACGATTCACTATCAAGAGAGAAACCAGACGGTCGCTCTTCGCGATGTGGATTGTCCTGAGCTGAAACAACCTTATGGGAAGCAAGCGAAACATGCAGCGGCAGCGTACCTTGCCAATCGCGATGTCTTGGTGAGGGAGCTGAAAAAAGATCAGCGGGGCCACATGACAGCCGACATTTTACTCACGGATGGACGAAACATCGCCCACGAATTAGTCAAAGAGGGACTTGCCTGGGTCCAGCCTGGTGAAGTCCACGATCCAGTTCTTAAGGATATGGAAGAACTAGCCAGAGCCTCCAAACACGGCCTGTGGTCTGAACCTGATCCCATCCCACCGTGGAAGTGGAAATCCCCTCAACCAGCTCGCCGCAATTAGAAAGAGAAAGAACCGAAGCGACTCTTCAGGTGAGTGACCTGTCGGGAGATATTCACTCCCCATCTTCTGTGGATAACTATGTGGGCAAGTTCTGTTTGTCAGGCAAGACGCAACGAGTAGCGCGCAAATCTATCAAAGTGCCTATTTTATAGGCATCCGCTCTTACGTCGATGTACCACAAGGAATAGTGGTCTAAGTAGACATTCCTGATTTTCTTGCATATTCCTAGAAAAATCATTCGCTGTTATCCACTCAGTCAGGCTGATACCCATGCTATTCCCAGTCTGCTGACTGGCTATCCACAGGTTGTAAAGTTTTCTGGGGATGATGTTCTCTGCAACAGGAGCGTGGATTCATTTCTGTCAAGGGATGAGCCATGAAAAGATGGCTCTATTGTGATCGGAAAAACAGTCTGTGCATTGGGTCTCTTGTCCATGTCCTACTTGGTGAAATCTGAGAGAGCTCTAGACCTTTCGATATGACATAGGGGAGTCGTTGGAATTCTATCTATTTAGAGAGGTGGCTCACGGCGTCATACTGAATTTCTCAATCCGACCATGAGGAAACCTCTGATGCGAGGGTTCCTCATACGAACGAGATTTGAGAAGCTATCCTGTTATCCCCATTTCCATGTAATCCACGAGGCGGTTGGCCGGTCCCAACCCTACTTCAAACCGGCTACCTGGGGTCCTGAAACTCCATAAGCGGTCTCGTGATTGTTCTGAGCATTGTGCAGCTGTTTCCGTACAGAGAAGTTCTGGCGCGTCACACTCCAGTTCAGGGGGGACGGATGAAGCAAGTGGCTGCCAGGAAGGGAAGGCGGCAGAGACCTTGTCTGGCCTATGGTTCGTCTTTGGAGGATTCTTCGCTCTGTTTGAGCCAGAGTTCAAGCAGCCTGGTCTCGCGTTCAGATTGGGAAATGTGTTCCAGCGCGAAGGCACCGTTCAGGCGATCTTCATAGAACGCCCGTTGTTTGGCGTAGGTTTTCTTAAAGGCTTCGGTCTTCAGAGTCTTCCAATTCGAATCGGAGATGCCAGCCTGGGACCGCAAGAGGTTGATCTCGATGGCTTGGAAGGCAAAGACCTTCGCGAGCACCTTGATGACCGTGGCATTCGTCAGAAATCTGGGATTTTTCTCAGACATAACTAAACGCTACAGTTCTGGCGGGGCATAGAAGCCAGGACCGATGCTGTCTCTGCATCCTGCGGGCGATCTCGACTCACTTTGTGCCCTCGATAGGTCGTGACCTATCGAGGGCACAAAGAACTTTTAAACAGCCTGCTCCAATCGGAACAGTGGAGTGGAACCGTTCAGTTCCGCACGCCGCTCCACACTTTTGCCGGATCGATTGCCTTGTCGGGATTGAGGGTCTTCGCCCGTTCCAGCAGGACATCGGTCCCCTCTGGATACAACGGATCAGAAATACAACAGTTGTCAACCGGACAGACCGCTGCACATTGTGGTTCGTCAAAATGGCCGACACATTCAGTGCATCGATCATGAGCGATCACGTAAATATTGTCGCCCACGCCTTGACCGTCACCCACATGCAGGCCCTTCTCTTCTGCGCCGCTGCGCGTTTCGAAGATGGCCTCGTTCGGACATTCCGGTAAGCAGGCGCCGCAGTTGATACATTCGTCGGTAATCAGCAATGCCATGATCCTGGTCTCCTTCTGCTCTAAAGATTAATCCCGGCGTTGTATATTCTCTTCATCCGAATTGATGCGAACTTCACCAGATCAACGAGGGGTATATGGTGCACTTTCGCAAACGCATCTGTCAATGCGGACGTTCGAAAGGAGACGGGGCTGAGGGGTGGATACCATCTCTTGCTCCTTGACCTACCCTACTAGCCCAGGTTTTTCCGCGATACTGTCTCAAAAAGAGGCGTGCGCGGAGCCAAGGTCTCGTTCCTGATCATCATGTGCGAAGTGCTGGGTATACGCCTGTCGTGGCTCGCTTCTTTATTGAGAATGGCGTATCGTCCACCGTATGGCGATTCCTGCGTTTATCAAAGCTCTTCGTGCAAAAGTCGGGACCGCGTTGTTGCACGTCCCGACGGTGGCGGTCCTGGCCTATGATGATCAGGGACGGATGCTGCTCGTCAAGGATAAGCCTTCAGGCTTGTGGGGGGCGCCGAGCGGGATTGTCGACCCGCATGAGCTCCCATCAGACGCAGCAGTACGGGAAGTGTGGGAGGAGGCAGGAGTGTACGTTGAACTCACACAGCTGCTCGGCGTCTTCGCCGGGGAACGGTTCTCCGTGGTCTATCCGAACGGCGATCAACTGGCAGGGGTGGAGACGGTGTTTGCGGCGAGAGTGATCACCGGGATCCCTCACGCCGATCAGGAGGAAACTTCCGACGCCGAGTACTTTGATCGTGGAGAAATTGAGCATCTGCCTTGTTATCCCCATTTTCTTGAGATCCACAACGCCGTTGGTCAAGTCCCGGCACAATCCTACTTTAAGCCGCCCACATGGCGTCCTTCAGGTGTGTAACCTATTTGGGTTGAACCGCTGCGTCGTTCGGAAGACCCGACATACCGGCCAGGTCTTAGTATTTGATCGTGTAATTTTCTCTTTGGTTGGATGCCAGCGTCCCGCACGGCTCTCGATGTACCCATAACCGAGCATGTATGGCGAAAGGGCGTTTGCAGTCGAGCAGGGTGTAGGGTTGAACTCTGGACTTGCCGGTTGTATGGTGCATTCAGACTCATTCACCCAGAGCTCATCGGGTAGGTGAGCAATCACAGGCCCATCTGGGCTGTCCGGATCCTCCTCGGAGGGTGAGGCTGTTGGGCCTGATGGGATGAGTTGCGGTCATATGACGCAGGCATTGTTACTCCATCTGTCCACCTTCTCACAAAGGAGCGTATCCCATGGCAGAGGTTACTGAACAAATCACGAAAGCTCTCGAACATTTCAAGCAGCAGCGCGATGAACTACAAGTGCAGTTGCATCTGGCGAAGGCAGAAGCGAAGGACGAATGGGCTCGGCTGGAGACTCAGTGGGACGAGATCAAGCCGAAGCTGGAGGCCGCGCGGGAAGAAGTGGGGAAAACAGCTGTGTCCGTCGGCGATGCACTGAACCAGGCGATCGAGGAATTGAAGAACGGGTATGAGCGGCTGCGGAGCCGACTCTGAACATCCAGCGGGTTGTTCTGCTTCAACCTAGGCCATCCGTGTTTCGGTGCGAGGATTTGGACATGGTCGGGTGACCTGTTAAGAAAGTCTGCGAGGTGTGGACTTGTTCAGAGGTAGGCAAAACTTCTGAACAGGTCCTCTCGTCACTGAGCCGTCACCGCTTATGTGACCCATCCTGCGGTTTCTTGCCGACATTGGTTTTCCCTTCGCCCACGGCAATCCCTGATTCCGCCGTCTGAGTAATCACAATTTCCAATCGTCGGTTCTTGCTCCGGCCCCTGTCCGTATCATTCGTCGTCATCGGCTTACTGTCCCCATAGCCCACCGCTTTGACTCGGTCGTTCTGCAGTCCTCCATTGATCAATATCTGTGCAGCATAGTCCGCCCGGGCGCGGGAGAGTTCCTGATTATCGCGAAAGCCCTTTCGAACGTCGGACCTGAACGGGGTATTGTCGGTATGCCCGGCTACCTCGATCCCTTGGTATCGAGATCCGTGCAAGACGGCGCCGATCCGTTCGAGTAACGACGTGCCTCCGAGGGTCACGGTCGCGTCACCGGTGGAGAAGAGGTCGCTATTGGCGAGCGCCAGGGTCAACTTATTACCTCGCTGCCTCACGGTGACCGTGCCCTTCTTCAGCTCTGGTTGGAGCAAGCTCGTCAGGCTCTCGCTGATCTTGCGGAGGTCGCTGTTCCCGATGAGCGTGAGGGTTTCTTCTTCATCGGCGGCATCCGCCCCCAGTATGGAGGATGCGGAGAGTGTTTGATCGATCGACTGGAGCGAGAGAGCGGGAGGAGGCTCGTCCTGTGTGGCCGCGGCGTCGGTCTGTTTTGACGCATTGGTGTTGCCATTGGCGTTCAACTCAACATCCACCAGCATTTGTTTGGTGCGAGCGAGTTCTGCCTCCTTCGCCACGAGTTGAGGACTCACGTCGGCAAACTTTTGACTGACTTGTTTCAGCTCGTCCTTCACCTGCGTCAACTCGTGCTCTTTTTTTACGATCAGTTGTTCCGCGTCCGTGGCCCGGCGTTTGGCCTGGGCCAGTTCCTGTTCCCGTCCAGAGGACGCCATTTGCTGCTCAATCTCGGCCACACGGCGCTTTGCCTGTGCCAATTCCTGCTCTTTCCCGGCCAGCTGTTGTTCGACGTCGGTGACGTGGCGCTTGGCTTGGACCATGTCCTGGTCTTTTTTTGCTGTCTGTTGTTCGGCGTCGCTGACGCGGCGTTTGATCTGGATCAGCTCCTGCTCTTTCCCCGCCGTTTGTTGCTCGGCCTCGTTGATGCGGCGCTTAGCCTGGTTCAGTTCCAGCTCTTTGTTGGCCGTCAGCTGTTCCACTTCAGCGATTCGGCGCTTGGCTTGCGTGAGGTCCTGGTCCTTCTTGGCCGTCAGTTGTTCAGCTTCGGCGATGCGGCGCTTGGCTTGAACAAGTTCTTGCCCCTTTGCCGTCGCCGCCATCTGTTGCTCGATTTCGGTCACTCGGCGTTTGGCTTGGTTCAGGTCCTCGGTTTGTGCGGCGAGATCGTCCCGAAACTTCTTGGAATTCTCGATGGCATTCGACCGCAAGGCGGTGATTTCCGTGTCCTTGGCATGGAGCTGCAGTACGAGTTCACCGATGCGTTGCTTGAGCTCTTCAATCTTCTGCTTGGCTGCCTGGAGATTGTTTCTGGCCGCGCTTAGTTCGTCCGAGGAGTGGCCGTCTGCCGTTCCCCGGAGTGCGTCGTCCTCGACCCTGTAGGCCCAAGTGAGGTTTGAGTCAGAGGCAGTTAATTGCGACCCATGCCAGGTTCCGTAAGATGACACAAGTAGAGGAGACGAGGCCTTTTGAAGACGATCCTGTTGAATCTCTGAGGATGGATTCATGGTCACCAGTTGAGCGGCGGCAACCGAAACGGTACTCGTTCCGTAAAGCAGCGAAATGGAGAGCAGCGCACAGGTAGACAGTTTCACAAGCATGATTGACCTACTAAAAGGGATACAGTGTGGTGATGACACATATGATTGGCGCCTTTCTCACACACCTCACCGCACGGATGTGGTTATGGACTCCGCTCAGAAATCACAGGCGGCAGGACTCATGGTGCCCATTGTCAATGACGGCGCCGTCCCCTCTGATATGCAAAAACAGAGCAAAAGGGGAGAGGATCCTATCGCCTTCCAGATTCACTTTGCAACGGGTGTGTGAGGCGGAATCCGTTGCTCGTCACAGGTCGAGGGGTGATGAAGTGCATGTCGACGGATGCTCATCTTTTGTGCGTCGCGCTCTCGACGTGGACGATCTGGAATCCGAATGGGGAGGATAGTCTGTCGGATGCGGGCGCATACGTTTGCTTATCAATATTGTCGCAACTTATTCGTGAGTTGGAGGACATGACCGCAACAAAGTCGATGCACCATGTTGATGAACATGGAGGCACCCGCTCCCGCCTTGAATCTGGGCGGTGAATCTCGCTAGACTGCGCCCGCTCACCTTGTTCTGCGTTTTCGGAGGGTCTGCCATGGTGGTTCGTGCGTTTCTTCCTGTCTGCCTTATCGTCGGAGTGCTGGTCTTGGTCGGGCTGTGTCCCACAGCGGCTGCCGACCAACCACAGCAGTTGAAGGCTGCCTGTGAGCGGGGGACACCCGCTGCCTGTAACGCGCTTGGTTTATTGCATATGAAGGGTGAAGGGGTGAAGCCAGACGAGTCACGAGCTGCCGCCATGTTCAGAAAAGCCTGTGAAGTCGGTGATCCGAATAGCTGCTCCAATCTCGCGGTGTTGTACGCTGAAGGGACGGGCGTTCCACAGGACGATATGCAAGCCGTGGCCTTCGCGAGGAAGGCGTGTGACGGCGGAGATGCACGGGGTTGCTACAACCTTGGGGTGATGTATGCCGAGGGAACAGGCGTTCAACAGGACGATGTGCAGGCGTCCGATTTCACTCGGAAGGCCTGTGATGCTGGCCATATGAAGGGCTGCTACAATCTGGCCGTGATGTATGCCTCAGGAACCGGAGTACAACAGGATGAGGTGCAGGCCGCCGATCTCTACAAAACAGTCTGTGAGAGTGGGAACGCGAGAGGCTGCTACAATCTTGCCGCGATGTATGCAGCTGGAGCGGGAATCCAACAGGACGATATTCGAGCCGCCGAGTTCTACAGGAAGGCTTGTGACGGTGCCAATGCACGAGGTTGTTACAGCCTGGGTGTGATGCATGCCGAGGGGACCGGGGTCCCTCAGGATGAGTTCCAAGCCGCCGATTTCTACCGGAAGGCCTGTGACGGTGGGAGTGCCAGGGGCTGCTCCAATCTTGGCTCAATGTATGCGGCGGGCAATGGGATTAAGCAAGACGATGTGCGTGCCGCGACGCTCTACCGGAAGGCCTGTGACGACGGCGACGCCAAGGGTTGCATCAATCTCGGGGTGATCTATCAAGTCGGACGGGGTGTCAAATCAGATGACACGGAAGCCCTCAAGCATTATGGAAAAGCCTGCGACCTCCGAGAGCAGAAAGGCTGTTCTCTCTATGCCAAATTGAAGACGGGAAGGCGGTGAGGTGCTGTGGGCCCAGGACCGTAGGTGTTGAGCATGGTCTGTTGAGGTTCCGCCGGAGTGACGGCGGTGGTCAGCGTCTGATCACATTGTCCAGGTTCTTCATCTGCGTCATGGTGTCGTGAGATTGTCCGAATAGTTTCCCCGCAGCTTGTTGGCAGGACGGTCACCCTATTTAAGTCTCACCTCCGTACAGCCTCACGTGGTGTTGGTGTTCGATGATTGCCGGTGGATTATGTCAGGCTAGCTCTGTAGATCAGTAGGTCGGTCTGGTGATACGAATGCGGCTGAGTAGAATGGAAGGGTTGCGTGATCACAGTTTCAGGTAAGGGGAGCCTCATGGTATTGCAGAGACGATTGATGACGTGGTGTGTGGGTGTGACGGCATGTGTGTGCTGTGGTACCGATGTCTTTGCGCACGAACCTCTGACCGCGTCGCCGTCCGGGACCTCGGAGGTCCGCGCCGTGGTCGAGCAGGATGTTGCTTGGGATGCTATTGAGTGGACGGAACGACGTTACAAGCTTGAGGCGGTAGGGTTCAAGGCACGGAATGAAACCGGCTGGGATTGGTGGGGGAGTGATGAGGTGATGGTTGGGACGGAAGACTCAAAAGGCTGGACCGTTTCGGCTGAGCTTAGTGGTGTTGATTCAGGAGAATTTTACTCCTTTGATCCGGTTCGGAGTTGTGTTGTTGCAGTACGACCGGGGATTGTTGTCTTGGGAAAGACGTCGGTCTGCAATGAGGCCGGTGAGCCTGCTCCACTGAGTTTTGGAGTGGAACTGTGGGAAAAGGATGTATTGGGGTGGCGGACTGGTTTTTGCAAAACATTGCCTCCCGGGAAGGGTCTGCATGCCGGGCCCCATTGTGCGGATGATGGAAGTGGTGCGGATTTTATTGGCCGTGCCCGGGTCGATCTCTCCGCCTTGGACCTTGAAGCCGTGTTGCCGAATATCGGTGATGAACATATCGAGACCGTTGTGTTGAGCCCTTGTCCCATCGGTGAGGTATGCAGTGACGCTGATTTACCGGACTACAGTTTCACGTTTCGCGTGACACGTGTGCGTGACGCGCGGGTTGAGCTGCGTTCGTTACTCGATGAGACGATGCACAGAACGGGTGCGCGTTCGGAACTGGAGGCCATCGTGACCGGCCTGCGCTCCTTGCGTGCACCAAGTCCTCGACAGGTGGAGCCGAATTTGCCCAGGTAGGTCGAATGAGCCAGGCGCCACTTATGAACTGGCAGAGACTGTCCAAACAAACGGAGCCACCTCTGAATGCCAGCAGAACATTGTCGTGACATGTCAGTTTCGAATCTGTTTCTCATATTGTCCCAGAGCGGAGGTGGAAGGACGGATTCCAGAATCCTGAACGATTCCTTCGCGCCTATTTCTTGAGCGGGCGGATATGAATATCAGTAACTTCTGCCGTACGTGGCAATGCCAGTGCGCCGATGACCATACTGGCGATGTCCTCGGGCTGAATAAGCGACTTGGGATCATAGGGTCGCATTGCCTGGCGATATAGCTTCTCTTGCATGGCTGAAGCGGTTTGTCCTGCAAAGACACTCAACACGCGTACCTCTTCGGCGTTGACCTCATGACGAAGGGTGTCCGCCAAAGCTTTCAATCCATGCTTTGTGGCTGCGTACTGGCTGATGTTCGCCTTGGTCTGTAGCCCCATGCTTGAATTGATGAAGACTATTTGCCCCTGGCAGATCGTGAGTTGCGGTAGCAGGCCACGCGTCAATACATAGGGTGCTCTGAGATTGATCCGGTACTGAAGGTCAAAGCTCCGTACCGGTGAAGAGATGATGTCACCAACGACGATTTCTCCGGCGGCATGGATCAAGATGTGCAGGCGTGGGATATCCTGCTGAAGTTGAAGAATGACACGAGAAAGGTCCTGCTGAGAGGACAAATCAGCCCGATAGATACGGACTTTTGGTGAAGTATGAGATGCCGATCTTGCCATGCTACGCAGGCGAGGTTGGTCTCGACCGAGAAGGCACACCGAGGCACCGTTCCTGGCTAGACCAACCGCAATCGCTCCACCGATTCCGCTACTTGCGCCTGTCACGAGCGCCGTCTGTCCTGTGAGTATTCCCATGAGAGATATTCCTCTATGACCAGCTAGTCTTACCGAGTTGATTCAGGATCTGTTATGAGCTCAAGGCTCTAGGTGCTAGCGAAGGGACCGACTGATCGAGATGGGTTCTTCGCGTGCCGGAGAGTACCTCCCAATTGATCGGATTGGGCAAGAAGGTGCTCGCTCCAGCACCCAGACTCTGAGCTCGACGTAGCAGGGATGACGATTATGTTTGAGGTGGATGAAAGATAGAGGTCTGGAGAAGCGGGCTTCCGGCAGAAGAGAGCTCTGGTTCTATTGAGGAGAACGTTGGTGTGTTCGTGGGTTTAGTTCCTTGGATAGGAATTGTACAGCCGTCACTGACAGATTCAATCGACAGATCTGCCGTGATCAAACTGTTGAGGGTCATAGGTGATCCCAGTATTTGTGCGAGTACGCACAGACAAAGTGCCACAACCAGAAATATTGAACCCACTCCATAAGACTCAGTGGCAACAGTTGACAAGGTAAGCGGACCCATGACTAGCAACATACTTGATCTGGGGGGGGGGGAATCAAGCGGTTCGGGCCTTTTTTCATGGGCAACATGGGAATCGAGTTTTCGAAGAGTCTCTGCACGATGTCCGGGCCTAATCGGATGCTTGCGCGCACCACAGCTACGATAAGATGCGAGATATCAGACAGAGGAGGTCGAGCTGCCTCAGTATTGTCTGTCAACCAATGAGATCTGGGTTATGCCGTACCACCGACAAGTCTTCGTCTCTTGTCGCGGGTTGTCATGGGGAGTTGTGGAAAGCCCTCTATAAACTCCGGCGAGCTTGTGGTACGGTATTTTTCTCCCTGGAGGAAATACAATGATATTCAGACGACCAGAGCTCGAAAAGGACAATCCAATCGCTCCAGAGCCGTATGTCGGACCACGGCGTCGCCTCGCGATGGCCCGTGCAGCTGCAGCCGGGAAATCTGCTGAGCCTGATGATGTGAGGGAGGCGTTGCAGGTCTTGGCGGAGGCAGCGGCTCAGGTGGTGAAGCGTCTCTCCAACAGGCGGAACACCAATGAAGACCTGGAGACGCTCCGAAAAGCCATTGCTCAAGCCGAGCAAATATTAGCGGTCCAAGAATGCCCCCCACCTCCGAGTAGGCTGAAGGCTTGAGGTTCTGGAAGAGACGTGGGGCGTTCCTTTTAGCTCAGCGAGAGAAGCGCCATTGTTTTGGCGATCGTATTCGTGCGCGGGGTATCCCCAGTCATTGGACATCGTGAGAGCCGACTGGAGTGAGGTCTCGGTGCTCAACCGGAGTGGCTGTGTTGCCAGATCAAGAGGACAGGAGGTTTGAGAGAAAGCTGGTTGTTTTCTGGAGAGCCAGTGGGGGCCCTCTGTGTCTTCTCCTTTGCATCGTACTCTCGAGTTGCGGGACGATGAGTGGGTTTGCTTGTGGTGATGGCGGACAACGCGCCGTCCAGGAGTTAGTATATTTCGGAACCAATACACCGTCGGGCTTGGTTATGCCGGAAGATTGGACAAGATTTCTCACTGACACGGTGACACTGCGGTTTCCGGAAGGACTTTCCGTCTGGCAGGCGTCGGGTCAATGGCGGGCGGCCTCAGGCGTGATGGTGAACGAACCGACCTATATTCTGAGTCTGATCCATCCAGACAACGCTACTACAAACAAGGCGATGCAGGATATTCTCTCTTCCTACAAAACTCGCTTTCATCAAGAAGCGGTGCTCCGTGTGTCGTCTGCTGTCTGCGCGTCACTCTAACCCGCATTATTTATGATAGTTCGTGGCGAAATCGCGGAGCCACCTTGTGAGTGGGGTGCGCGGAGCCCGGAGGTCCTGAGGCGTACTCGTGCAGTACGTCGAGGGACCGAGGGGCGA
>CABVSA010000088.1 GCA_902500805.1 uncultured Nitrospira sp. | reverse complement strand
GGGCCTGCGCCTCTAACACTGCCACTGTCAGACCTCCGGAAAGCAGGAGCAGTCCTGCAGCTCCGAGCACCGTCCACCGCCTATGCTTGTTCATGACGTTCATCAAGTTGACTCCTTTCATTGTGATGCTAAAAGGCGAAGTGAATCCCGATCAGGTAGCGTTCCTGACTACCGGTCGCGACGGCATTCGATTCGCCGATCCGCTGTACATCCAGCCCTTCGCCCCTCACTTTGGTAAATTCCGCCACCGCTCGTATGTTTGCGGTGACGTAATAGGAGGCGTGCGCGGTGACCAGGGTACCGTTGGCCCTCATTGGATTGTTGGGACTGCCGGGGGCCGGCCCCGTATCTTGTATCTCGTAGCGGGCATCCAGGAACAGTTTCTCTGGAAGCGCTTCGAGGATGCCCTCCACCAGATAATTCCTCCGATCCTGTCCATTCACACCTCCGATGTCCCAGTTATGAAAATAGCCGAGCAAGATCTGGCCGCGAGCAAAGCGGAGATTCAGCGTGGCATCCAATTGCTGGCGGGTCCGGCCGTCGATGATCGGCGAAGGCTGATCGGAATTCGCCTTGGTGTTGATGTACCGGATGCCAATGATGTGATCCCACCACGTATAGGTCGTCCATGAGTAGAACCCTTGGAATTTCTTGTCCAGGTTGACCGTCGGCGCGTTGACTCCTTCCTCGCGTTCGTCGTTGACGACTCCGGCTGCGTACCGAAATCCAGACCAGAATCCGTTGAGTTCGGCGCCGGTCACGTTGAAGGTCACCGGCGCCAGATACCGCTGGAAAGTCAGCCGCCGCTTCTGCGAAAGATAGTACTGTTCGTTCAGCATGCGGCCAGCGCGCAGATTGAGCACGCTGGCCGGTATCAGGTCGCTGAACTGCATCCAAATCTGTTCGTTTCCAAAGGTTCCCCCCTCGGCCACTTCCTGGGCAAACTCCGCCAGAAATCCGACCTTCGGCGCGGCAGTTCCAGCAGCCATCAGTTCGATTTCTTCGATTTCTACCTTGTTGGTCGAAGAGAGTCGCGCTTTGGTCACGGGATCGTCTTCATGCGCGTTGAGGTACTGCATGATCCCGATCACGGAGACCGGCAGACTCTTGTGCTCCCAGGGATACTTCCCGTCCTCGTCCGGCAGCCTGAATCCCCGTTGCTTGAATTCCATCCCGAACTCATTCAGCAGGGGAAAGCCCGCATGGCAGTCGCTACATTTGAGGCCATGTTCCCGGGAAAATGAAGGAATAGCCGAGGCTTGACGAACGGATAAGAGTATCATGGCTATCAGGGCGACGAGCATCAGCACGGCGGTCATGGTGAGGAAGGATTTCTTCATAGCGACCCCTTCCGTCGGTCTACTTGCCGGATGGTGCCAAGGTCCGCAGATAGGCGATCACGTGCCAACGCTGCTCCTCGGTCAGTTTGTCCTTATACGACGGCATCGTGGTTCCCGCTTTTTTTTCAGAAATCCGCCAAAACCACTGGGCATCCGAATGCTTCTTGCTGACCGTTGGATCTGAAAGATCTGGAGCACCCTTCCCCAGCTTGGTCGGCTTGCCATCACTCCCGTGACACCGACTGCAATTGACTGCCGGATTGATCTTCCCCTCGTAAATCTCCTTCCCTGCCACTTGCGCTTTAGGATCGTCGGATGTTCCGGTCGGCATGATTTTCCCTGAAAACTCCGGTGGGATAGCCTCCTCCGCTGCATCATCTGCCATAGCTACAGCTCCTGCGAAGCCGATCAGGAATCCGATGACCACCAATATGCTTATCCTGGGCAGAATGCCGTCGCTGCCAGCCGTCGATTGATGCTCTACGTTCCTCATGTGTCCGTCCTCCCTATTTGAACGACAGTAGCGTCAAGCTTTTTCACGGGCGAACCACATCTCATACAGCGAAATGCCAATTTGCATCGCCATGGATAGTCCCATCAGGGCTCCCCCAGCGATCACGATCGAAGCAAACATTGGATCGTGTTTGGTAAACCACCAGGACCCAATGTCCAGCCAAATGGCAAGGAAAGGAATCGCCACCAGAAAGGTCTGAATGGAGGTGGGGATCTCGCTGAAGACGAAGATGAGGCTCGTGAACATAAAGATGAAGCTCATGCCGAAGAGATGGATGTGCGAGACTCGCACCAGTGATTTCATGGATTGCCCAAGATCCACGACCGTATGACGGGCGACTTCCGCGTAGGATGTCAGCGACGGCAGACCCATTCCAGACGATGCGCTGTGACATCCCGCGCAAGCCTCGGTCAGGATCGGTTGAACCTTCGCGAAATCTGGTTCTCCGGCGCCCTGTCGTATCCACTGGATGAGCTGCGTTCTCTGCGAGTCGGTGACATACTGTCCCATGGGACCTTGGAGGACCGCTTCCAGCCTGGTTGTGTCCCGTTGGCCGTAATATTTCATGATGACGGCAGCGACGAGTCCCATTCCATGCTTGGTGTGCGGCTCCACATCAATCAGGTAAAGGTACGCCAAGGCGAAAAGATAGGCCACGCCGATCGTGAGCAGAAAGACGCTCGCCAGGACCTTGAGAGGCAGGGTCAGTGTTCGGAGCGTCATGCTATTTCTCCGCTTGGACCATCCAGCAGGCCAAGTGTTTCAAGGTTTGCACGGTCGACTCATAGTTTGGATTTGACATTATCATCCTGCGGGTAGCTCCTCGCTGTACATCCGGACGATATCCTCGCGATTCTGGTCAGAGTGAGAGATTTCGGATCGTTTTCTTCCTCACTAGCCAGTACACTTCGATCGGCGGCTCATCGTCCGAGAACCTCCCTTTCCGCATCAAGCCAATCATCAAGAGCACAGCCTTGGCGACAGCCGCGCTTGACATAGAGTTCATACGCCCGTCGCTCAATCCGAGCTCTGAGTACGTCCCGATCGTGCGCCGGCTGCTCACCCGATTCGCGAACAGGAACAGATTCTTTGAGTGCTTCCTTGACCTGAATACGGGATTTCTTCGTCTGGCGATCTTGTGACGTGGTTGCCATGTTTACACCTTTCTCTTGTTCAGACGTTGGCGGCCACCGAGCGTTCACCTTCAACTACGGGCATGGGGGCGAAGGGTTGATCGAGGCATGCGGGCGGGAACGCAGGCGTTCTCGCGATGCGTCGCAGCGTCTCTGCAATCCGTTCTGGCTTACCCCAGTCACTCCACAACACTCCGGTCAACTCCATCACCGCGACAGATTCCGGGACTCGTTGTAATAGGTCCGATGAGAAGTTCTTTGTCGGCATGTTCTGATAAATCGCGTCGAGCACAGGGCCTTCCTCGGGTGAGCCAATGGCCCGTTCGAGTCGTTCAAAGGGCGCGATGATGCCAGGAAAGTACTTTGTCCCGAGCGCCCAGAGGGTGTTCACCTTGCCGACCATGACAAAGGTATTCCACAGTGCTCCCGAGCTGAGCGCGCCATCCGCCTGCGCAGCGGTCGGTTTCTCGAGGAAGGCTTGCACCGTCTGAACCTTCGCGTCCAGTCCCCTAGCAGTCAAGATCTCCCCTGGCAGAATCCACCCGTATTCGAGCTCAAGACGGTCAGGCCTGGCTCCCAGAAGCACCAGCCGATCTGGCAGGGAGTCGGCGACCAAAATGGCCTGCCAAACGCTGTCGAGGAACCGGGATTCGGGATAGACAAAGTGGTCCGAGGGATACATGACGACTGTAGCCTGCGGGTCCCGTGCCCGCACATAGGTCAAGGGCAAGAACAGCCCGGCCACGGTGTCGCGATTCTCAGGCTGCAAGACCAAGGTGCCCCCGCCTCGTCGTGCGAGCTGCGCGAGTGCGTCCGGACGATGTCCACGCGCCACCACTGCTACGGTGCGCGCCGGAGGGGTGAGCCTGGTCGACCGATCCACCGTGTGCTGGAACATCGAGCGCGTGCCCACGAACGTGCAATACTGCTTGGGCTTATGGCATCCGAGCCATCGCTGAATCAGCGGCCGCATCCGCTCCCCTTCGCCACCAGCCAAGATCACCGACCACAACTTCTCCGAGAGATGTCCCTGAGCCTTCATGGCACTCCTCCTCTCCATCGTTCTGTCCTCTGCGCGACACCCACTGATTCACAGACAGGTGGCGGGTTGGTCCCCCTCCCGCGAGGCACGCAGCTTCGCCGGTGTGGATCTCGCATCAACGATGTTCTGATTGCCTCAGCTCCACATTGACCCGCTCCCCGCAGTTGACACATCGCACGACACAGGAGCAATGCCTTCAACGCGTGACTGCTCTGCGTCACTCTCGGCCGGCACCATGAACACGCCGCATCGCTGGCAGTGATCCTTCTGATCCGATCCAGCCGAGAACGTGATTGCCGTCGTTCTCATTCGTCTACAGAAAGAAGTTGGCCAGTCTCTCTGGGAGCGGACATACCTTTTGAGTAATCCCGGCCAACCACCTACTTCAGGGTTTCCGACCCTCAAATCCCTTCATGTAGTACTCTGGATTCTGATCGAATTGCTCCTTGCACTCCTTCGCGCAGAAGTAATAGGTCTCCCCGTGATACTGACTGGTGAACGGCGTCGTGCTCTTCTCAATCCACATGCCGCACACGCGATCCATTTCTTTTTGGTATGTCATGATCCCTGCCTCCTTCCACCTCAGTTAGGTGAATGCGCTGTCACTCGAGGAACGCCTCACGGTACTACGTGCCTTGCCGTACACGATGTGGGGCGCATCCTCTTCCTTTAGCTGGACTGCCGATCACTGCGACCCGCTGGAGGTCCGCTCGACAACAGGGATCAGTCCCACAACAACCTGGATGCGTGCAGCGGAATTGGAACTCCACCCATTGAGCGGAGGGCGCAAAGGGTCCGAGCGTCAGACCAAAGCGACATACGGCTGCCATCACGCCGCCTGCTGCGATCATCTCGCGTGTCGTCCATTGCTCTTCCAGGTCGGTCTTCCAGGTCAGCACACCGGAGCAGTTCGTTCTGATGCTGAGTCGATCGCCAACACGGATTGATCGGATCGGTCTGGCAAACGTCCAGACGAGGGCATGGGGCACGATGGTCTCATCGAGCGAGAACGGAGGTTTGCGACGAAGCGCCCGATAGACGGCCTTCAGATGATCCCGAAACAGATCGTCGAACTCTGCGTCGGAGTCGGAAGCTTGATCCTCACCAAACCACCAGAACCAATCGCTGCCCTCCGCGGCGTAGAGGGCCTCGAAGGCTGTGGGATGACTCACCGGTGTAGCCTGCATGCGGTCGAGCCATTCCCTGGCCTCACGGAGATGATCCCATCCACGATTTTCTTCGTCCTCACCGATCCATGTTCCCAAATCGTTCCCAGGCGCCGAGCCATTTTCGTCGATCCAGCTTGCTTCAGCGAGGTCAGAGACTTTCGGCAATGCTGGGATTGAGTGAGCCGGCACCCGCCGCGCGAGATTGCCTTCAAGATACTCTCGAAAGGTGACCGTCCGGATCTCCGGGTCATCAGTGAGCGCGGAGTACAGCGCATGAAGAAATGGGCGAGCTTGCCGCTGGTACGCGCCCCAGGCATTCTCGCCGTCCAAGATGATCGAGACGATGCGGTTCGGGGGATCGTTCACCTTCCAGGCGAACCGCTCTTTCAGTTCTCGTATAAGATCCGCCGCTGCCTGTTCAGGATCCGGATATTCCTGATAGTGAAAGCCGATCTTGTCTGAGAGGACGGTGTCGCGGAAAAAGATGGCGACCCCGTGGCCCTGCTCATCTTCGGCCCGATATGCTTGGCACAGGACGTTCGGGTCCTGGACGTCGTAGCCATACTGCCCGGAGCGCTTCAGGACCCCTTGATCCGTCGCAAGCCAGTGCACGTCCGCATCCGCGAAGAGTGAGACCACCGACTGACCCACCGCTCCTTCGGCTGGCCACATCCCGACCGGCGGATGCCCGAAGCGCTCCTCGTAGTACTGCATAGCACGGTTGAGCTGCGCCACCGCATCTTCTGGATGGTGAAACCGTGTGGGATGCACCGCTCCAGGACGATCGATGGTGGCGCGATCCGTATCGACAAGCAACGGAAGGATGGGATGGTAGAACGGCGTGGTGGAAATCTCGATCTGCCCACGATCTTGAAGCTGTCGATGGATTGCGACGACATTGCGCAGGATCTTCAGTTGCTCAGCGATCATCTGTTCGATCTCACGAGCCGTAAAGCTGGCGCCCTTTTCGACGAAACGGCGCACGGAGGAGGTCTGGCCGTCAGGCAGCGCCACTGTGCCCTCTTGAAACTCCGGCCCGAACCAGGCCAGGTTGGACCACAGCTGCAGATCGGTCAGATCCTGGGTCGTGAACGGTTCTCCCTTCCGACGTTGTTCGAACAGTTCGCGATAACGGGGCCAGGGGAAAATCTGTGTATGCCAGTTCGCTTCGAAGAATGTGCCGAGCAGCTCTTCCCGCTCAGCGGCGGTGAGGTGGCGCGCTGGAATGCGCGTGAGATCCAGTGCTCGATCGGTTGCACCCCGCTGCACATAGTCCTCGATCTGGCACAGCAGCACCGGGGTCAGGTTGATGGTGAGGTGGACCTGAGGATGCTGTTCCAGCAACGCAGCCATGGCGTAGTAATCACGGATGGCGTGCAGTCGAACCCAGGGAAATCGATACGATTCTTCCGATCGCTTGGTTTGGAGATCTTTGTAGAGCGGCTGGTGCTGATGCCACAGCATCGCGAGATGTATCTTGGGACCTACCTGAAGGGTGAAGGGGCCAATTTCACAAGCCCCTGACGGGGAACTCCCGTGCAACCGGTACTCCACCCGATCTCCATCCTCAAACGGCCCGACGTTGATGAACCAATAGCTATTGGCATCGTGGTTGAAGTTCCACGTCCCATCGAGCCGTTTCCGGTCCTCGGTTCCGTCCGGATGCATCACGCGAATGTCGATCCAGGCTTGTTGGCCCTCCTCGATCGGCCAGGTGCCGAACTGGAGGTTGACCTGCTGCCCCGCACTGACATGGAACGGAAAACGAGGCGTGTCCGACGTGAGATGCCAGATCACCATGGGTGGTGATGCTCCATTTTCGTCTGTCTCATCGTGGTCTAGTACGACGGTTTCGCACCGTCGCCACATCAACTACGCAGCCGTGACTCAATTTCTTCCCGTGACTTCCGCTTCCATCGTGGGAAAAAGGCGGGCGTCGCCGCCGCATACCGAGCATAGGCCTCGCCGAACGCTGCATGGACCTCCACTTCCTCTTTGTGCGCGAGACGGACATACATCGCCACGAGTACGGGGAACATGAGCAATGTCGGAATGGTCGGCCACTGGAGAAGGAAACCCAGCATGATCACGATGAAGGCGGCGTACTGAGGATGTCTCATCCGGGCATAGGGGCCGGTTGTGGCGAGGGTCTTGGTTCGTTGCGCCCGGTACAAGACTTCCCACGACGCCGCCAGGAGAAAGAACCCTCCGAAGATCAGCACCTCACTGAAAATATGAATCGGGTCAACATGAGCGTGGCTTTTCATGCCCAACAGGGTATGCCACAGATGGCCGGTTTCGTGAGCATACAGGTTCACGTCCGGATATCGACTGCCCAACCAGCCAGAGAGCAGATAGATGGTCAAGGGGAATCCATACATCTCCGCAAACAGGGCCACGATGAACGCCGAGTAGGCGCTCAGGGATCGCCAATCCCTCGGCGTGCGCGGACGTGTGAAGCTGAATGCGAAGAGGATAAACACCAGTGAGTTGATGATCACTAACGACCACAATCCATAGGCTGATTCTTCATCCATGGGAGTGACCTCCCCCGTGTCCTGATGGACGGCCCTGCTCGTTCTTACCGGGCAGGTGATCCACATCGTGGCTCCCGTGTCGCCTGTGCAGGAGGAGATGGAACAGTGGGCAGGCGAAAAGGAATAGGTAGGGCAGCACCCCGAATAGATGCGCCCGGTGCTCGGTCACGAGGAAAAATCCCAGGACCGCGAGAAAGGCGCCGAGAACGAACCGTCGTAGGTTATTCATCGAAATGCTCCCCCGTTGCACAAGTGGACGATTGGCCCATGCTCTCGTGCTTACATATAGGCATTGGCGGCATACTGCTGCACCATGCGGTGCGTGTTGAAGAAGGACGCGTTGAACGCAATCGTCTGCCGCATGATCTCACTCCATCCCTCCTGGCTCTGAAAGAACAAGGGCGCAATCACTCTGCCTAGCTGGTCGTACAGTTCACGGGCATCCGCGGCGCTGCTTCTTTCCTCTGCGGTGCGAGCAGACGCCCCGCGCCCAATCGACCAGCCCGTCACGCCCAGCCTGGGATATGACGATCATACAGCGTGGCAAAGCTCTCACAGGTCCATGTTCCGGAGTGCACCCCGTTCGTGATCGAATCAATGGCATACTCCGGGAACATGTCCTGCGAGGCCTCCCCGTGACGCTTCGCGACGCCGTTCACGTAGCTGCTCATATTCAAGGCCAACAGCGTCATGTTCAGCCGGTCCCTGCCTCCCAGCATCTGCAGGACTTCCAGCGGTGCTGTATCGCCTGCTCGGGCGATGGCATCCTCACGCCCTCCTTGCCATGAGAGGTTACTGACTCGGTGCGGTTCCGGCTGTCCACGCAACCGCCCGAGTATCCATTCCTGATATTCTTGGTGCGCCATCAGCTCCTGAACTACAACTTAGAGTCTTTCCTCCATCGAGTGTTCATAGCGAGGTGGTCGCCGGCCAAATCATTAACGACATTAACGACATTTTTAGGGCCCCTTCCGTGTCAAATCATAGTGTTCTGTGGCCAGATTCTGAGCCTCGTGCGCAGCCTTCCTCAAGGTTTCCGAAATAGCTTTGCAATGAGCGATGTGTTCAGCCCTGGTGCGAGCCCCGGTGGGCTCGCCTGGATGTCTTTCATAGAATTCGGCTATGGTATCCCAATAATTCGCTTTGGCTTTGAGCTCCTGAGCTTGTTGGGAATAGTAACGCTGCAGTCCCTGATGATCGCCTTTGCTAATCATGGTCTCAAGAGGCTCCGCAGCGAAAATTGGCATTGCAACCAGGAGACCGAGAACCAAAAATGCGCAAATCCATCTAAGCTTTAACATCCTACGCCCTCCCTTGTTTGTGGCGAACCGTTTCGCCGGCTATGGTAAGTGATCTTCACTCCCCACCTATTTCATGCCCCTCTGCTTCTCGCTCCACGCCAGCGAGCCTCCGAAGATGCCGTGGCCCCGTCAGCATCATCTGGGAGCGTGACGCTGCCGAAGGCTCGCTCAATAGCGATGATGATGCGTGCCTTGCTCCTCCTTATCTTTACACGTATGCATATAAGACGAGATTTGGCTCGTAGCATTACAGTGTCCGTAAGCAAGGGAAACGTCCCCGTGGCATTCCCCCCATGTGCACCTTCACAGTTCATAAACCCGTGTTCGGGACAGCAGTCCTTGCATGACGCGAGGAGTGCGTGCTTGAGAGCTCGTCGCGGACTGCGAGAAACGCGCAAAGAATGAGCCGTCGTAGGTTATTCATCACAATGGATCTCTCTCGAACCGGTGGACCATCGACGCTTGCATTTGCTCTTACACATAGGCATTGGCGGCATATTGCTGCACCATGCGGTGGGTGTTGAAGAATGACGCGTTGAATGCGATCGTATGCCGCATCACGTCGATCCAACGATCCCGCGATTGGTAATACAGCGGCACGATCGTCCAACGCAGTTTTTCATACAACTCACGTGCATCCTCCTGCTGATCGGTCCCTTGGCTCATCGTCCGTGAGCCGATCGACCAGCCGGTCACACCTTCGATGTGACCTTCCAGCCACCAGCCATCCAACACGCTCAGACTCGGCACGCCGTTGTGCGCGGCCTTCATGCCGGACGTCCCCGACGCTTCGAGCGGCCGTTGGGGCGTGTTCAACCAGAGGTCCACGCCGGACGTCAGGAGCCGGGCAAGGGTCATGTCATAGTTCTCCAGATAGAGGATGGTGACCTCCCGTTCGAGCTGCTTGGCCCCTTGCACGATCCGTCGAATCATGTCCTTGCCCGGCTCATCCTTGGGGTGCGCTTTGCCGGCAAAAAGGATCTGCAGCGGTCCCGCCTTCTTGGCCACATCGATCAATTCATTAGGCGACGACAGAACTAAATCAGCCCGCTTGTACAAGGCCGCGCGCCGCGCGAAGCCGATCGTGAAGGCCTCCGGGCTCAAGCGCTGCTGCGTACGTTGTTGTACCTCTGCGAGCAGCGCAGCCTTGGCCTTCACATGAGCCTCCCAAATCTCCTGGTTCGATAGACTGATTGCATAGCGAAGGGAAAAAGGATCGCTTCGCCAGCCCGGGATGGTATGGTCATAGAGCTGTTGGAAGCTCTCGCTGGTCCAGGTGACAGAATGGACGCCGTTCGTGATGGAATCGATCGCGTATCCGGGAAACATTTCCTGCGAGACCACTCCATGTTTCTTGGCGACTCCGTTGACGTAGGTACTCATGTTCAAGGCGAGGAGGGTCATGTTCAACCGGTCCTTTCCGCCAAGCATCTGTACGACATCGAGCGGCAGGTGCGACCCCAGTACCCGGCTCGTCAGTTCGTAGGAAAACTGGTCATGACCGGCTGCAACCGGCGTATGGGTGGTAAAGACACAGCGGCTTCTGACCTTGTTGAAATCCCATTCGGTTTGTTCCTGCTGTTGGCGTTCCCGTAACAGTTCGAGCGCGAGTAAACTCGCATGTCCTTCGTTCATGTGAAACCGTGTCAGCTCGGTGTAGCCGAGCGCCTGCAGCATGCGGAGTCCGCCGACACCCAAGATGATCTCTTGCGCGAGGCGATACTGTTCATCCCCTCCATATAACCAGGTGGTGAGTGCTCGGTCGGCCGGCGCATTGCCCTCGCGATCGGTGTCCAGCAACAGCAACGGTACGGTGTGCCCCGTTATTCCCACCACGTCATACTGCCAGGCTTGAACTGCGACCGATCGGCCCTCGATTGGGACTTCCACGGTCGTGGGGAAGGGGCGAAGTAGCTCGGTCGGATTCCACTCCACGGGCTTCTCCCGTTGAGTGCCGTCCTCATCCAACTGCTGATCGAAATAGCCGTTCCGATAGAGGAGGCTGACTGCCACGACAGGAATCTTGAGATCCGCGCAAGATCGCAACGTGTCGCCCGCCAAGACGCCAAGCCCGCCGCTGTATGTCGGCATGCGCGGGTCCACCGCCACTTCCATGGAAAAGTAAGCAATCCGCCGAACGATGTCGGTTTGGCCCGGTGAGACGCGGGTTGTTCGACCGCAATACTTCTCCGGGTCGGCGAGGAACATGCGCTGGCAGAGGTCGGAGCAGAGGTAATAGGTGGTCCCATGATAAAAGGCGGGACGCCCTTCCTCGACAGAGACCATCATTCCACACACCGGATCCTTCACTTTTTCCATGTGAACCTGTCCTGACCGGTCGCCTCGGTGTCGCCGGTCATTTGGTGGCCCACCGCCATGCCGACGAGCATGGCCATCACCATGGCCCAAGGCGAACCGACGATGAGACGCACGGCAAGTGCTGTGTGCACTCCGGTCAGCATGCCCGCAGCATAGTCACCGAACCGGAACGCGAGGGGTTCGGTTTGTCGTTCTGGTGCGCTCATGTGAGCAGCTTTTGAGACAAGTGGCCAATCGGCCGGCACCCTTTGGTCATGGGCCATCAGCGCCACCCGTTGCTCCTCGCACTTGTTCAAGGAGCCACTCTTGAAAGCCTTTGTGCCGAGCGAGTTCCCCATAGACCGCGCGAGCGGTGGTTGGGTGGTGGTGGAGATGATCGGCGAGGAGTCGAGCGAATTTGTGATCTCCCTGCGGCCCTTGGCCGAGTTGATGGAGCACTTCGTGCACAAAATGCTCATCCAACGTCCCCCGTGCGACCAGTTGTTCGCGCAAGACTTGATCGCCCAGCACGCGATCCACCACAGGCGCATTAGCCGGCATCGGATGGGTACAACCGGCGACCGCCGATGCCAGACTCAGCACGAGCCAACAACGCGGCCATTGTTGTAGGGTAGTCAGCCATCGCATGGTTTCCTCCCAATCATCTTCCGGTGCCACCACGCCAGCAGCGTGACAATCAGCGGCGGCAGTACCAACATCTGCGCCAGCGGAGCCAACCCGATATTCAACCCCGGAACCAGAGGCATGTGCGGGCTGTAGGCCCACCAATGTGCGCCATAGATCGCAATCCATTCGATCGCGACACTGACGACCGCTCCCGACAGTAGCAAACCCCCTCACTCCTGATACCAGTCACGCTCTCCGATCACCAGCCGGCCGATCTGGAAGATCAGGAGAACCACCAGGCCGTCCGCCACACTCGCCGCTGCGCACATCCACCACCCTACCTCTGCTCCGTCAGGCAAAACATACAGACTGGACTGTGCCCGTTCCCACGGATAGTTGACCACGACGGCCAGCCCGAAAAGAACGGTGAGTCGCCGCTCGAGCAAGTGGCTCCACATCAGTTTGATTCCGAGGAATCATGGCCCTCGATTGAGCAAGCAACGCCCAAATTCATGATGTCCGGTTCCTTCCTCAATATCGCCTGCACCTTCATGGCTTGACCGCACGGATGAGGACGAGCGTCCCGAACGTCGTCGTATAGCGACCTGTTTCCTCCACATGAATAAATCCCGCATCATGGATCAACCCCGGCACCATTCCTTTCACGTGCTCATACGCTTCTTCTAACCAACGCACCACGAGCGACACACTGGCCATGAGCAATGTATGGGGTTTCCCAAAGTCCGCGATGTGCAATTCCCCGCTCGGTTTGAGTACACGGAAGGTTTCGGCGAGCGCGAGGCGTTTGTTGTCCGATGTCAGATGGTGCAAGAGTAGACTGGCGACGATTCGGTCAAAGGAGTGATCCGGGTACGGCAACTGATAGGCCATTCCTTCATCGAACGAGATCTTGATGCCCGCCTCAGCGGCTTTCTTCCGAGCGCGTGCCAACACCACCGGATCGCCGTCGAGCCCCACAACCGTAGCTTGAGGCTGATGCTGCTTGAGCAGAACCGTGAGCGTGGCGGTCCCACAGCCAAGATCCAGCACCTGGTGCCCTGGTTGCAGCCCCACCTGCTCGACCAAGCGACGTTTGAACAGGCCTTCCCGCATGGTCCAGCGGATGACGGGATCGTACAAGCCAGTCAGCCAACCAAACCGCAACGCAGGGATGTACTGCTGATGCGTCTCTTCCATAGTCCACTCCTTGTCACCGAGCGGGTGTCGTTTCC
This sequence comes from uncultured Nitrospira sp., assembly GCA_902500805.1. GTDB lineage: Bacteria > Nitrospirota > Nitrospiria > Nitrospirales > Nitrospiraceae > Nitrospira_D. The sequence continues at coordinate 2,238 of CABVSA010000088.1, read as the reverse complement.
GTGATCACACCCGCGATACCTATGCGAAACTTCGCCATGCCGTTTGGTGACGTATTGGTGCCGGCACACAACAAGAATCAGTCCGGTAGCTTGGGCAACGCAAAGATCTCTCGCTCCGCGTCAACCCAATCTTCTACATCACACCCCGTTCTGCAGCCCCGTTCCAGGTAGAGCTGATAGGCCCGCTTCGCAATCCGCTCACGAAGTTCATCGGACATAATCTGTTCGGGGATAGCAGCTTGTGTGGTATCAGCCTTGTCGTTGTGCGGTTTCTTCACATGCTGCAGCTTCATGCTCCCTCCTTTTTCTACCTTACGATGCAACCTTAGTTTGTGGTCCTACGAGTTGCTGAAACACTGGGCCGATTCATCATTGAGCGGACCGACCACAGAATCGTTTGAGAAACCCGCATAGCGATCACAGCGTCCTCCATCAGGGAATGGCCGGCTCTTGTTCGCGATGCAGTTTGGCGAGCGCCTCCGCTTCCTCGGCTGCCTTCGTGTAATACTGCACAAAGGAGCGACAGTGTGCGATCAGATCGGCTTTGGTTTCTTTTGGAGAAAGATGGGGAGAAGAAAATACGGCGTATCGATCACCCATCTGACGCATCTCCTCTGCCTTTCCTCGTAGACGCAGGGCCTCCTGCTCATACCAGGTTGCCAGTCCACTATGATCGTTCCGTTCAATCAGTTCGCGTGGTGGCCCCGTCGAACAGGCCATGACCGCGACGACAAACAACAGGATGAACCACGACAGCTGCCGCGAAAGCTTCATAGGCGCTTCCTTCCTTCGAAGATAGGGACTTCGCACAGGTCAACAATCCGAACCCCAGAGCGTCGCCGAGGCCTTTCAAGGCATAAATAGCGAACAACAGATCGCCTCGGCGTGCCCTGGTCGGCTGCTATCGAACAGTGAACGTCCCCGTGCGACTGCCTACGGGCCCTTGCGCGTGAGACTCAAGTGTTCACTCGCCAAGGCTGCCGCCTCGTCTGCCATTTTCCTGTAGTTTCGAGCAACCTGACGGCAATGCGCCGCTTGATCGGCGATGTCGCTCGCCTTGTAGAGCTCCGGGTGATGCTCGTAGGATTCCGCGGTATTGTCCCAGAACCGCGCCTTCGCCTTGAAATCCTGCGCCTGCTCCGCATAGTACATGGCGAGTGCCTGATGATCACCTTTGGCAATCCCAGGTTCAGGGCCAGACGCGGCAAAGCTTGGCATGGCCAAGACCAGCAAGATGGCGATGAATGGTAACCCCCTCATAACCTGTCGCATTGGAATCCCCCCTTTTTATCGGCAGTGACCCATTCACTGCCTGTGACGGCACTTGAGCAACCACTGTACCAAGTCATCGGAGCGTCATTTATACGTGAATTTCAATGTATGACTTTGATTACTGCACACATCCTCTCTTGCGACCGAAGCCCCGTGGCAATAAAGGGCAGCTGACCAATTGTGGCTGTAGCGTAATGCCACCATGTTGACATGTTGGTATAACCCGATTGCCCTGCACCTCCGTACCGGTCTGGCGACGCGAGTGTCCGTCGCAAGACAGGAGATACCTTGACTAAGGTAGTGACCGGTCCATAATTGAATTGAAACCCGCTGCCCACAGAACACTTCGAGAAACTCAACACCCACAGTGGGATCATCATCCCGTCCCTCATCACGGAATGGCCGGCTCTTGTGCCTGATGCAGTTTGGCGAGCGCCTCCGCTTCTTCGGCCGATTTGGTGTAGTAATCAATGAAAAGCCGACAGTGGGCGATCAACTGTGTTTTGGACTCCTTCGGCGAAGGTTGATAAGAAGACTTCGCGTACAGTTCAGCCATCTGACGCATGTCCTCTGCTTTCCCGCGCAGACGTACGGCCTCCTGCTCATACCAGGCTGCCAATCCACTGTGATCGTTGCGTTCAATCAGTTCGCGCGGTGGAGCGGTCGAACAGGCCATGATTGCCATGGTGAACAACAGGACGAACCACGACGGCTGCTGCGAGAGCTTCATAGGCACTTCCCTCTTTCAACCAATGGTGTTCGGACAAATCGACACCCCGGAAAACTTAGAGCGCCAGGCGCTGTTGGCCTGTAAGACCACCGTTGAGAACGTCCTGGGTTCAAGGCTCCACATGCTTTTGCTCTATCTGCCTCTCTGCCCGTGCTTGTTCTCCTTCCACCATCGCCACATGACATAGACGGGCGGAATGACGAACAGCGTGAGAATCATGGCCGAGAAGACTCCGC
>CABVSA010000087.1 GCA_902500805.1 uncultured Nitrospira sp. | reverse complement strand
TGAGCACCGTCAATCCATTAGCGAGCCGATGCTCGATCACCCGATCGGCAAAGCTCGGTGACGCTGCAAACGACAGATCGACGTTGAGAATCAGGCTTAGCGCCAGCAGAAGCACGGTGACGCATGACACACGGAGCTTCGTCCGTGGCTCACCCGGAAGTTTCGAATTCCATGTTTCTCGTTTCATGTTTGAGGTTCCTCCGGCAACTCGAAATCTGAAACTTGCAACGTGAAACTTTTGAGCGAGAGACGCTTCACGAGATACGCGAGACGGATGAATAGTCATATGAAAATCTCCGTGAGTTGTTCCGGTTTTTCGATGAACCAATCAGGCTGGCAGGCTTCCATCTTCTGCCGATTGCCCATGCCGTACCCTACGGCACAGACCCGAATGCCTGCGTTATGCCCGCCATTGATATCGTTCGTACTGTCTCCGACAAGGACCGTCCGATCCTTCGGCACGCCCATTTTGCTGATGATGTGGAGAAGCATACCGGGCTCCGGCTTCAGGCCGAACCCATTGTCTCCGCCCACCATATACATGAAATGTTGTGGCCCCAACCCATTCAAGATCACGCGCGTGTATTCAATCGACTTGTTGGTCGCGATCACTTTCTGCTTGTGCGAAAAATGCTCGAGCATGGGCTCGATTCCCGGATAGAAGGTCGTCCGGTCCAAGCAGTGTTCGAGATAATGACCTCGGAACACTTGCAAGGCTTTCTCAAATTTCTCCTGATTCCCTTCTCCAACCGCCAGGCGCAGCAGCCGCTTCACCCCATCCCCGACAAACCCGAAGATCTCTTCAATGGGGCGCTCCGGCAATCCCAACTCATTCAACGTAAAATTGACGGCATGGGCGATGTCCCATTTGGACTCGATCAACGTTCCGTCCAAGTCAAAGATCAGGAGATCCACAGGCGTCTGTGCCATTAGTTTGCCTTTCGCAACGATTCGATAAGGTCAGTGAGTACGGTGCGTTGTGTGTCGTCCGATTCGCGGAGAGCGGCATCTCGAGCAAAACTCACCATCCGCCTCAACCCGACATGGGGAGGGATGACCGGTGAGAGGATACGCCAGTAACTGCCCACTACTTTTACATGAAAGCGAACCTCTTCGATCCTGGCTTCAGGGACAAAACTGGCCGTCTCGAGATACACGGAGCCCCGCACCTGAAAAGTCACCGGGATAATAACTTCTAGATTGTTCAGAATCTCCCATTGCCGGTAATCCTCGGACACGGTGGTTTTTTGCACCACCACGATACGCCCCCACGCCGGTTCCTCTTTCCACTCAACATAGGGCATGACCGTATCGAATGAGGAGGCGTCGAGGCGTGCCCCCTTCTGATCCAACAACACATACCGCTTGACGATGTCCGCCGGGGATTTCCGCATCGAGCCGCTCGGACTCAACTGCGCATTCGACGGCCCCGCCACCGTGAGGAGTACGAGCACAAGTAGAGTGGAGACACAGGCCCGTACCACACAGACCGAGCCGCTCAAACCACTCCTCAGCACAGCACGTACATTCCGCAAGATAATCAATGACGATATGATGATGATTCGGTTTTGTTCGCGGCACACACCGGCCCACTCATTCTAGCAAACAGGACTGAAGACATCCAGGTAAGTACGTGAATCCCTGTGGAGAGGGTTTGACCTTCGCGAAAAGAGAATGCTACGGTCGTCCCGTCTGAACCACACATCCGCACAGGAGAGAACCTGTGTCCACCCATCGATGGCGGCAGCTCCAACTCTTCGGCCTACTTGTCACCCTCTGCTGCACGATCCTACTTGTTCCCTCTCTTGGCACCACAACTCCCGACCTCGTCTCCCACACTCCGACCACCAGCGCTTCGATTCTTCTCCCTCCGCAGACCGACGATCCTTTGTGGTTTGCAACCCCGCCTGAAAAAGCCTACGATCTCCTTACACAACTGGAAAAGCGAGGAGGACGTCCACTCCCAGGCTATGTCGGGGGGCGTGACTTCCACAATCGAGAACGCCGTCTTCCTCCCGGTCGCTATCGAGAGTATGATGTCAACCCGAAGATCCGCGGGCGTGGGCGTGACGCCGAACGGATTGTGATCGAGCAACGAACCGGGAAGGCCTACTATACCGGAGATCACTACAGAACGTTTGCCCCCCTCAATTGACAGAGACTGCACCAGGTGAGCGCCCTATGCCGGTAAAACTGTCCCTCCGCACCCATCTCGGCACATCAACACCTCCCTGGTCAGGGCTTCTTGTCTTACCTCGCGGGAGTTCAGCCACAACGATAGTCACAGCTCCCGCCGGATTTCTGATGCGCACGATCGAGGGTAAGAAATGTCGGACGACATCAAGCCTCTTCGATGAATTCGCGCAAGCACTGTCCTTCCCGGAATACTTCGGGCACAACTGGGATGCCTTGGAGGAATGTCTCGCTGATTTCGAGTGGCTTCCCGCCAAAGGCTACATCCTCCTCATTTCGAACGCCCATGCGGTACTCCCGGATGATGAAGAAGAGTATGAAACGTTGCTGGAAGTCCTCAACGACGCCGGAGAAGCCTGGAGCAAAGGACAGACGGTGGACGGCCGAAGCGCCCCGTTTCATGTGGTGTTTGCCGTGACGGCACAGGATAAGTCGACGCGACATCGTTGGGAGCTAGAAGAGTTCAGCTCCACAGAGCAGGGAAGGTCCGGACGAAAACTACTCCGAAAACGCTCAGCAACTTCCAAGAAGAAATCTGCCAAGAAATAGCAGGGTGTCGGTCGTGTAATTCGTGAAGCGTCGTTTGGAAACGTGAAGCGCCCGGATCCTGAAACGAAATACGTTTCACGTACGACACTTCACGGCTTTTGGGTCACGTTGTGCAGAAGTCACCAACCTGAAACAGGAAACCCAAAACTTGAAACCGTCTCAGTAGAAGCGTGCATGAAGAATGCGGGTTAGCTCATACAGCAGACAGGGCTCCGGATAAGCCTGGTAGGAAGGGACACAACGCCTGTCGTCTGTCGACGCGCCTCCCAACGAGCCCTGACCGCTGTCTCATGCGTGAGGCAGATGCTGTGCGTCTCCCGGGGATCATCGAACGGCGCTTTTTCCCCGACGAAGCCATCCTGACCTTCGCCTCGGCACCAAGAACACACAACTTTCATGGCGATCTCACTTTCCTAACTTGCCGAATACAGCAAGAATCACGCCGCCAGGAACCCCTGACGACTCAGTAGACAAATACAACGGAATTAGATCTTACGATCGAAAGACTGTGCCTTCTGCTGTATCCAAACTGAGAAGAAGTGCATCCCATCGACATTTTTTGGCCTTCGAGGAACCGGTGCCCGGCGACGCAACCACCAGTTTCTTGACCGACTCTCGTCCTCCATGGTAGGGTGCGCCCCCATTATGAAGACATCCCGGTCTGCCAAACTCTTTACGGAAGCCCAACAGCTGATTCCAGGCGGCGTCAACAGCCCCGTTCGCGCGTTCCGCTCGGTGGGAGGACAGCCGCGCTTCATCGCGCGTGCGAAAGGATCGCGCCTCTACGATGTGGATAAGAATGTCTACATCGATTACGTGCTGTCCTGGGGACCGATGATCCTGGGACATGCCCATTCAGCGGTCATTGCCTCGATCAAGAAGGCGGCCGGGCAAGGCACCAGTTACGGTGCACCGACGGAATTGGAAGTCGCGCTCGCGAAAGAAATTCGCCACGCATTTCCCTCAATGGAAAAACTCCGGCTGGTCAGTTCAGGAACCGAGGCGGTCATGAGCGCCATTCGTGTCGCTCGGGGGTTCACCCAACGCACGGGAATCATCAAATTCGAAGGATGCTACCACGGACACAGCGACTATTTATTGGCAAAGGCCGGTTCGGGTCTGGCGACATTGGGAATTCCGGACTCACCGGGTGTGCCTGAGGATTTTGCGAAACACACCCTGACCGCGCCCTATAATGACATTCGGACTGTTCAACAGCTCATCAAAGCCAATCACAAGCAACTCGCCTGCATCATTGTCGAGCCGATCGCGGGCAACATGGGTGTCGTACCGCCCGCACCGGACTTTCTTCCGGCACTTCGACAACTGACCGCCGAGCACGGCATCCTATTGATTTTTGACGAAGTCATTTCAGGCTTTCGCGTGAAGTATGGCGGAGCACAAGCCCTCTATGGCATCAAGCCAGATCTGACGGTGCTCGGGAAAATCATCGGAGGAGGGCTGCCTGTCGGCGCCTACGGCGGACGGAAAGAGATCATGGATCTCATCGCACCGGTTGGACCCGTCTACCAGGCAGGAACCCTTTCGGGTAATCCGCTGGCCGTCTCAGCAGGATTGGCGACGCTGAAGCAATTACGGGGGAAGGGAATCTATAAGCAGTTAGAGCAGCGCTCGGTAACCCTTGCCAAGGGCATTGGTGAAGCCGCGAAACGGGCCGGAATCCCTGTGACGCAAACACGCGTCGGATCGATGCTGACGACTTTCTTTACCCCAGGCCCCGTGGTGGACTGGAGTACCGCAAAGCAATCTGATACGAAACGGTACGGCCAGTTTTTTCACCACATGTTGGAGCAGGGTGTCTATCTTGCGCCATCCCAGTTCGAGGCAGCGTTCCTTTCTACTGCCCATAGCAATCAGGACATCGAGAAAACCATCCGCGCTGCACACTCCGCGTTCAAGAAACTCTGAGCCAGCCGCTCGTGAAGCCCGCTTCGCCGACTCAGCGAGGCGAGCGTCGTTCGTATCCTGTCAGATACACCGTTATCTATTTAGATACAGTTCGCGTTTAACCGTTTCTTCTCTCTACCTTCGTCTATTCGTCATCCTCATCTTCTGCTTCCAGGGCTTCTTGCCGCTTCTGCTCTTCCATGGCGTTGTGGAGCAGCATACGGACAAACATTGAATACAACGACCCTTTTTCCAATGTCCCCCCTGGCGGAATGGCAATTTTGCCTTCCTTAATCATGCGATCCATCCAGGCTTTCTGATCCGGGGCAATCAGCATAGGAATTTCAATCAACCCCACCCGTCCCATCATATCCATGGCATCAACCTCCGTGAATCGTGAAGCGTCGTTCGCATCTCAGAAGAATCTCAATGTATCTCAACGAGATACGTTTCACGAACGACGAGATACGAGCGCATTGCACCATGCCGTTTTGACCATTGTCAATTGGTTCGAATCTGGCACAACACCTGCTTTACAGCACACATCATGAAGCCGCATGTGATTCTGACAATCTCGGTGCTGATTGGCTGGTGGTCTCTCCAGCTATCATCGAGCGCCTCCGCGGCTCGACTTGAACAGTCCGACCTTGGATCAACCCTAAACCAGCACTGTGACCTCTGCTGGTATCCATCGCCGGAGGAAGACCGTTCTGATCGCCTCCCCACCTACAAACAGCCACGGCATAAACGCCCGCCGGATAGCCGCCCACAACGTTATCCCAAAGGGCGGTACAAGTTGGGAGCCGGCCACAAATCTTCTAGTCGGCTCTCTACACTTCGATCCAGCACGGTACACGAGATGAGACTGCTGAGCACCCTGCAAGTGCGGGCAGTCGACGGGGACACCCTTCGTGTCGGGAGCGAGCGCATCAGACTACGTGGCATCGATACCCCAGAGATGAATGAGCCGGCGGGGCCGGCTGCCAAACAACGGTTGGAGGAGCTCTTGCGCAGTGGCTCTCTTCGGATCGTGCCCCAGGGGCGTGACGTCTACCATCGCCTCGTCGCCGATGTGTTTGTGAATGGACAGAACGTCGCCGATATTCTTCGAAGTGAAGGCCTGTCAAAAACAGGCTGACGGGCATCCCATGACTCAAGCGCGAGCTCGACCGAGAATGAACATGCCTGTTTGTCCAGGTGCAGTCCGATGAAACCCCTCAGCCAAAACAAAGTCTTTTCGAAAGTGGATGTGACCCTGATCTCCCGGCATGGACTCTGGCTGTTGACCACCAGCCATGAGCTTTTTGTATCGTTTGTCGATTTTCCTCAATTTCAGAACGTCCCTCCACTGCACCTCAAGCATGTGGCACAACTCCATTCTGACATTCTGTATTGGCCGGATCTGCATATTGAGATCCCCGTCAAACAGGTACGATGCTTCCCGCTCACAGGTGCGAAACCGCACCCACCCAGCCGATCCAGACGACAAACCAAGACAAGATCCGTCACAGTCTAGAGACAGCCTCTTACCCACCTTCACTCCCATGAATCTTTTTGGATTCACTGGATCGGATACGATACGCATGCAAGCTCTATTACGTAGACCTGCCCGCTGATAACTCTTTGAAATATTGATATACCTCAAGCATGTAACGAGGCATGGTTCATGCGTGTTGCAGACTCAACGTTGCATCCCGTTCATGGCGTCATGGTGATACGCCGCTGCGATGAGCCGTAGCAGGATGACCTCTTTCAGAAATATCGAGTGAACGGTCGCCGGTCTGTCGCAGGGCTTCATCATGACAAATGCGGCATCACCAGATCGAGGGATACCGAGCGCACATACGGAGGAGACCCCTATGTTCACGCTTAAAAGCCAGTTCGCCCAGCAGGTATCAGCAGCCATCACCCTCGCGTTCGTCCTTGGCGCACTCTCGATGATCTGGCCCGCAATCATCGCCGTGTTTCTCGGTATCCTCCTGCTGCTTCAATCGTTCGGCGCCGAACCGGAGATCGCAAGACTGTCTTGGTCCGAGGTGGACAACGTATCCATTGTCATCGGCGCCTTTCGGCGTCCGGGCCTTCCGGCGGTACTCTCATCACGGGTCGAGGAAAGCATCTCGCCATGAAGGCATTCAGCGTACGGGCTGAACCATGTTGGGAATCGGCCGGGTCTACGGACACTGCAGAAGTGAACACTGTTGAGAGAGTAGGAGCGCCAAAATGAATGTGAAAGGGTTTATTCTCGAGGATGACCAGGGCAGGGAATTCGTGATGGGCTGTGAACGACCCTATGCCCAACTTGGGCGGACCTTTCTGCTCCGGGGATGGCAGCGGCGGCGACTGATTCCTTTACAATATTCAGAGCGAGAAGCTCGTCATATCGTGGGAGAGGCCTTGATGGCACTCGACGATTTGTTCACGGCGCTTCTCCGGCGATGCCACGACCAGCCCCTCACCGCCGAGCTCGAAGAAAAGGTCCAGGGAATCAGGAGACTTCCCATGAAGACAGCGTACCGTTACAAAGCATGAGTAACCATTCATATCGCGGCTTCATGACCCACGACTCCCGACTGAGATCAGAATGGGACCAGGCATCGCCCTGGTCAAAAGACTGTCGACCGAGAAACGCATGAAGGAGGCAATTCATGGCTATTCAGTGGATCGGAAGCCCCAACAGAGACAAGGGACGAGAAGGGTACAGACCGGAAGCCATCGTTATCCATATTATGGAGGGTACACTCAAGGGGACTGACGCCTGGTTCTCGAATGAGGAATCGGGTGTGTCCGCCCACTATGGAATCGGGAAAACCGGCGAGATCCATCAATATGTGGGGGAAAGTGATCGAGCATGGCACGCCGGCCGCCTCGTTTCTCCTACGTGGCGACTATTGAAAGCCGAGGTCAACCCCAATTGGTATACGATCGGAATCGAACACGAGGGAACAGAGAATACCCCCTGGTCCAATGCGCTGTACAAGGCCAGCGCCGGCTTGATTGAAACCATTTGCCGACGATGGGCGATCCCCTGCGATCGCGATCATATCATCGGCCACCGTGAGATCCGTGCCGACAAAACATGCCCTGGTCTGGAGGTGGATCTCGACAAGCTCGTCGACATGGCCAATGACATCCATCAGAGTCCCGCCACATTTAATTTTGTGAGAAAACCGGGTATCGTACAGACTCGCGTCGACCTCAATATCCGCGAAAACGCTCCGACCTCCGCAGCTCCCCTTGTCCGCACCGTCAAGGGCGGAAGGAAGCTACCGTATCAAGGCTGGACGAGTAATGGACTCACCGTCAACGGCAATGCCCATTGGTACAAAGACGCCGACGGGAACTACTTCTGGGCCGGTGCGACAGCGCAACCCATCCCTGGACTCTGAGCGACGCGCTCGTCCGATGGCCCATTGTCCCGGCAGATGGTCCGCTACCGGCCTCCTCGTATTCAGTGGCTGCTTGTTGTTGACCTGCAGCCCGGTTCTTCCGGTCAATCCCTCATCCGTGATGCTTTCCCCTGATCAGCAAGCCCTTGTGATCACCTCCGGTGATCCAGCAATCCCCGATCGGTTCACGCTGAAACACCTACCGACTGAATCCGCAATTGCGCCTGGCCTGTATTTCCGTCCAAAGCGATTCGGCCTTGTGCGAGTATCACCAGATGGGCGACTTGCAGCATTTTCCACGGTGGACCACCACACACTCGTAGGTCTCTTAGACCTTGCCACGATGGCGACAAGGGAAATCGACGTCATCACGGAGGGGGAAGTCCTGACCTTTCATTGGGCACCAGACGGTCATCTATTCGTCTACGATTACCTGCCGGCACACGGGTATCAACGCGTACGGGGCTATGATGTCCAATCCGGCGAGAGATTGCTTGTACCCCGGACCGAACATCGTGCTTCCATTCATCTTACCTTTGAACAATGGGGATCGCAGCCACGCGAGGTCATCGTCGGCATGAGAGAGCAGCACAGTGACAAACCCCGGACCATCACCGTCAACCTGATCGCAAGCACACAGCTCGCCCCACTCCCCAAGCCGGGGCAGTAACACCGCGCAATCCTGTGCGGTCCGCCCTCACGAGGGAGGACCATAGAGATCTTGGGCCATTCCCGACAACATCCCTGCTGCGGATCGACTAGTGGACTGTAACGATTAGATTGGTAGTATCATGACGCCCATGGAGGACGTCATGACACTGACCACGAGTGAACGCATGGAACTGCAGCGCCAAGCGAGAGCCAGCGCTGGTCGAGCCGATTCTGCTCGGCATGCCCGTCTGATTCTGCTGCTGGCTGATGGCCTGACGTGGGCCACGATTCGTGCCAAGCTGGACTGCAATGACAGTTACATCAGTCGGTGGAGCCAGCGCTTTGCCGCAGATCGACTGGCGGGGCTGTTCGCCCGCTACGCCGGGCGGGCGCGCTATAAAGTAACCGATCGGATCGAAGCACGCGTCCTTGCCTGGACAACGAAACACACCCCGCGTGACGGATCGACGCATTGGTCCTCGCGCAAGCTGGCGGCGGAGTTGGGGGGCATCTCGCATATGACGGTCACGCGGATCTGGGCCAAGCACGCCCTCAAGCCGCATCGACTGGAAGGGTATCTGGCTTCCAACGATCCGGACTTCGAAGCCAAGGCGGCCGATGTGATCGGCCTGTATTTGCACCCACCGCAGCATGCGGCCGTGTTCTGCGTCGATGAGAAGACCGCGATTCAGGCACTCAATCGTAAAGACCCGGTGTTGCCTCTGTCGCCGGGGCGTGCCGAACGCCATGGCTTTGAGTATGTCCGTCACGGCACCCTCTCCCTGTACGCCGCGTTCAACACCAAGACGGGCGAGGTGTTGGGCAAGACGGCATTGCGCCACACCTCGGCCGAGTTCGTCGCGTTCCTGACCGACATCATGACCAACCAGCCCATGGGCAAAGAGATTCATGTGATCGCGGATAACCTCGCGGCACACAAGACCGCGCGGGTCGAGGCGTTTCTCGCCCAGTATCCACGGGTGCAGTTGCACTTCACTCCGACGTACTCCTCCTGGCTCAACCAGGTCGAACTGTGGTTCGCCAAGATCGAACGCGACGTGATCGCCCGTGGCGTCTTTACTTCGGTGCCGGATCTCAAACGCAAGCTCATGCGCTACATACGCCAATACAACAAGCAGCCGAAACCCGTGAAGTGGAAGTACTTCGATGCGTCACGTCGAATTACTCCCGAATCAATCGTTACAGTCCACTAGGCTCAGGGTTCACCCCGTTCGTGGAGCCACCCGTAGAGAGCCATTGATCGGACGGCATCGTGGGGCTACAATTCCATCCAATGGTTCGTCCTGTGTCACTGATATAGCGAAAGCCGTTGACCTCATTTTTTTTGGGACAGGCAATATGAGACTGCGACCGTTCATCGTCCTATGCGGACTGCTGATCACATCCCCGGGGCATGCCGAAAGTCCTATGGCGGCTCAAGTCTGTAGCCTGCTCTCATCCCCGAAGTTGGCTGCGGTCCAGTCCAGAATGGGGACCGGTGAAGGGTGTGCCTGGCAATGGCCCAACGGCCAAGCGCTGTCGATCTATGTGCACCTTGAGCTACAAAGTGAAACCACGGCAGGGATCAAGGAAGTGATGGAGCCCTACCTGCAGAATCCAGCCTTCAAACGAACCGCCTTCCCGGTTTGCACGGGAGGGGACATGGTCGTTGGTGATTTCCGAAACGGTAAAGGTCCCGGGGGAACCGGCTATACCCAATGTTCTGGCTTCGTCCTGACGTTCAGCTTTCAAGGTGCAGAAGCCCAAGGCCATTTACCCGGCATCGCCAAAAAGCTCGCCGGCACGACTCTCGCCCGATGACGAGATGATTCTGGAGCCCAATCACAGGGGAAACTCCCCTGTTCCGTCAAGGAGCAGCAGGAACACACAGACGAAACCCGCTGCTATCGATTTCCTCAGCCTAGGGAAACCAACCCTCACACTGAGCCATAAAAGGAGCAGATCATGAAGAATGTCGAAATGAGCGTTGAAGGGACCGTCTTAACCATTAAAGTGGATCTTTCGAAAGAGTTCGGCCCATCCTCAACAGGTAAAACAACCATTGTCGCGTCAACGGAAGGCAACGTCACCATCCCGGATCGGCAAGAGAAAATCGGGCTCAATGTGTACCGAAAAAAGTAGGATCGGTTCAGCCATCCAGCCCTATCAGTTTCATCGATTGGAAGGCCGTCTGTCTTTCGACAGGCTCTTGACAGATCGGAACTTGGCACTGGGTAGGCACGAGAGACCAAAAATCCAAAAAGTCCAGCAATCCTGTGGATGGCCTCAAGAATGGTTGCATTCGCTCGCCTTACCCAAGAGCAGCCGACATGACCTCACATCCACATCTAGGAATACGCGAAAATCACCGCAAGGACCACCGAAACCACAATTAGTTGTAGCACCTCTCACCTCGTGCAGATGCTCAATAAATAGGCAAGGTGATAGATCACCATACCGCGAGCGTGATCTTTCTCAAAAAGCCATAGGATATCCACAGCTTTATCAACAGAACGTGGGGACTATATTGTGAGACATCCAGAGTATCCTAGGAGGCACCGGATTAAGGGCCACATCCTGCGCTGCGCCCGGCAATGGTCTTTCTTCGCTTGACTCTCTCCCGACCTTTCTCTGACAATCGTATGGGATCTCTCACGGTGTGCGATCCGCCCCTCTCAGGAGAGTCCCTTCCAAACCAAGCCCGGAGCCGCCGTCCCTCATGGCGCACTCGGGCCATGGGCCACAGTGAACTGTGAAACTCTGTTGAGGTCTCGAGATGAGTGCAGCGGTCAGAGTATTGGGCATCCTAGCTTCACTGTTTCTATCCTCCTGTGCCTCACAGACAGATCAGGTGTCTGGAGGGGCTGGGCAGCTTGGGAAAATCACCGCGAATGGATACACAAAAGAAGGGTGCATGCTGAATCTGAAGCTGGCGTCACGTGAGCAACGCGTTCGTCTGAACCCGGACGATGTCTCACTGAATTCCAATATATTCCTCCTGATGTTCCCATTTCTGAATCAAGAAGCCTATCAGTGCACCGGAACGGTCGTTGAGCGCCAGAAACGGTTCACGCCGCGAGACAACCTGTACCCTATCGATTGACCAGGGTGCCTTACGGAGCTGCCTCTCACATACTCTCTCAATTGACCGACACTGTTTCCGCCCATCACAGCGCACGAACAATGTCCTGCTGCCCAGGCATAACTTGAGGCCATTGGCGGAGGGTCCCCCGGAAGCCACGGCCTGGGATATCCTGGCTTGCAATGCAAATCACGAAGACGATAGGATCGGCTTAAGTTTCTCTCTTGTGCATGCACACAGCGCGTACATCTGACATTGCATTCCCATTCGTGTCACGTACGACAAATTGTGATGCCCTCTGGTCTCTACAGGAGACACATCCTGGGTATGACACGTTCCTCTGACCTCATTTTGCAATCACCGCACCGTTGGGGGTGAGACATGATCAGGATATTCTTCATTTTCATTCTGGGATTCGTTGCCCTGCTTTCCGGGAATCCTCTGTTTGCTGTGGCCGCCGCTCCATCGAGTGTGAGACACACCTTATCTGAGTCACGCTCTGATGGCGCAGACAAGACTCTGATTCCTCATGTCATTTCGTTCTCAACTCCCACAGTCGGAATTCTTCTCGATCCAAACGAACAGACCGCTCTCGCCCAGACTACCGTAGTCGGAACAGCCCACAAGCCATCAGCTGATCCGCGGCAGCAGCTTGTCGCTCAACTACAGCGAAGGGAACAGGATTCCACACCACGAGGACCTTCGGATAAAGAGCTGTCGCATGAGCTGAGCATCGCGCAGAATAGTCTCCAACAGGCGAGACAACGCATCGATGAGTTGGAGCGACAACTTGCTGAAGGCCATCTGGAGAATGCCAAACGACGGATCGGTGAACTGGTCATCCAGCTCCATTCCAAGGAGAGTGAACTCTCCGCCCTGCGAGCCACCGTTCACGAAAACTCCAAAAAGTTTCGAGAAGACCTTGCGGCACACACTGAGGAACTCGCCCAAGCCAAGCGCCGGCTCGCCGAAGTCGAACAGCAGATGGTAGCTACGGGAAAGGGGCAGGAATTGGCACAGGCCAAACGCCGGGTCACCGACCTTGAGCAACAGCTGACAAAAAAAGAGCAGGACCTGACCCAAACGAAGCGCCGGATTAGCGAGGCCGAACAGCAGATGGCCGGAAAGGAGCAGGACCTCGCTCAACTCAAACGACGTGTCGCTGAGATCGAACAACAGAGCGTGGGGAAAGAGTACGAATCCACGCAGGCCAAGCGCCGGGCGACCGAGTTTGAGCAACAACTGGTCGGCAAAGAGCAGGACCTGACCCAGGCGAAACGCCGGACCACCGAAGCGGAACAACAGACCGCCGGGAAAGAACAGGAGCTGGTGCAGGCCAAACGGCGTATTGCCGACCTCGAGCAGCAGATGGCGGCGAAAGAACAGGAATCAGCCCAAGCCAAGCGCAGAGCTGCCGAAGCGGAACAGCAGACGGCGGGGAAAACGCCGGACCCAGCTCAATCCAAGCGACGGGTCGCCGACCTCGAACAACTGATAGCTGGGAAAGAGTATGAGTCCGCGCAAGCCAAACGTCGGGCGACGGAATTGGAGCAGCAGACCGCTGCAAAGGAGCAAGAACTGACCCTGACCAAACGCCGCATCGCAGAGCTCGAACAACAGACGGCTGGGAAGGAGCAGGACCCCGCACAGATCAAACGCCGTCTGACCGAACTCGAACAGCAGATGCTTGGTAAAGAACAAGAGTTGGTGCAGATCAGGGACAATCTGAAACAAGTCACGCAAAAGTATGCGGATCTTGGTCCGATGTTGATGGACCGGGATGCCGAGATTGCACGCACGAAACGGTTACTGGAAGATCTCGAACGGAGCTTGCCGAAACCAGATGAAGGCCTCCCCTCTCTGGAAGTGAATCCGGCCGCTACAAATACGGCCGGCGAGCTTTCCCCCGATGCCAATCTGTCGGTGACCGACCTCCCCATTCCCGGTACGTCTGCTGGAGATGGGACTGACGCCGGAAGCCTCGATCTGAGCAAGATCGGCGAAGCGCTTTCCGGCTCACTGGGAGAGGAGTTGAAGCGAGGCACAGTGGCCCTGCGACAGGAGCGGACCGCCCTGACGCTCGCGTTGGTCAGCAGTGAATTATTCCCGCCGGGGGAAGCCACCGTCACACCGGGCGGCAACTCATTGATCGGACAGATCGGAGCGGTCCTCCAGAAATTTCGTTATCGGCACATCGAAGTGACCGCCCATACCGACACCAAACCGATCCGCAACGATGCACGAAAGCTGTTTCGAGACAACCTTGAGCTCTCACGCGCCCGCGTCGAGCAGGCCAGTCAAGCGCTGATCAATAGTGGGGTTGATGCCGATCGCGTGAAGGCTGTCGTATATACGGCAGCGAAGTCACTGGACAACGAGGAAAGCCGAAACAGGAACCGACGAATCGAAATCGTGGTGAGTACCTCCTTGGCAACACATTCGCCTCAAGGGAAGCTACAACCGGGCAAGAAGCCACCCCAGTCCATTTCACTGAGTTCGCCCCGTCGGCCATGAGTTTCTCTTCAGAGCAGGATCCTCTGTCTGCTACTGATAGGCAGACCGCGCATCGCGCCTCCTTGGCTGAGGACCCATCACTTCCCGGCTATCGTCTTTCGGCACAAGGCCGTCAACAAGTCGAAGATGAACGGCTCAGCCTGCTCGAAGAGATCTTCGATCCGCTTTCTCGTCAACGACGCGCCTTGGTCCAGCCAGGCTGGCGATGCCTTGAAGTAGGTGCAGGCCGTGGATCCATGGCCAAATGGCTGGCCCAACAAGTCGGCGAACAAGGACAAATCGTGGCCACCGATGTCGACACCACCTACCTTGAGCGCCTCACTATCCCAAACCTTGGCATACGCCGGCACAACATTCTGAGCGATCCCTTGGACGAGCTTGGCCCCGGCTCATTTGATCTGGTCTGTGCGCGCCTCCTGCTCTTTTGGCTCGCGGGCAATCAGGAGAACGCCATCCGTCGCATGGTGGAATGTTTACGGCCAGGGGGATGGCTGCTTGACGAGGACGGTGATTGGGGTCTGGTCGCCCCCGTAGACCCTACACATCCTCATTATGAGTTGTATCATCGTGTCTGGAAGAACGGCGACTGGTGGACAGTGCGTGGATACGACCCAGCATTTGGACGGAAGCTCCCGGCCTTGTTTGAACGCTGTGGCTTAGGCAATCTCCGCCACAAGGCAAGTGCATCGGTTGTCAGAAGCGAGAGCCCATGGGGACGATGGTGGCGACAAAGCCTGGAAGGAATCCGCGCTTCAGAACAGACTGATGGCAGCCTCACCGAGGAACGGGCCAAGGAATACGACGCCCTTATGACCCCGCTGAACGACCCATCCTGTTGGTTGATGACAGCACCCATCCATGCCTGCTGGGGCCAACGAAACTTCTGAGTGCTTCAGGGCTTCACGGAGGTTATAGAAGCAAAAGGGTGAATCTCTTCAACCATGCGGAGAAGAACGAAGTTCACGAAGAGAGAGAGATTCAGTGGAAGCCGATGCTAGCTGAAGCGCAGCGACTAGGCTTTTGTCCAGACGTGTGACTTTCCCGTTCTTGTGCGTCGCCGCCAACCGAGCCGAACCTTTCACCACGACCCGCCCCGTCACCTTCTCGCGTATGACATGTGAGAAGGTCAATGCCGCCCGAGTCACCTCGCCGACTGCCGTTTCAATGACCAGCGTGTCTCCATATCGACCGGGAGAGCAATAATCCACTTCTGCCCGTACAACAACAAAGATGACGCCCTGCTCCATCAACGCAGCCACCGAATGTCCACGCAGTTCAAGGTATTCGGTACGGGCTCGCTCAAAATATTTCAGATAATTGGCATAGTAGACGACCCCGCCGCAGTCGGTGTCCTCGTAGTA
>CABVSA010000086.1 GCA_902500805.1 uncultured Nitrospira sp. | reverse complement strand
TCCGGGTAGATCGGAATCGCGACGGTCTCGTTGGCCGCGCGTTCCGATTCGGGGAAATCACCTTCCTGATGCCCCAAATATCGAAAACATTCTTGTAAATGAAATGGTACCGGATAATAGATCTCCGTTCCTATTCCTTTCTGCTTGAGATGAGCCATGAGATCGTTCCGTCTCTCCACGCGCAGCACGAATTGATTATAGATGTGATAATGCTTCACACCGGAGGTTCGATAGACAGCCTCCGGCAACCGCACTCTTTCCTTCTGGACCAGGCCACTCTGTTGAAACAACTCCGCATAACGGTCAGCATTCTCTTGTCGGCGTCTTGTCCATTGGTCTAAGTATTTGAGCTTCACGTTGAGCACCGCCGCCTGGATCGTATCGAGCCGGAAGTTCCCTCCTATGAATTTGTGATAATACTTCGGCTTGCTGCCGTGGGTACGAAGAATTCGTATTCGTTCCGCGAGATCAGGTTCGTTGGTCACCACCATCCCGCCGTCACCCAAACATCCCAAATTCTTACTGGGGAAGAACGAAAAGCAGCCGATGGTGCCAATACTGCCGACGCGTCGGCCGTCGGCATACTCGGTCCCGATCGCCTGAGCGGCATCTTCTATTACGGCTAGCTTCCGACGGTGTGCAACATCCATGATCGGCCCCATGTCGGCCGACTGTCCGTAAAGGTGAACAGGGATGATGGCTTTCGTTCGCTGCGTTATGGCCTTTTCGATCTTACCAGGATCCAGATTGAACGTGCGGGGATCGATATCGACAAGCACCGGCTTGGCGCCGAGCCGAACCACGGCTCCGGCAGTGGCGAAGAAGGAATAGGGCGTCGTAATCACTTCATCTCCCGGCCCCACACCCAGGGCCATCAATGCGATCAGGAGAGCGTCAGTCCCTGAAGTCACCCCGATCCCATACTTCGCTTGGCAGTAGGCTGCGATTTGTTCTTCCAATTTTCCCACTTCAGGCCCCAAAATGAAGGTCTGGCTCCGGAAGGTCTGCTCTATCGCCGCCATAATCTCCTGATGAAGCGGCTCGTGATGCGCTTTCAAATCAAGTAGTGGAACGCCCATGAACTTCTCCTTTCCCAGACAACCACCATTCCCGTACCTTCGGCTTGATAGTGCTGCCCACAAGCAGGACGGGCAGCTTGTTTACCTTCGGCATGAAGTTTAACCCCGCACAGACACCTCCACCCCATGATTCGGTACGTCCCCGGTCACGACCGTCTCTGCACCGATCAACGCACAGCTTCCGATCATAATCCCGCACAGAATGGTCGCATTGGCTCACAATCAGCCCCATTCGTCGAGAACCAATTGATTCCCTCTGTATCAGCACAGCAGGATTATACCCAAAGAGGTGTCTCACCATATCAGGGACATCCGTTCGTCACACACCGGCTTATCTCCTCAGAGAACGCAACCGTCGCCCTCTATACCTATACAGCAGTTAGTGTGGAAAACGAAGATAGATTTTGGAGGGAGAGTGGAGCAAGCATCTTACAATATGCCTGAGCACCGGCATTCTAAAAAATAAAAGAGGAGTGCGGGCACATGCGTCCTTCTTTCAGACAACGTCTACCCAAACTCCACCTTGCGGATGAGACAAAAAGTACAACTAACGATTAGGCTATCCTCCACCATTTTTCGACGCCCCAGGCGGAACTGACTTACCCCGGTCATCAACGGATAGATCTCCCTCTGCGACCACTACCGATCACTTCAGTTGTCTAAGCCAATCGGAGACAATGGTATGCCATGAAAATTCCCGTTCGACTAGCTTGCGACCTGCCATCGAGAACGCATCGCGACGTCCTGGCGCATCCACCAACCTGCGCACGGCATCAGCGAGAGACGCAGGATCCTCCGGAGGAACCACGATACCACAGTCATTGTTCAGAATGATTTCCGCCGATTCTCCAACTCCTGCGTAAATAACTGGCACGCCGCAGGCCAACGGCGGAAATATTTTCGAAAGACGCATCTTCTGCGCCACTGGAATGTTACGAAGAACAGCGATAAACCCGTATGTAATCGACATCAACGAGGATCTCTCTTCGAACGGTGAATCCTTAAAAAGAACGTTGGAAATACCTTCGATTCTCGCTCGATCAATCAACCGTTGTCTTTCAGGCCCTTTCCCTATCATTAGGAACACGATATCAGAACGATCCTTTAACCGTTTTGCCGCATCCAAGATGAGGTCGAGCCCCTGGTAATCAGCATGGGTTCCAGCATAAGTCAGAACCTTTTTGCCGGTCACGCCCATCTGCTTCGCACATTGTGCATCATACGGTAGAGGACGAAGCTGTTCTAAGTCCACCCCATTGGGGAGAAAACTCATTTGCCCCCTAGGAATACCTCGAACACTGACAAAATGCTCGATAAATGCGGGAGTGACCGTGGACACACTGTAGGCCCTCCGCATAAGAAACGTCTCCATCAAGGCAGCCGCCCTCACAAAAATACTACCCATCCAGCCTCGCTCAGCTGCAATCTCTACCTGGAGATCCGGCGTGTTATATATATAAGGCACCTGGAAGATCCAATGAGCTAGAAGTCCGTAGAGTGCGAGTGTGATTGGTTGTGCTTCGATGAATACTATGTGCTTATCTCTAACTAATCCTAAATGGCAGAGTGCGTGAAACGTAAAACTCAAATAGTTGAGTAGGCGCTTGAAGGGTTTCTTACCAGCTGCAGGGTACAACCAGATTCGCTTGACCTCGATGTCATCTACTTTGTCGGTCACACTGAGCTTCCCGTGATAGCCCTCATGAATTACCCCTTCCGGATAATTGGGCATTCCCGTCAGAATCGTCACTCGTCGCCCTAGAGAGGTCAACTCCTTTGCAAAGGCTCTGAGGCGGATCTGCGGGGCTCCGATCTCTGGATGGTAATACTGTGTGACAATCAGCCAATCTTGAAACCGCGGCATTTTGTTCATCGAGACTTGTGCTTAGTTAGGCCATTGTGAAGTTAGTTGCCACAATCTCTTTTAAACCTTTCCGACGATCCGCGCGACACACCGGTTCGGCGCTGAGCCGGCGCTCCACTCGAGTAGCGTCTATGGATTATCCGCCACCATCGGAAGCGACACCACCGTTTGTGGGAAGTAGCGTCAAGTGCATACCCCCTAATACTTTTTCCGAATTAGCCCCAGGTAAAACGCATTAAACATTCGAAGACGCTCAAGGGCATAACATCCCAGCCATGAATAGGGTGCGATTACGCGGCACAACGGTGGTGCTAGCGAAACTCGATGGAAGTCGATGTGACAGCCTGAAAATAGATGAGTGATCTCATGTTTTCGTATGCCTCGTACATCGGGGTTCGATGGATTATTGAGGAAGAAGTCATACCAAAGAATTAGGCCGCCGTCCTTCAGCACACGAAGCATTTCACGAGCGACCATTTCTTTCACGGCAATATCGAGGATGGACGAAAAGACTGTAAACTGTACCACAAGATCGAAGCTTGCATTATTGAACGGAAGCCTCGTGGCGTTGCCGCAGTGAACTTGCACTCCTTGAGGGCATAATTGTCTCGCTTGGGATACACGATTTTCAAGAACATCAATCCCTACCACATTTTCGGGGCGCGCTCCCCACTTAACTAACTGATTAAGCCACTGCCCCTGCCCACAGCCAATCTCAAGAATCCTTTTGTCTTGAAGATGTTCGAAATGTGCCGCTCGCAAGACAGCCAAGATATCTCGTTCAAGCTCCTGGACTCGAAAAACATGAGCGTGATTGAACCACGAATATCGAAACACACCCTGCCGCTTCGCGTACACCGAGCGCATGCGCGTCTCTTCCGACTCTTGATCGACCTCCAACCGTTCCATCTTAAATTAGGCTTTCATAATCCTTTCGGAGTACCAGACGTTAAAAGACCTCACGATCGGTCATTTTGCTTGAGTCGTGAAATCCTTCCATGTCTGAATCCCTACAACCTAGCCTGGCACACTGTATCTACAAATGCTTGAAAAATCTACCTGTTCTAAAGTTTTCGATAAAACTCTCATCTTGAACCTCTCCTTGACTTGGCAAGGTTATGCTGCATATTCTGCTTTTCGAGTCGTGTGTGCGGCTCAATGGAGAGCGTTGTATTCGGCAAATTAAGCAGACCACATTGATTACTGAAAGGATATGAAAAGATGGCCTTCGATCAGGAAATAACTAGGCAACCGCTGCAACACCTGAATTATTTTATGGAATGGGGAGGGAAGGGGTGGCAGCGGCTCATGAATCATGCTTTCCAGGATTTCATGGGAAAGGACTTACACGACCAACAGCTACTCGAAATTGGAACACGTTATGGGAAAATGGCATGTTTGTTTGCGCTTTTAGGCGCCAAAGTTGTTGGCCTTGATATGAATAAGAAATCCTTGGAAATCGCGAAGGAGGAAGCAATTAAATTGAATGTAGCGGACAGAACTTCTTTTATTCATGGCGGAGGTGACTTGGCATCTGTCAGTGCTAACACTTTTGACATAGTGTTCTCGAAAAGCGTCTTGGTCGTAGTTCCGGACCTGGTGCGTTTTTTAGAGGAGATCAAGGAAAAGTTAAAGCCTGGCGGAAAGGTTGTGTTCTTGGAGAATGCCAAGGGACCTTGGTGGGTGCACCTCCTACGCATATTTCGACATCATGCGAAATGGGACCATACGAAAGCTCGATATTTCGCTGCGCATGAAATAAAAGCAGTCTCTGAAGTTTTCGATGAATTCACCATAAGAAGTTGGGCGTTTCCTCCGATTGTTCTCATGATGGCACGCAAGCCGCATTATTCGGACGATCAGACATGAATCGCGATAAGTGGAAACATCACAGCTATGAGCAGGGTCTAGCCTCTGAGTTCGAGGAAGACTCTTGTGAATGAATAATCGTATTTCAGTGGCTCCTTATTTGCCACAGAACTTTCTCCTTCTTGCCGAGACAGACAAACAAAAGTCTATCAGTATACTGGGACTCATCATCATGCGACCCGCGATACCCAACATTCGATGAGACTCCAGG
This sequence comes from uncultured Nitrospira sp., assembly GCA_902500805.1. Taxonomy (GTDB): domain Bacteria; phylum Nitrospirota; class Nitrospiria; order Nitrospirales; family Nitrospiraceae; genus Nitrospira_D. The sequence goes on along the minus strand of CABVSA010000086.1, from coordinate 10,655 downwards.
ACCTCAAGATAGGAGCTACGTAAACGTTGGGCAGTTTGTTCTAACGAGAGCGCATCCATCCTGTCACGACCCGCTATGCGCGCCCCTCTAGCCCCCACTAATCCAAGTTTGGCTCCCAAGTCATCGGCGTCAGGCCTCGCAATGTAACATCCCTCGATCCCCTCAACCCTTTCTGATACATCCCCTACGTCTACAGATACGATAGGCACATTGCACGCAAGAGCTTCCTTGATGATGTTTGGCGACCCCTCGTGCAAGGAGGTCAATAGCACAACATCGCTAGCATTCAGCCAGATGGGAACTTCATCATGCGGTACGCCTCGGAGTTGATGAATCTCTGCCTTCAACCCTGATCCGTTAGCTTCCTGAACTGCCGCTTGTGCCAAGTCGAGACGTTTACGAGCATCACCGCTGTTCGTGGGAAACAAAACATGGAACTTGTTGGCGTCCCAGCCCAACTTCTTGCGGCAATCCACCTGATTAAGTGGTCTAAACCGCTCAAGATCAATGCCGTTTGGAATAATCCAAACCTTGGATTTACTCACAGAATCGGGAAGAGCCTCTTTGAGATTCCGAGATTTGACCACAATGCCGACAGCCCTCCTGGCCGCAATATGCGAGGCCAAGATCCCATATTCACTGCTGATTCTTCTTAGTGATCCCGATAGGTATTCCCCCAAGAGGTCAGACCCACAGAAAGAAACCACCGTCGGCCTATCCGCAACGATTCGTGTCACTCGTTCTGCAAGAACCCCTCCGTACATGGCGTGAACCACGTCGGGCTGAAACTGCTCAATACGACTTCGGAGCTCTGCTCCCATAGTGAAATACGAGCGCATGCCTCTCTCACAGCGATCAACATGCATCACCTCAACGTCCACACCGATACGTCTTAGCCCAACGACTTGCTGTTCGATAAAGGTACCGACCCCAGGATTTTTCGGCGTCGGGTATAAATTGGTCACTGCTAGAATGCGCATGAATAACTTTCCATGAGACAATTAGCCAACAGCATAACCTGAGCGGGGCTTTTGAAGAATCAACAGGGCTCCGCTTGTTTGAGCATCAGCTGCATTCATTCGGCGGAATCGAGGAGCCAGGGACGTTGCTTCAAGCCCATGAGGCGTTTGATCTTGCTTTGCTAGGAGCAGCTTAAAACCCACTTTCTCAGCGAGACTCAGGTGTGTACTGAGCGGTTCTCGATTTAATAGAAATTCTCGCTTCCCCCGGACCAGCTTCCACTGCCAATCGGAATAGGCCCAATGTCCGTTCCAAAAAGGAGATCGTCCATGGGATCTAAAATCAATCACATGCGAAGCATAGCCGCCTGGCTTCAACCAAGCAAACATAGCCCGATACGTCCCTTCAAGGCTGTCAATGTGCTCAAGAACGGCTTGCAAAAAGATCAAATCAAGAGAGGCTTGATCAATCTGAGGCAACAACATCCACGGAACCCTGTACCCTAGAAGAGAGCCGCTGTTCAACCCAGCTCTAAGCTGATTGCGAATCTCTTCGGCTTTAGTGGAAGTATTCCTCCGATCAACCGCATCACGAGGGAACTCGTATGAATCGATACGAGGTCGGACGAAAGGAAACTCCTTATCGTCCGGAACCCGCTCTTCCTTCGTGTACATGCTCAACAACTCATCAAATATCCTTTCCAAGTCAGCCTTGGCTGAATAAGGGACAATGTCCAATCCAACGTAGCGCGCCGCTCCAGAAAGCAAAGCCGCGAGGCCAATACCGAGACTATCTCCTGGCCCCAGTTCCCCAATGCGGGCCCCGTTAATCTTAAAGCCCCATCGATCGAACATCATGAGATGGCGAAACCAAACGGAATAGCAGTATCGAGCCGAGTCAGATCATCCAGTTGACGCCATGCGTTCAATATCAGCACCCAAGTCGACATCCCAGATATGATGTGACGAGCCTGCCACATTTGCACCACTATACCTCCGATGTTCTCGATTTATCTCCCTCTCGCCAATTCAACCCAGTATCCAAGAGATCAGGGGCGGTACGGACTCCCTCTGCCATCGAGAAATTCTGAGCTCCGGAGATAGAGGTGAGTTATTCCAATATGTGTATGATAGTTATCTAACCGTAGTGAAAGATCGATAGAGTCCTCGCAGAGCATGGAAGGGACCGTCCAATTCCGCCTCCAATATGACTCCTGGCGCATTAGGAAGTCCGATCCTGGATAATGAGAACTGATCGTTCACTCCGATTTGATTGACGCGCACACTATGATGAGATTGGAACACACACCGAAACCCCACAGAGATGGCCATCTTCACAAGGTCGAGGGTAAATGAACCAGCTGGAAAAACAAAAGGGGGGCGTGTCATTCCACAACGATGTTGCATGTCGTGAAGAGAGGCTTCCATCTCCCATCGGGCTTCTTCCGGAGATAGCAGGGCCATCCAAGGATGTGAAACCGAATGCGCTCCGAATTCGATTCCTCCGTTTTGCATCGTCTTAACCTGATCCCAAGTCAACATTCGATCTCGCGGGATGTCTACCTGAAGTAACCCAGATAACTCCGTAATGTTCCGCTCTCGCTCAACACGAGGCATATGCCCAAGAACTTTCCTGACAATGGTTCTTGCAGCATTTCGGTCCCTTGGTGATTCCAGTGGCACAGATATATCCTTGGTCGTTATGTGGCACACCCGGTCAACTTTTGTTTTTTGAAATAGGTAACCAACCTGTTGAGGCCAAGGCAAGTCACCACTCGACACACAACCAGTCGCCAGAAACACGCTAGCTGGAACACGGTACTGCTGAAGAATGGGGTACGCGTTTGTAAAATTATCTCGGAATCCATCATCAAAAGTAATGACAACCGAATTAGGTGGAACCGATTGGTGTCGTTCGTAACAATCCAGCAGTGTACTAAGGGGAAGAAAATGATAGTGCCGACTCAGGTAGTCAAGCTGCTCGGCTAACCAAGCAGGTCTTAACCCCTGAAGACATCCTTCGTAATCGTCCGTCACCCGGTGCCCATAGAGGATTGTTGCACCATTTTTCGGATAGAGCTTTCGACTTAACCGAGCCACTCCCGCGCCCACGACGATCTGACTCAATCCCATCCGAGTCAACTCTTTCAAACTCACAACAGCCCTCCACCTGACTGGGCCCCAGGCCGAGATGTGATGAGGTAACGAATTCTCTCATTCGCACAGGCATTTCGTGCAAAATCTCCAGGCTCAAAAATCCACTCGAAGCTCCCTGCCTTTTGCACAAATCTCCCCGGTATCCCATCCTTCCGCATCTGATCCACTGAATGACTTGCCCCAAAGACCGCTTGTAGTTCATTGACAAGCAGCCGACCATCTTTGGTTTCGAACACATCGACGTCCATACTTCGAAACCTTCCCTTTTCGGTAACCTCCAGAAGAAAATTAAGATGCCGTTCTTCAGGGACATCCCACTCAACTACTCCGGACCCACTGTGGAAGCCGCCGACACAACCTTTTACGTGACCGAAAAATGAGTCTCCAATCCTAACCAATCTCCACTCTTTGAGCACAGAAATGTATTCCTGAAGAAGCACGGTCCCCCACTGGCGGTCTCGGCGATCGAAACCATTGGGCAGAATACCTTTTTGAAAAACCTTGCCGACAAATCGCCGAAGCTTATCCCGATCATGGAATAGCCTTACTCCAGACGCTACCGCTCCGAAACTCGCTTTGAAAATTATCGGCAGGTCACACGAAGCAATAAATTGCTGACACTCGTCCAGATCATAGAATACCCACGTTCGCGGATGGGGAATTCCATTGGTTGCCAACCAATAGGCCAACCGGCGCTTATCCTCGTAGAACCACATTTCACGCGTAGTCGGAAAGACCGTGATTCCCATTTCTCGATCGAGAATTTCGATCCGATCCTTGATCATCGAGTTCCAAATACTTAAATAGGGGTCCCCCCAAACGAGCATCGCCTCGCAGGAGGATTCCCGTACTTGGTCAAGCCAGTCAGATTTCGTAAGATCGATAACCCTAAACGGCACTCCCATTTCCAGACATGCGGCTACATAACATCCGTGTGCTTGCATGGAATTCTTGATGATTCCAACGCGGAAGGGAACACCACTTGAATTATTGTCACTCGAAAGAATTCCCGAATGAGGAGATAATTCTTCACTCCACCGTAATTTGAGCGGGGTAAGACAGACATATCGTTGCACCCAATATCGAATGCTCTTGGGAATCCAATATCGAGCTAGCGAGATCCACTGACTCTGCTTCACCGCGGACGTCCCCTCCCTCTCTCTGTGCAAGCCTTGATAATATCTGAATACTGTTCCTCGTAATCGGTGACGAAGCGTTGAAGACCAAACCACTCACTCGCCAGTTTTCGAGAGCGGCAACCCATGGCTACATGATCTGACGACGGCATCTCCAACATAGCTTTCAACGCACGGGCTATATCCATAGGATCAAAAGCATTGCAAGTAATTCCATTTTCACCAGCCTCAACAATGAGGGGGAGATCTGAGACTCGACTCACCACGATCGGCAACCCACAGGCCATTCCTTCGACCACGGCATTGGGAATTCCTTCCTGCACAGAGACATGCACAAGAGCATCGGCGCTCTGATACTCATTTACCATGGACTCCGAAACACCTTTAAAAAAAATCACATCCTGTAACCCGTATTCATCAATCAATTGACGGGCCTTCGTATAGACTTGAGTCGGTTCGCCTTTGGGAGTATCCTGATAACGTCCCACCCATTCCAAAATGAAGGGTCGCGTAGTTTGCTGACGAAGAATCTGCACTGCCTGCACCACACGAACTGGATTTTTTATTTCCGACACCGTCCCCACGCAAATAAAGCGAAAGACTTTCCCAACTGATTTTGAGATTGGAGAAAATCGTATATCATCAACACCATTGCGTATTATTCGTAGTTTACTTCGAAGCATCGGAGCAAGTCGGCAAAGACTATCTCTATTCATTACCGTCTGGGTTACAACGCAGTCCGCAAGATGAAACAAAACCAGAGCCCCCCATAGCGAGGGTTTATATGGGGCATAGGTAGCGGTGGAGAAGTCACTTGCTACCACTCCAAAACGTCGCCATGGTAAATTAGACATTACGGCCAGACTTGACGCACGCTTCATAAAGCCGTGCACAATTTGTGGCCGAAAGGTTTCGACCCAGCGCTTTATACCGCACAGTTTTTGAATTCGACTTCTGCCTTTCATTCGGCGAAGTGTTACTCCTCGTTCTTGTACATACCGATCAAAATGACCTTCGCCCAGGGCATTGTAACAAAAGACTTCTACAACATGACCACGATCTGCCATTCCAGCCGCAAGCTCAGACAATTGCCGTTCTGATCCCCCTACGTGAAGACGATCGATCAGATACCCAACACGAAAAGGACTTTGGCAGGAAGTATTATGGGTCATGGTTTAGAGCCTATCCTAAATAAACCCCTGCACGGTGTAGGGTGATGAAGGTGCAGACAACATGATGCATGGCCGAATAGTTTTCAGGACGCGTCTCCCAACGGATCAAAATTCGGCGAAACCGGTTCATCCAGCTATGGGTTCGCTCAACGACCCACCGACGCGCTATGAATCCGACCTAGCGCTTGATAGCCTGGCTTTCTCGCTGCGGGCGGCGGATATGTGCAGTGTATTCAAGCTGCCGCACCAAGCCCATGACCTTGATGTAGTCATACCCTTATCCAGGCAAACCCCTTAAGTCGTTTCAGGGTCGGCCAGGGACGAGCCACCGGAATGCTTTTCAGAGTTAGCTCCACCAGCTTCCTATCGTGCTGATTCGCACCCTCGATCGCCAGTCCGATGGGAACACTGGCTCCCTCACACAACAGATTTCGCTTGACGCCGTCTTTGGGTCGGTCCATCGGATTTGACCCGGGGCTTTCCCCCACCCAACGGCACCTTCGTCATCGCGCCATCCATCGACTGTCAGGCCCAGTCGTTACCCTTCAACTCATCGTACTCGTTCAGCCCGTTCGCCCAGAGCTTCTCAAAGACCCTGGCCTTGCGCCACTGCTGAAACCGCAGAAGGGGCCATGGAACTACTGCAAACCCCGGTCTCGTTCAACGCGTTCCACTGACATCCTGTGCGCAAGGCGAAAAAAATGCCATTCATGGCCTGCCGTCTTGAACCGGGGAGCACTACCCACTCGCAGTGGTCGCGCGCCTCACGTTTCGGCAACATCGGCTCCATCAGGTCCCAAACCGAATCTGGTAGCCGCCACCATCGAGACCGCGTGATTGCTTTGTACATACTCCTCTCCTGTCTTCACGGCATTCTTAACTTCTCAGAAGAATACAGAATCAGGATCTTTTAGGATAGGCTCTATGCAGTCAATCCCATTCTTAGTAAAAATTCCGACGCACCCACCCCTCTGGGTCCTGTCCAATTCCGTTGCTCATGAGGATATCGGGTATGCGATTAAAAAAACGGCCACCGCCGGGATTGCCTCCGCAGTCAGATCAATCTCACCTTACCTTCTTTGGTAATCTCGGATCACGTTCCTCTTAAAAGCGTCGCTCTCTATAGAGGTGGATAGGGTGGTTATCTGATCCACGGTGACGTATAGCGCCACAAACCGCCGCTACTCCAAGCTTTAATTTAAGAATGACACACGTTTATCATTACAACAAGCAGAATTATCAAGATTTCCGTTGATGATGTTCTGAGCCGCTCCATGGTTGATGGCATACCGACATCGTGGTTGGAGCCGAATGCGGCTGCGAGCGGAATGATGCAGGAGTCTTACTGTGGGCTGCCGCGTGGTGAGTGCCATGCGGAGGGCCTGTTCGGGTAAATCTCCGGTCAAGCGCGGGCCTATCACCCAGCCGATGACGGCACGCGAGTACAAATCCAGTAGCACTGGCCAGATACAGCCAGCCCTCCAGAATCCATATATAGATGAGATCACCGAATCAGACGCAGTTGGGCTGTGGCACCCTGAACTGGCAGGCAAGCCGTGGGACGAGGACGCCGTGGTCTCCCACTGCTTCACGGTCTTGGCCCGGAGACCATCATGGCGCATCAGCCGCGCCACGCGATGCTCTCCCACCCGATGGCCCTTTTTGCGGAACGCCCGCCGGATACTCGGACTGCCGTAGGTCTGGCGACGGTCGTGCTCCTGGGTTACCTGGCATCTCATCGGGACTCCATCGCAAAGAACGCCGCAGCTGGGCCAATTCCGCCAGCTCGACCGATACAGATTGTCGGGTCTGTCCACGCTCCTCTGCCTGCTGCTGCTCCGTTCGCCATCGGTCGAGGAGGAAATTGGCAACCTCCAGATCCCGTGCCACCTGTGCGACCGGATACCCGGACTTACCGCACGGCTTCTTGGTTGAACACCGCCGTATACGACCGTCGCGTCTTCGTGCTCATACCGTCCTCCGATTTCTTCATTCTCCCACGTAGGGAAGTGGCTGTGAAATCGGTGGAAGTCAAAAACATGCTTCGGATCGCCACAACCCAGACAAACAGAACGGTCACTGCCTCTCCTCACCTACACTGCTAACAGCCTAAAGAATATTATCAAGTATCTTTTTGTAAATTTATTAAACAGTTATCACAGCATCGTTCCTGGCATGATTAATGCTTAAACTTCAGGATGGTCATTGAAACGAACTAGTACTAAGCGTGTTTCTGAGAAAACTCTTCACCACTTTCATTGCTTAGGCTTAGTTGTGTGGTGGAATTACAGGTGTACATAACTTAAGGAGATTCCAATGTTTACACGCAAGCGATACGTTGCCTTCATACTTGCCATTGTCCTTGGGCCAGCCGTCGCGTCTGACGCGGCAACGTACTATGTCGCCACGAGCGGGAACAATGGCAATCCAGGCACAAGCTCCCTTCCATGGAGGACCGTGGCCTATGCCGCGTCCAAGATGGTCGCCGGGGATACCACCTATGTGAAGGGGGGGACGTACCAGGAGGGATTGATCCGATTCGGAAGATCCGGCACCTCGTCGGCTCCCATCAAGCTCCTCAACGCTCCCGGTCAATACCCAATCATTAATTTTATCGATAAGACGCCAGACCGTCAGATTCGTATTCAGAACTACAATGACGCTACAAAGGCGATTGCTTGGATCACGATTGAGGGGCTTGAGATACGCAATGGATACGTTGGCATCAAAATAATCAACGGCCAGAATCTTACGTTTCGGCGGAATTGGATTCATCATCAGCTTACGCAAGGGATTTTTGGGAATGCCACCAAGGCTGTGATCGACCGGAACAGAATCAACCACAATGGTGACTTCTCCCAGTGTGCTAGCACTCCATCAGTCTGCAACAAGCATCACGGGATCTATATGAATGGCTCGGCGATCACGGTCACAAACAATCTCTTCTACGACAACCTTGGCGTGGGTGTTCAACAAAACGGGACGGTCAGTTACAGGTCCAGTACGCATCCGGGATCAGATTTCGCCCTCTCTTCCAATTGGATCATTACCAACAACACCATCGCCTACCAAAATTATGGGGCTGGCATCGTTGTGTGGGGCAGCAATGCTGATAATACACGCATTGAGAATAATATTCTCTACGAAAACTGCACCAAATGTCCGACTTCCTATACAAATGGGGTGGTCTTCACCGGAGCAAGCGGCAGCACCGGGATTGTGATCAGAAACAACCTTGCCTACGCGACTGGGTCTGGCGGTACAAAGTTTCTCGGCTCTGTAGGCAGCTACACGGAATCCGGCAATATCGTGAATACCTACAGTCCACAATTCGTCAACGGTCCATCCACAGTTCCATCATCGCCAAATTTCGCCCTAGCCTCAGGAAGCCCAGCCATTAACAAGGGCTTGGCCACCTCCGCGACGAAGACCTCGTACACCAACGTCTCTCGACCACAACTATCTCTGTATGATATGGGCGCTTTTGAATTCTATAGTAGTAGTGCTAGTCTCGCTGCGCCAACGTCACTCCAGCCTGTTAACTGAAGTGCTTGGTGCTGCTGTGAGCCCATTGGCCCAAGAACGACTGACAACCTCTTGGATTTTGGTCCGCTGTCCGTAGCAGCGGCCACCGATTAGACTGTCCGCGTCCCACGCCCAGCCTAATCGGTGGTCAGGGAGCCTTCCAGGACTTGCTCCCTGTAGGCCATGAATAGCCCGCTTAGGAAGAACGGCCTGAACCTGTAGGACCTCTCCTAAAAGTGTATTGATAAACCCTCTCCCCATCTTATTGCAGGTGTGACAGGAAGGATCCCCAGCAGGAGGACTTCACCGATGATGGGAACATCTGATTCGCAGCCCGCCCGCTTCTACCAGATCACTTGAGAGCAGTTTGTGACCGCTGATCACCTGATGCGGAAGATTCGGCCGTCAATCGACACCGCCCGCATTCGGCAACTCTGCGCCCCCTACACACAGACAGGGGCCGTCCATTGATTCCCCCGGAGCACTTGTTATTGTGCGCTCGTGGATGGATATCTGCGGGGTGTCATCTCGGAACGAACGTTGGTGCGAGAGCTGACCGGCAATTCGATGTTGCGCTGGTTTGTGAGGCTGGATTTGGAGACGGCGCCGCAGGATCACTCCACGTTTTCGCAGAACCGGAAACGGCGATTTACGGAGAACGGGCTCCTCAAATGACTCTTTGATGAGACGGTAGCTCTCACGATCACGCAGAAGCTGGTCTCCCCCATACAACGCTGGATGGTACGCCGGTCCAGACTAACGCCTCCCATAAGCGCTTTGTGCCGATGGAAGTCTTTCTGAAGCCGGAAGAGCATAAAAATGCGGATTCGGTCTCTCGATGCGAATGGGGTCCACCCCAGGAGCTGGATTCGGGTAATCATGTCTCTACCATGGATCCCGATGCGAAGCTGGCGAACAAGGGAAATGGGACGACGGCAATGGTGAGCTTTACCGTCAATGGACTCATGGAAAACCACCATCGGCTGTTGCTGGGGATTAACGTGGAGCGGTTCCAAGGCCCGGCCTCTGAGACGGATGGCGGACGGACGTTATTGGATACCTTCCATCAGAAACACACCCTACGAATTCAGACGGTCAGGGCCGATAAGGGGTACTACGCGAGCCCCTTTCTGACCGCGTTTGCTCGACAACCCATCACGCCCCATGTGGCACCCAGGACGACGGATAGGGAACCCATCCATCAGCGTGTCCACCGCTTGAGCCGGACTGTCGGCTACCAACTCTCACAACGGTCGCGGAAGAAGATTGAAGAGTTGTGGGGAGAGGCGAAATGCTGGCAGGGGTTCCGCCGCTTTCACCGTCGTGGACTACTGCAGGTCCGAGATGAGGCCTATCTGATGGGCTGGTTGCTGAATTTCAAACGACTGGCGCCCCTACTGCTGGCTCCGGTCTAGGAGGAGGCTGACGGGCTCTTGGCATGTCAGCCGGAGCCAAGGAGGAAGAAGACCCAGAAGGCCCCCTTCAGCCACACAGGAGCCCAGAATCAGAACCTGTAGTGAGTCCTGTTGGGACAGACACACTTCGACTACGGCAGCTTGCCAACACACTACGAGCTTCTACAGATCAGGTAGGTCCTTGTTTTCTAATTTGAGGGGAAGTGTTAGGATCCTGCCCTGGTACTTTTTCAAACCTGTAGATAGCAAGTTAAGTTGTCCGGTTGATGTAGCACATGATCTGTCCGGGTT
>CABVSA010000085.1 GCA_902500805.1 uncultured Nitrospira sp. | reverse complement strand
CCAAAGCGATCAAGCAATTTAAGGAGCAGAAGGTCCAGGGCGCGATCCTCGACCTACGGAACAATCCAGGCGGGTTACTGACGGCGGCGGTTGATGTGTCCGAGCAATTCCTGCCGACTGGAAAGCTGGTGGTCTATACCAAGAGCCGAGAAGGGAAGAAGGATGAATGGGTTGCAAAGGCAAAAGATCAGTTGGAGGACCTCCCTGTCATTATCCTTGTGAACGAGGGATCAGCGAGCGCATCGGAAATCGTTGCTGGAGCGATCCAAGATTGGGGCCGAGGTCTCGTGGTGGGAACCACATCGTTTGGAAAAGGATCGGTTCAGACCATCTTGGCTTTGGGAGATGGGTCGGGACTTCGCCTTACGACCGCGAAGTACTATACGCCGAAAGGTCGATCGATCCAGTCGACCGGGATTACCCCCGATATTGTGGTGAAGCTGTCTGCGCCAGTGGTGGCCAAGGCGACCGAAGGGAAATCTGGAGACAAGGAAGCCGAGCCGAAAGCGGTCAAGCCTCCGACAGGGAAGGATGCCGCACCACAGAATGGGAAGTCTCCGGACGAGGGAGGATCGAAGAACGGGACGCCTCCACCAGCCTTGTCTGAAGCGGGTGGGGAACTTTCTCTTGATCAAGATGTGCAGCTGCAGAAGGCGGTAGAATTGTTAAAGAGCTGGAAGATATTTAAGGAACTCAAGGTGTCGTAACAGGACGCTGAAAAAGGCCGCCAGCGGCGTTCTCGCGTCGCACAGAGGCTCACAACGAGGAAGGAAGGGAGGGAGGCAAGGTGTTTATCCGCTTGCCCGTGCACGAAGCAAGCGAGTCAAGCGAAGCTTGGTATGTACCTCCTCGCCTCTTCGCTCGTTGCGGCCTTGCTGGACAGCCTTTTTGAGCATCCTGGAGTTATGCTGGGCGGCAGTGCTGTATGGGCTATCCCGTGGCCTATTAAGGCTCGTGATTGTGCATCCGTTGTTGAACGGCTTGCAGTAGGCGCTCTTCGGATCCTGAAAAACTCGGCAGGGTCCGAAGGAGATGAGATTGGATGAGCTGTTCGAGATCCGTGAGCGTTCTGATCCCGAGGCGAAAGTATAAGTAGGTCACGAGCGAATCCGACAGTCCCGGAAGTGTTGCCCAACTCTTAACCTCCTCGGGGAGTGGAGTTTTCAGCTCTTCGTAGGCACGGATCTTCCCGGTCTCAAGAAACTCCTCGATCTTTTTGGCCAAATCCGTGCCGATCCCGTCAATTTCTTCAAGCCCCTGGCGCTGTGCCATCACTGCTACGTCTTCTTCAAGGGCAAGCAATGCATCCGCCGCATGTCGATAGGCCCGCACGCGATAGGGGTTCGCTCGCTGAGCCGACAGGAGATCGGCCATTGAACGGAAGAGAGTCGCGAGATGCTGATTGTTGTCCTGCATGGGTAGACTCTTGACCAACTATTGTGCGGGTTTCGCCGATACCGGCGCAAGCCCCATTTGTTGACAAGGTGAATTCCTGTCCCATAGGATGAATGGCATGCAGAATGCCGTTAAAATCCATGTGAACGGGGAAGAGCGGGCTTGGCGTAGTGGTACAACGGTGGCTGATCTGTTGACGGAGTTGGATATCAAGACCGAAAGGGTCGCTGTGGAGCTGAACCTCGAAATTCTGGATCGTGCAGCTTTTGGTCAGCGCCAGATCAAGGACGGAGATCGGGTGGAGATTATGAGTTTTATCGGTGGCGGATCATTTTGAGAGGACAGCATGACGGACGATCGACTGATAATTGCTGGACGTGAGTTCAAATCCAGACTCTGGGTTGGAACGGGAAAATACAAGGACTTTGCAGAAACGAAAAAAGCGATAGAGCTGTCTGGCGCCGATGTCGTGACAGTCGCGGTCCGTCGCGTGAATATCACCGATCGATCGAAGGAGAATCTCCTCGATTACATCGATCCTAAAAAATATACGATTTTGCCCAACACAGCCGGATGCTATACGGTGGAAGATGCCGTGCGATACTCGCGACTGGCTCGCGCTGCTGGTGTGTCCGATTTAGTGAAGTTGGAAGTGCTCGGCGACGAGCGAACGTTGTTCCCGGATACAGCAGGCTTAATCGAAGCTGCCAAGATTCTCATTAAGGAAGGATTCATTGTCCTTCCCTACACAAATGACGATCCCATCGTCGCGCAGAAACTCGTCGATGTTGGGTGTCCCGCCGTCATGCCGCTGGCGGCGCCGATCGGATCAGGCCTTGGAATCCGCAATCCCTATAATTTGAAAATCATTATGGAAATGATCAAGGTGCCGATCATCGTCGATGCCGGTGTTGGGACCGCGTCCGATGCCGCATTTGCGATGGAGTTAGGCGCCGATGCGGTGCTGATGAACACCGCGATTGCTGGCGCCCAAGATCCTCTTGCGATGGCGGAGGCCATGAAGTATGCGGTGCATGCCGGTCGACTTGCGTACAAGGCCGGCCGTATTCCTCGGAAGCTGTATGCCACGGCCAGCAGTCCGATCGAGGGGATGCTCTAAAGACAGTCGTGAGGACTGAAGCCAGAGTTGTGTGGGTGTATAACAATGACGAGTAGCCAGAATGTGAGAGGAGAGATCGCCTTTGTGAGCTCATTGATTTTGTCTCATTCCTTTACTGATGCCTCCCATTGATTTTCGCTTGCTCCTCGTGACTGATCGCCATCAGACGCGCGGGCGTCCCCTTTCCGAGATTCTCCATCACGCCGTCGTCGCAGGTCTGCCGGCTATTCAACTGCGGGAGCGGGATTTGCCGACAGGTGAATTGCTGTCGTTGACACATGAGATTCACGCATTGGCAGAGCCTCGAGCTGTTCCGTTGATCCTCAACGATCGTGTAGACCTCGTGTTGGCATTGAACTTAGGTGGTGTTCATCTTCGTTCCGACAGTCTTCCGGTATCGAGTGCCCGTCGGTTGCTGGGGCCTGATCGGTTGATCGGGGTTTCCACGCATTCCGTTGAAGAGGTTCGGCGGGGGAATCAGGAGGGCGCCGACTACATCATTTTCGGCCCGATTTTTGATACGGCCTCGAAACGTTCGTACGGTCCCCCACTTGGACTCGATCTCCTTGCCGCGGCCTGTCGTGAATCGACGGTTCCAGTTTTCGCCATCGGAGGCATTACGTGCGAACGGGTGGGAGACGCTCGCCGAGCCGGTGCTCACGGAGTCGCGGTGATCGGGGCGTTGTTGACGCGTGATGATATCGGTGAAGCGCTTCGGGAGTTCACGGACGCGTTGCAGATGTGATGCGATGTGACGGCGCGTGAGTCTATCCCGCGTCAGAACGCCCGTTGGAGTTGACCACCCCTAGGTCGGGTGTTAGAATCTCTCACACCTAACGTACTCTCGCTTAGGCTCGATATGTTGAGCTGATCGTGTCGTCTCACTATGGCGGATAGCAAGAGTCAGCCAAACCGGCTCCGGTCCCTCCGAGATTCTGTCAAGAAGATCACAAAGCGGTTGTCTGAGGGGGAGGGGGAGATGATTCACAAGAACAGTGAACAGGCTCGGGAGCTCGACAAACTTCGCGTCCAAATTCAGTCGATGGAAGAAGAGATCCGTCGGCTGTATCAATCTCGCTACCAACTCGACCAGGCGACCAAACAGAACGAGAAACTCGTCACGACGCTCCAAGAGGCCAAGGCTCAGATCGAGGCCCTGCGGGCGGAGGTGGAAAAGCTGACGGCGCCTCCGTCGAGCTACGCCATTTTTTCCAGCCTGAACGAAGACGGAACGGGTAATGTGTATGTATCGGGCCGAAAAATGAAAGTGAGCCTTCATCCCTCGATTAAGCGGACCGAGTTGCGGAAGGGACGAGAGGTCGTCCTGAATGAAGCCCTCAATGTGATCGAGGTCAAAGAATTCGAGAGTCAAGGCGAGGTTGTTCGACTCAAGGATGTGCTGGAAGGGGGCCGGGCATTGGTCACACTCCACTTTGATGAGGAGAAGGTGGCCGATCTGGGCGATCCCTTGTTGGCCGAACGGCTGAGCGTGGGAGATCACCTCCTTTACGACGCTCGTTCCGGCTACGTGATCGAAAAGCTTCCCAAGTCCGAAGCGGAAGAGCTGGTGTTGGAAGAAGTCCCGGATGTCGACTATGCGCACATCGGTGGCCTTCAGAAAGAGTTGGAACAGGTTCGTGATGCCGTCGAACTCCCGTTTCTACATCCACAGGTCTTTGCAGAGTATCAACTCAGTGCGCCTAAAGGGGTGTTGCTCTATGGGCCGCCTGGTTGCGGAAAGACCCTGATCGCTAAAGCGGTGGCCAACTCGATCGCCAAGAAGCTGGGGGATCGATCCGGGAAAGAGATTCGTAGCTATTTCCTGCATGTCAAAGGCCCTGAACTGCTCAACAAGTACGTCGGTGAATCAGAGCGTCAAGTCCGTGAGGTGTTCAAAAAGGCGAAGGAGCGGGCCGAGGATGGGCATCCGGTGATTGTGTTTTTTGATGAAATGGATGCGCTCTTCCGAACCCGTGGGACCGGCGTATCCTCGGATATTGAATCAACGATCGTTCCTCAATTCCTCTCCGAGATCGATGGCGTCGAACGATTGCGCAATGTCATCGTCATCGGAGCGAGCAATCGTCAGGATTTGATTGATCCGGCTGTGCTGCGTGCGGGGCGATTGGACGTCAAAGTGAAGGTGGGGCGTCCGGATGCTGATGCCGCACGGGACATTTTCTCGAAGTATATCTCGACAGCGCTTCCGTTTGCCGAGGAGGATGTCGCGCGGCATGGAGGGGATCGGCACGCACTGGTCGAACGCTTGACCGCGATGACGGTCGAAGCCATGTATGCGGCCAGCGAAGAAAACAAATTCATCGAAGTGACCTATGCCAACGGTGAAAAGGAAGTGTTGTACTTCAAAGACTTCGCCAGTGGCGCGTTGATTGAAGGGATCGTGTCGCGGGCGAAGAAGTTTGCCGTGAAACGGGTGATCGCGAATGAAGGAACCGGTTTGCGATCGGACGACTTGATCCGCGCCATCCGTGAAGAGTTCAAGGAGCACGAAGATCTTCCGAATACGACCAATCCGGACGATTGGGCCAAGGTGGCTGGCAAGAAGGGTGAGAAGATCATCCATCTACGAACCATCAGCGGTGGACCGACGGAACATCGTCAGATTGAAACGATGAGCACCGGCCACTATCTCTAGCGACATGATGAACGAACAGACTCCCACGAACTCCGCTCGGGTGATCGGTACGGAAACTGAGTTCGGGATTGCCTCGAGAGATGCCTCGGCGATGGATCCGGTGTCCGGGTCCTTTGCCGTGATCGGGCACTATCCGAAGCTGGCGGCTCCAACCTCGATCTGGGACTACGAAAACGAGAATCCTTTGGTCGACGCGCGTGGGTTTGAGGTCGATGGTGAGCGCGAGCGTCCGAACCCGGACTATAACCGGCAGTTGAATAAGGTGCTGGCGAACGGTGGACGGTTGTATGTGGATGGGGCTCATCCGGAGTACTCGACGCCTGAGTGTTCACACGCTCGAGAGATCGTAGCGTTTGAACGGGTAGGGGAGCGTATTCTTGCTTCATGCCTGCAGACCATGGCCCGTGCGCGAGGCTTTGAAGTCTATACCCTCTATAAGAATAACTCCGACGGCAAGGGCAACAGCTACGGGTATCACGAGAACTACTTGGTCTCGAGAACGGTGCCGTTCGATCGGATTGCGCGTGTGCTGACCCCGTTTCTTGTGACCAGGCCGATCTTCGCCGGGGCGGGAAAAGTCGGCGCTGAAAATCAAACTGCCCCAACGGAATATCAGATCTCTCAGCGGGCGGACTTTTTTGAATGTCTCATGGATCTCAACACGATGGTCAAGCGCCCGATCATCAACACGCGCGACGAACCGCATGCGGATGCAGCCAGGTTTCGGAGGCTGCATGTGATTGTGGGCGATGCCAATATGGCGGAGCTCTCCACCTATCTCAAGGTCGGAACTCTGGACATAGTGCTGCATCTGTTGGAAGCTGGTGCCGGTTTGCCGCAGATGGAACTCGAAGAGCCGGTTCGGGTGTTCAAACAGGTGTCGCGAGACCTGGAAGTCAAGCAGACGGTGAAGTTGGCAGGTGGCAGGCCCACGACGGCGCTGGCGGTCCAACGGGCCTACTTGAGTGCGGCCAAGGTATTTTATGCCTCGCAAGCACATGGGCCTGTCATTCAGGACGTGCTGCTCCGTTGGGAAGAGGTCCTCAATAAGCTCGAGCAGGATCCGCGTTTGTTGGTCCATTCATTGGATTGGGTGGCGAAGCGACACTTGATTGAGTCCTACATGGAGCGAAAAGGCTGTGGATGGGACGACCCACGCGTGAAATTAATGGACCTGCAATACCATGACGTTCGTCCTGAAAAAGGGCTCTTCTATACGCTGGAGCGGAGTCAGCTGATCGAGCGGATCGTTGATGAGGAAGAAATCCAACGGGCCGAGTCCCAACCTCCGACGGGCACGCGAGCGTATTTTCGTGGCCGTTGTGTGAGCAAGTTTTCGAAATCCTTGTACGGTGCCAGTTGGACCTCGGTCTTGTTCGATGCCGGTGATACCACGATCAAGAAAGTCCCCTTGATGGATCCCCATCGTGGGACACAAGCGTTGACCGGGGCGCTGTTCGATGCTTCCGATTCGGTTGATGTGCTTCTCGAAAAACTCAAGGTGTGACGAACGGTTTTGATACGACGATGAAGTTACCCCATCTCCCCGATCACGACGGTTCGAGTTTCGTGGAATTCCTTTCGAAATATTATCCGGGTATGACGCTCGGAGCGAATGGGTCCGCACCCAACTCCGATCCTACGCGCACAGCCGGGGCCGTGTCGGTACCCTCTGCGACGACCGTGTTGGCGATCAAGTATCAGCAGGGAGTGATCATTGCCGGGGATCGCCGTGCCACTGAGGGATTTCAGATCGCGGATCGCCGGATTGAGAAGGTATTCAAGATTGATGAGTGGTCGGCGATGGCGATCGCGGGGGCAGCCGGCCCCTGTATTGAGATGGCCAAACTGTTCCAGACCGAGTTGGAGCACTACGAAAAATTAGAAGGTATGCCGCTTTCGTGCGAAGGGAAGGCCAATAAGCTGGGACAGATGGTAAAAGCGAATTTGCCCATGGTGTTCCAGGGGTTGGTCGTGATGCCGCTCTATGTCGGGTATGACCTGAAACGCGGCGAGGGGCGCATTTTCAAGTACGACATCACCGGCGGGAGATACGAAGAATCGGATTACCATGCCATCGGATCCGGCGGCAAAGATGCTCGCAATACGATGCGGGAACACTTTCAGCGAAATCTCTCCGAAGCGGAGGTGATCAAGCTGGCGGTGTTGGCACTCTACAATGCCGCGGATGACGACGTTGGGACCGGGGGGCCTGACCTTGTGCGGGGGATTTATCCCACCGCGAAGATCGTGACCAATCAAGGCATCACGGATGTCGCAGAGGACACGCTCCGGTCGGTATGTGATGCAGTCATGGCAGCTCGTCGTTCACGGGAGACCTAATTCATGCCGATGCCCTACTACGTGTCTCCTGAACAGATGATGCAGGACAAGGCGGAGTACGCCAAGAAGGGGATTGCCAAGGGCCGATCGATCATCGCGATGGAGTATGTCGACGGGATTCTCTTGGCCGCCGACAATCCAAGCGCCTCGCTTCATAAAGTCTCTGAGATCTACGACAATATCGCGTTCGCCGGGGCCGGTAAGTATAGCGAGTTCGAGAATCTTCGGAAGGCGGGGATTCGCCACGCCGATCTCAAGGGGTTCATGTATAGCCGGGAAGATGTCACCGGCCGATCGTTGGCGAACGGGTATTCGCAGAGTTTGGGGACGGTCTTCAGCCAGGAAATGAAACCACTGGAGGTGGAAATTCTCGTCGTACAGACCGGCATCAACAGCCATCCGAATGAAATCTATCGTATTTCCTTTGACGGGAGCATCATTGACGAAAAGAACGTTGCCGTGATTGGAGGGCGGGCGGATGTGGTACAGAGTTTCTTGAAGGAGAATAGCCCCAGCCATGCCCCAAATCTCGACGAAGCCCTGCGGCTCTGCGTGACGGCTCTCGATCAAACGGCCAATCAAAAGCTCCAGCCGGAAGGGTTGGAGGTTGCGGTGCTGGACCGCAATCGGACCGGCCGAAAGTTCCGTCGCCTCTCGGTCAGTGAGATTCGACAGGCGCTCCCGTCCTAACCTCTTCCGTTCATAATGGCGTCCTTTGTTGAAGATCCCAGTCTGGGCGTATAATCTGAGTGTGGCTCGCGCATGATGACGGTGGGTCCCATGAAACAACGGATTTACGGCCTCGAGAACGAATACGGCCTCATTTTTTCCCCCAACGGCCGGATCTATCTGCCCATGGAAAAAGTCTTGGGCTACATCTTTGAAGGACTGATTCCGAACAGCTGGCCGTCGAACGCCTTTTTGGTCAACGGGGCTCGGTTCTATCAAGACACCGGCTGTCATCCCGAGTACTCGACCCCGGAGTGCGACAATATCCTGGATCTTGTCGTGCACGATAAGGCGGGAGAGCGACTGCTGGAAGCTTGTCTGCCTGCCGCAGAAGAGCGGCTCCGCGAGGAAGGCTTATCCGGAGAGATCTATATTTTCAAGAACAATACGGACTCATTGGGCAATACGTACGGCTGCCATGAAAATTTTCTGATGCGGCGGGACGTCGACTTTTGGAAAGTCACCGAACAGCTGATCCCATTTTTTGTCACCAGGCAGATCTTCAGCGGAGCCGGGAAGGTCTTAAAGGTGTCGGGGAAGCCGCAGTATTTCATTTCGCAGCGCGCGCAACATATTCATGAGAAGACGTCGTCCTCGACGACATCCTCCCGGAGCATCATCAATACCCGCGATGAGCCGCATTCCGATGCGGAACGGTATCGGCGTCTGCATATCATCGTCGGTGATTCGAACATGTCCGAGTATGTCACCTATCTCAAGGTGGGAACCGCCACGCTGGTCCTGTCGATGATCGAAGAAGGGTATGCGGTCCATGGGATGGAGCTGGAAGACTCGGTGAAGGCGATCCGCGAGGTGTCCCGCGATCCAACCTTGAAAAAGAAGGTCCGGCTCGATGACGGTCGCCAGATGACCGCCATAGAGATTCAACGGGTCTATCTGAGCCGTGCAAGAGACTTTCTGGCGCAAGAAGCGCATGACCCGACCCTCGATGATGTTTGCAACAAGTGGGAAGCGGTACTGCAGCAGTTGGAGGAGGATCCGATGCAGCTGACGCATCAGATCGATTGGGTCACGAAGAAGCACCTGATTCAATCCTATGTCGACAAGAAGAATTGTGGCTGGGACGATCCGAGGGTGTTGCTGCTCGATCTGCAGTACCATGATGTGAAGCGGACGAGAGGGCTGTACTATCTGATGGAGTCTCGCGGGTTAGTCGAGCGGGTTGTTGAGGAAGATGCCGTTCAACGGGCCATGTCCACCCCACCGCAGACGACGAGGGCGAAGGTGCGAGGGGACTTCATACGCTTCGCGCGAGCCAAGAACCGATCCTACACGGTTGATTGGACCTATTTGAAACTGAACGGGTACTGGGAGGAAACGATCCTTTGTATGGATCCCTTTAGCGCCCAGAATCGACGGGTTGAAGAACTAATCTCGCAAGTCTCAGGAGGGCGATTTTACCGATGACACTATTGTTCACACTCTCTCCTACACGGTCTATCGGGCTGGTACAGTTTGCGGTTGTTGTGCTGCTCACGCATCTTGCTTTTGCTCTCGTACCCGGCTCTCTACTGGCTGTTCAGGGTGTCGAAGGTCGTTATAGCGGCAAGCAGGGCCAGGTGCTTGTCGTGAAAGTGCCGTTGGAAGATGAATCGGCCACAGTGCAGGGAACGTTTCTTGGTCGCTCTATCCGGTTCTTCCCTGATCCGCGACTCGACGAGCCGAAAGGGTTTGTGGGGTTGCTGGGGATTGATCTACAAGATGAGCCGGGAACGCATGATCTGCTCGTCGAGCTGAAGCAGGGGGAGCAGAGTCGCACCCTCACTTACAGCGTATCGGTGGTCAAAGAAAAGTTTCATGTCGAGCATTTGACGCTGCCGAAAGACAAAGTTGATTTAGACGAGAAGGCTGTCGCCCGGTGGAAGGCGGAACAGGAACAGATCAAAACGGGACTGGCGGTCGATTCGCAGGCGAGATTATGGCAGCCTGGTTTCGTGGAGCCGGTGAGCGGCAGACGAACGGGGATCTTCGGTAGTGTCCGAATCATGAATGGCCAACCACGGAACCCGCATAACGGAGAAGATATCAGTGCGCCGCTCGGTACGCCCGTTGCGGCGACGAATGAAGGGGTGGTGCGGCTTACTGTCGACCATTTTTTCTCAGGAAAGGGCCTCTTCCTCGATCATGGACTGGGGTTCTACTCGATGTATTTCCACCTGTCCGAAGTCCTCGTCAAAGACGGCGACGTCGTGAAGGCCGGGCAGATCGTGGGGAAAGTCGGCGCCACTGGTCGGGCGACCGGTCCGCATCTCCATTGGGGTGTCAAACTCAACGGCGCGCGAGTGAACCCGTACTCGCTCCTGGATCTCCCCTTCAAAGGTGGCGTCCAGTCCGCAACTCCAGCATCAGTCTCGCTCACCGAACCGACTTCCGGGATGGGCTCGCCTACACCCTAGTTGAGGATGTCGCCTACACCTCCAGTATCGTCCTTAGGTGTGTGAAGCGTATCTCGTGAAGTGTCGCTCGTTTTCGATATGGGATGAGGACGACGAGATGTGAGAGTGGGCTTTGCCTGGTGAAAGGGGTATCACGGGCTTTAGGGAGCTTATCCTCCTGGGTTCTTTAACATTGACAGGTTCGAAAACGTCCCAGTCTGAGTGGTTTTAGCTCCTGCCATCTGCGTGATTTCCAGTTGACCTGAATCTCATCACAAGCATACCCTTTGGAGTATTATTCACCATGAGTCATCCGACATGCGAACGTTCTTATTCTTGTGCTCAGCACTCTCCCTTCTTGTCTCCGCGCATAAGTTTTCGCTGGTCGAGCCAAGTGGCCAGTATAAGGGTGCCTTGTTCTTTCTCCTCATCGGTATTCAGATGCTGATCACCGGAGCACTCATTGGTGGCCACCAAGACGAGCGAGATCTCAAGTCACAGAAGGAAACGGAAAAGGAAGACCGCAAAGTAGCTGGGACAAATGCGGTGAATGCATCGCGGGAACAAGGGGACGAATTGTGAAGTGTGCTCAGAGGTTTGAGTTCGGAAAGTAGAAGCAGGTAACGAGTAGCGTGATGAAGCAGTGGGTTGCTTGAGAGTGAGTGGGCTAACCCGGTTATACGCACGAGTGTCCAGACACGACACCGTTATTTGGGTCGACGGTTAGATCTTCGGAAGTGTTTCCACGGCTCCGCTAGGGTACGTCCAGCCTTGTGAGGTCGTGTAGAGCATTACGCAGCTTAACAGCCACATCTTTTCCAATCGTCCTTTCATATTCTTTCTGTGCTGCCTGCCATAGTCTCCTTCCCTCAGAAAGCTTGGCTGCACCTTTGGCAGTGAGGATAACCCGACGTGTCCTTCCGTCGTCAGTATCTTGTTGCAAGAGAACCAGTCCCCGACGTAGGAGTGGCCTCAGGTTATGCCCGAGAGTTGAGCGATCCATCACTAGATACTCCGACAGCTGATTCATGGTCGGTGGTTGAGGGCGATCCTGGGATAGTTCCGCCAGGAGAGAGAATTGGGTTGTCTTTAAGCCTGTAGATTTCAGGTGAGTGTCATAGATCAAGGAAACGCGCCGCACGGCCTTTCTTAACACAGCGCAGTAGCACGGAGATGGTGGTGATGTGTGATTCAGCATCGTGTAGTTCTACAACGGACATCCTTGGACGTCAAATGGTCCACCTATTTGGAAGTATACGATTGCGCCGTGCTTGGTCCAAGCAGAGCTGAACGGAAGTTCGGCCCTTGACATAAATAAGGGCATATGCTCTTATATAAGGGCAGATGCCCTTATGTGCATGGATCTTTGGGCGACACGATCGTTTCCAAAGGAAAGGAGGTGGGGATTCGATCTGAGCTAGGCAGTTGTATCTGACGTGTATTGTCGAATAAGGAGGTATCATCATGGCAGCCTCAAGTGAGCGAGGGTATGACGTCTCGCAGTGGTACGATTCGAAGCCGGTGAAGATCGGCTGGTTTGCGATGTTGGCGATCGGGGTGTTTTGGGTGGTGTATCAGCGGACCTTCGGGTATTCGCACGGGTTGGATTCCATGACCCCGGAGTTCGAGTCGGTGTGGATGGGGCTGTGGCGGTTTAACATTGTGGCCAATGCCCTGTTCTTTGCGACGTCGATCGGCTGGATCTGGGTGACGCGGGATCGGAACCTGGCGAACCTGGACCCGAAGCTGGAGCTGAAGCGGTACTTTTACTGGATGGGCTGGTTGGTGTGCTACATCTGGGGCGTGTACTACGCGGGGAGCTACACGTTGGAGCAGGATGCGGCGTGGCACCAAGTGATCATCCGGGACACGAGCTTTACGGCGAGCCACATTGTGGCGTTCTACGGGACGTTCCCGCTGTACATTACGTGCGGCGTGTCGAGCTACCTGTATGCGCAGACGCGGTTGCCGCTGTATAGCCAAGCGACGTCGTTCCCGTTGGTGGCGGCGGTGGTGGGGCCGATGTTCATTCTGCCGAACGTGGGGCTCAACGAGTGGGGCCATGCGTTCTGGTTTGTGGATGAGCTGTTTGCGGCGCCGTTACACTGGGGCTTCGTGACGTTGGGCTGGTGCGGGTTGTTCGGGGCCGCGGGCGGGGTGGCGGCGCAGATCGTGAGCCGGATGTCGAATCTGGCGGACGTGATCTGGAACAACGCGCCGAAGAGCATCCTGGATCCGTTCCCGGCCCAGGTGGCGAACGCCAAGGGCCAGAGCGCGTATTAATGATGAGAAGGGGACAGGAACACCAGTCTAGCCGCTAGACTGTCAGCGGGTGGGTGGTTCTAGCCTTTGTAAGGCAGGGCCCCCACCCGGTTGGCGACATTCAGCATGAGATCGTTATGAGCGCAGTCCACCTTTTCAACCTGGTGGTAAGAGTATCACAGTGGCAAACAATTCGAGACGTTGGACTAATAGAGTATGAGGCTACCCTTGACTACCAAGACCCAAAAACTACTGTTTTGGATGGCGGTAGGCCTATTCATGATTCTCCTTCTGAATGTATGGAATATGCCGCCTCCTGCATTGGATGAACAGGTTATTTTTAGTGATTTCATGTCGAAAATCGAGACTGGCGACATGGAAAAGGTGACTATTAGGGGACACCATATCAGTGGCGTACTGAAAAATAATTCTCGACTTCGAACCTATTCAACAGACTATCCCGAACTGGTGCAGGTATTACGGGAGAAAAATGTTCAGATTGAGGTCAAACCACCCGAAGAAAATCCTTGGTATATCAGCTTTCTCCTGACCTGGGGGCCATTCGTTCTTTTTCTCGGCCTATGGTTGTTCTTCATGCGCCGGATGCAGCCTGGGAACCAGGCTCTGTCCCTCGTGAAGAGCAGAGCCCGCATGCTGACAGATGATCGAAAAAAGGTGACGTTTGCCGATGTGGCAGGAATCGATGAAGTGAAAGAGGAAGTGCAAGAAACGGTCGAATTTTTGAAGGACCCGAAAAAGTTTCAGAAACTCGGCGGGCGGATTCCCAAAGGTGTGTTGGTGGTAGGCCCTCCTGGAACCGGGAAGACCTTATTGGCGAAGGCGATGGCCGGCGAGGCGGGCGTTCCTTTCTTCAGCATCAGCGGGTCAGATTTTGTGGAAATGTTCGTGGGCGTCGGGGCCTCTCGAGTGCGTAACATGTTCGAACAAGCGAAAAAGCAGGCTCCCTGTATTATTTTCATCGATGAGATCGATGCAGTCGGACGGTCACGGGGAGCGGGGCTCGGCGGTGGAAACGATGAACGTGAACAAACGCTCAATCAGTTGCTGGTCGAAATGGACGGATTTGATACGACGGAGGGCGTCATTCTGGTGGCAGCCACCAATCGCCCAGATGTACTCGATCCGGCTCTGCTGAGGCCAGGCCGATTCGACAGGCAAGTGGTGGTGAATCAGCCGGACCTCCGAGGCCGTGCGGAGATCCTGAAGGTCCACACCAAGAAAGTGCCGATTGCCGCCGGCGTAGAGCTGGAGAAGATTGCTCGAGGTACTCCCGGTTTTTCAGGCGCCGACTTGGAAAACTTGGTCAATGAGGCGGCGCTCTGGGCTGCTCGTCAGAGTAAAACCGAAGTTGGAGCCGTGGACTTCGATATGGCGAAGGACAAGATCTTGATGGGCCCCGAACGCAAGAGCATGGCTCTCACGGACGAGGAAAAGCGGGTCACCGCTTACCACGAGGTGGGTCATGCTTTGATGGCCAAACTTCTGCCTGGCACCGATCCTCTCCACAAAGTGTCGATTATTCCGAGAGGTCGCGCGCTGGGTGTGACCATGCAGCTGCCAACTGACGATCGTCACAATTACTCTAAGGAGTTTTTGTACAACACGTTGGCGATCCTAATGGGCGGCAGAGTCGCAGAGGAACTGGTATTCAAACAGATCACGACTGGAGCCGGCAATGATTTAGAGCGTGCGACGGCTCTTGCGCGCCAAATGGTTTGCGAATGGGGCATGAGTGAAACAATTGGGCCGCTTGTGTTTAGTCAGAAAGACGAATCCATGTTTCTCGGTCGCTCCGTTGGGAGCAGGCGAGATGTTAGCAGTGAAATGGCGCTGGAGATCGATCGAGAAATCAAGCGCCTCATCACGGAAAATTACGAACGGGCCAAGCGGATCCTGACCGAACAGATGGCAAGCTTAAAAGCGTTGGCGGAAGCGCTCTTGGAGAAAGAAGTGCTGGACGCATCGGAAGTCGAGACGATTCTTTTACAATCTTCTTCTCGAATCGTCCTAGCCTAAGGTCTGTTGATGCTCAGTAGCCCGCCCCTCAAGATTTCAGCGGATGGAGCATGTATGGAGACCATCGATCAAGTTGTCGTCAAACCATTCGTGAAAGGAGCGACGGATGCCGTAGAGGTTCGATGGGGTTCAGTTACTCCTTTGACACTCAAATCTGGAAGTGATTAAGGCAATGCAGATATTGCACGCGGTGTGTCGTCCTGGTTTGTGATGGGTTCACGAATCGATATGTACCGTGCTTGATAGTGATTAACCAAACTGCTTAGGGGTGACGCATATGAGACTCGCACACAGGATCGCGATTGTAACCGGTGGAGGGACCGGCATCGGTGAAGCGATCGCTAAGGTTTTTGCTCGGGAAGGCGCAAAAGTTGCGATCACAGGTCGGCGGCAGGACGAATTGGAACGCGTTGTTGAGGAAATTGAGCGGACAGGCGGACAGGCCTTAGCACTTCCAGGCAGTGTGACCAACGAACAGGACGTGCAGGAAGCGGTGGCAACTACTGTCGGGACGTTTGGTCGTCTCGATATTCTGGTCAACAATGCGGGCAATTTGTTCCATACGGGGCGACTTCACGAGACCACTGATCAGATTTGGGATGACACCTTTGACGTGTTTATGAAGGGGACGTTTCGATTTATTCGTGCGGTGATTCCTCAGATGCTTCAGCAGGGCGGCGGCTCGATCCTGAATATCTCCACAGTCGTCGGGCTCAAGGCAATTCCCGGCTTTGAGGCTCATGCGTATCAAGCGGCCAAGGCGGGTGTGATCATGCTCACCAAGACAGTGGCTGTGCACTACGCTAAGCAAAACATCCGTTGTAACTGTATCTGTCCAGCTGGCGTTGTGACCCCACCTATCGCAAACATGGTGAAGGATCCACAGATTAGAGCCTGGTTCGAAGGCGTCCACCCAATGGGTCGGCTCGGGCAGCCGGAGGAGATTGCCGAAGCGACGGTTTATTTTGCATCCGAGGAGTCGAGCTGGACAACGGGGAGCATCTTGTCGGTGGATGGTGGTGTGACGGCCGCATAAGCAATGTACGACCAAGCACGAGAAGACTTGTGGTATCCAGGTGAGTTTCCGAAGGTTGAAGTTACCCCCGTTTGTTGGACAGGTCGTGAAGCCAAGATTGTGGTAGAACG